>CAZJCX010000043.1:0-19136 GCA_964544425.1 uncultured Verrucomicrobiota bacterium
TCCTCGTCGCGCCCCGCATGGTCCGGCTCGCTCGTCCGCGCCCCGCCCCGCGGCCGGCCGCGCGATCAACAACTGGCTGCGACAGCCCACCGCCACCACCCGGTCGCTGCGGGATGACTTGGAACAGGTTTGGGGGAACGGATGACGCCGCGGCCGAACGTGATTTTGTTTTGTGTGGATGCCATGCGGCATGACTGGCTCGGCGCGGCGGGGAATGCGCTGATTCAGACGCCGCACCTCGACCGGCTGGCGCGCGAGGGGGTGCGGTTCACGCGGGCGTATTGCAACCATCCGATCTGCATGCCGGCGCGGGCAACGATGTTGACCGGGTTGCTGCCGCGCGATCATGGGGTGTGGTCGAACAACATGGAAATGCATCCGCGCACGGCGACGTTGCCGGGGTTGCTGGCGGCGGCGGGCTACCGGACGCACGGGATCGGGAAGTTGCACCTGAGCCGGTATGTGCCGGCGCCGGAAGTGGCGGGGCAGCAGGTCTGGCCGGCCAGTCTGGCGGACTGGAACGCGGGTCGCATCCGCGCCGTGCCGACGCCCGCGTGCGGGTTCGAGGCGGTCGAGTTGGCGGAGGGACACGCCGGGTTTGTGTTCGGCGATTATTTCAACTGGCTGGAGACGCAGACGCGCGATGCGCGGCGGCTGTTGAACGCGGAGGACGGGTCGGACTGTTACGCGATGCGGTTGCCGGAAGAGTTGCATTACAACCACTGGATCGCCGACCGGACCATCGCGAGCCTGGACCGGCAGCGGACAGATGACCGGCCATTCTTCATTTGGAGTTCGTTTCCCGACCCGCATCCGCCGTTCGCCGCGCCCGCGCCGTACGCGACGATGTACGACCCGCGCGCTATGCCGGTGCCGGTGCGCCGCGCGGGGGAACTCGACGATCTGCCGCCGTTCTACAAGGCGATGTTCGAGGGACGGATGGATTGTTTCGGCATCCCCGGCGGGCCGGTGCCGGACGAGCGTTGGCAGACGCGGCGCGCCATGTCGTACGGGATGACGACCCATGTGGACGCGCAAATCGGGCGTGTGCTGGATCATCTGCGGCGCACGGGGCGTGACGCAGACACGGTGGTCGGGTTTGTCGGCGATCATGGCAGTGATTTGCTGGGGGATCATTGGATGCGGTCGTGGGGTTCGTTTGCGTTTGAACCGGCGGTGCGCATCCCGTTTCTGTTGCGCGCGCCGGGATTGCCGGCGCGGGTGGCGGACGAATTGGTGAGCCAACTGGATTTGTTGCCGACGATTCTCGACCTGTGCGGCGTGCCGCTGCCGGGCGCGGCGGAGTTGCAACGGCCGGATCATCCGTTCCGGCTGGGACAGGTCGCGCCGTTGAGGTTGTTGCCGGGGCGGAGTCTCGTCAGCACAGCCTGCGACGAAGAACGGCCGGTGTTGATCCAGAACGATGAACCGTTTCTCGGTCTGCGGGCGCGGACGCTCGTGACGCGCCGGTACAAGCTGACGTTGTACGTCGGCCAGTCGTACGGCGAGTTATTCGACCTCGAAACCGACCCCGACGAGTTGCACAACCGCTGGGACGACGCCGCGCATCAAGGGCTCCGGCAGGAGTTGACCGACCGGGTGTTGCGCGAGGAAATCGCCCAAACCGCGTGGCAGCCCGTGCCGCACTGGACGGGCTGACGACGATGAACGAACCGATTCAGATCCAGCAACCGGCGGTGTTCGAGAACGATCAACTCGTCCAACCGGCATTGGCGACGGTGACGGAGCCGGGCGAGGTGTTCGCGCAACCGCACGGGGCGGCATTGGTACGGCGGCGCGACGATGGGTGCGTCGAGATCGTGCCGGGGCCGGTATCGCGGGAAATGTGGCTCGCGGTGCGGCTGACGGGCGAGGCGTTGCCATCCGCCACAATGCCGGTGCCCATCGAACGCCGGTATTTGTTCGGCGAACACGTCGTGCGCGACGCAGACGGGCAACGGGTGGCGACGGTGACGTTGGAGCGCGTCGCAAGGGGGGTGCAGCTGACGACGCGGGTCTGGTGTGAAAATATCGTGCGCCGCGAGCCGGCGTTCATGGGCACGGTGATTGAGTTCTATTTTTCCGAGCCCGGTCAAGCGGACGTGAAGCAGATCATCATTCGCGCCGGTGAGCATGGGGCAATCGTGCCGGGTGGGTTCACCGTGGAGTATGTCGAGCCGCGTCCAGCAGGGCCGTTCTTGTTCGAGGCTCTGGTGTCGCGACCGGGCGAGACGACGGGGACGATGTTCGGCAGCGCGGCGGCGTACCGGGACAACAGCCGGTTCGGGTTGTTCGTGCCGGAGGCGTCGGCGAGCGTGGAAATCGCGACGATGTTCGACGGGTTCGCGGCGGAATGGGATCCGGGGTTTTGGCTGCAGGATTACTCCGAGGACGATTGGCGGCTGGTGGTGCGGCGGGTGGAGCGGCTGGGGTTGCGCTGGGTGCGGATGATGGTGCAGGCGAAGTGGTGGCGGCACGACAACGGCGCGGCGGATTGGGAGTCGCGCGAGATGCGGAGTTTGTACCGGCATTTGGATGTCTGTCAGGAGCGCGGGATCGCGGTGGCGTTGACGGAGTGGGCACCGGAAGATTTCACACCGGCGGGACTGGCGTCGCCCCGGTACGCGGCGGGTGTCGCGGAAGTGGCGGAACATCTCATCCGGCGACGTGGTTACTCGTGCATCCGCCGGTTGATCGTGATGAACGAGCCGTCGAATCTCGCGGGCGATGCGTTTGCGGCGTGGCGGGTGGCGTTGGAGAACGCCGATGCGGAGTTACGGCGGCGCGGGCTGCGGGAGGCGATTGCATTTTTCGGCCCGGACTCGGTTGAGTATTCGGACTGGCCGCGGCGGGCGGCGCGAGAGGTCGGGGCGCTGCTGGATGCATATGGCGTTCACCGCTACGGCACGGTGGAGGAAGTGCGGGCCGGTGAACTGGAGGCGAAACTGGCCGGCATTCGCGCGTTGATTTCGGCGACCGATCCGCACGGGTTCATCAAGCCGCTGTACCTGATGGAAGCCGGCCTGTGGGGCGACATCCAGCGCGGCGTGAACCCGGCGATTGCGACTTACGAGTACGGACTCGATATGGCCGATTACGCCGTGCAAGCCGCGCGGGCCGGGGTGGCCGGGGTGAGCGCGTGGATGTTGGCGGACTCGAACCTGTGCCCGACATGGATGGTCAATCCCGGCGAGACGCCGCCGGAGTTCAACTGGGGGATGTGGGATCGGCGCGGATTGCGCCCGTGGTTTTACGTGTGGTCGTTGCTGACGCGACTGTTCCCGCCCGGCAGCGAAATCTACCGGCCCGCGCAGCCGGACGGCGTCCGGTTGTTGCGCGCACGTCGGCCGGATGGCGGCTGGAGTTGTTGTTGCGTGAATCGAAGGACGGAATCGTTCGCCATCGCGGAGCGCGGGAACAGCTATCTTTACTCGCGCGCCGGTCGCGCGACGGACGCGGACGGTTTTCCGCAGGCGTTGCCGGACACGCTGACGGACTGCCCGCCGGAAGCGGTCTTGTGGACTACGCGATCTGCCGGGTGACTGCCGGGTTTGTGGCGTCAATGGACTTGTGGGAACTATGCGGAGGTTTCATGATGAACCGCAGGCACACGACGGGCTTCACGCTCATTGAACTCTTGGTGGTCATCGCCATCATCGCGCTCTTGGCGGCGTTGTTGTTGCCTTCACTGGCGCGGGCGCGGGAAGTGGCACGACGGAAAGCGTGCGCGTCGAATCTGCGGCAATGGGGACAAGCAATCCTGATGTACGGTCAGGACAACAGCGGCCGGATGTTTGAGGCGGTGGCGGCGTATTCGGGGCGGTATCCGAATGGCGTGCATGTGACCAACTACCAGGGAGCGGTGACGATTGACATCAGCCGGTACCGAAACCTGCCGACGATGGCTAGCTATGTGGGCGGAGTGGATTTGGCCGGTCGCAAGGTGTGGGGCATCTGGAACTGCCCGAGCAAACAGCGCGGCACGTATCCGATCCCCGACTGGGTGTACGGCGCGGGCATGGCGCAAGGGTGGTTTCCCAGCGACTATGCTTACTTCGGCTTGGGCGATGTCTGGGGGTATGACCTTGATCCGTGGGGCGCGCAATTCGCCATGATCCCGGAAGACCTGGCCGGACGCACATTCGACGCCGGCCGGCTGTTGATGGCCGACACGATGGTCGTGTGGGGGAGCACGCCCGATGAATATCAGTACAATCATGCCAAGCGGCCCGCGATCCTGAGTATCTGGGGTTCGCTCATCCAATACAGCCCGACAAACTGGGAAGGTTCGAATCAGCTTTACGCCGACGGTCGCGTCGAATGGAAGCAACGCGCGACGCTCTCCGACGCGACGATGACCACCTACCCGCCGCCGGCGGGGACACCCGTGGTGCGCGGCGGGTGGAACGTGATGTCCGTTCACGTGGATTTTAACTGGTATCTGCGGTAGCCATCGCATACCTAAATGATTGTCGCCCTCTTTGCCATGACCACGCTCATCATCTCCTCGACCGGGACGAATGCTTTGGTTGACGCGCAGCAAGCCGCGCGGCTGGCCGGCCAGGACGCGCGCATCGTGCTGCGCGGCGGCACGTATTTTCTCGATGAGACGTTGCGGTTCGACGCGCGCGATTCCGGTCACACCTACGAAGCCGCGCCCGGCGAAACGGTGATCATCAGCGGCGGCCAGCCGGTGACCGGCTGGCAGAAGGTCGGCGCGGTCTGGGAGGCGGCGTTCACCTCGCGCGATCCGATCCGCGACCTCTACGTCAACGGTCGGCGCGCCCTCCGCGCGCGCACGCCGAACACCGGCCACTACACCGGGCTGCAAAGCGCCGACGGCTTGACGATTACCTTCCCGCCTGGGCAGCTTCAGCGGTGGAGCAACCTCGACGAGGTGGAACTGGTAACGATTGTGGAGTGGACCTCCGCGCACGCGCCGTTGCGGGGCGCGACGGTTGACCTTGAGAAGAATCAGATCACATTCCCTCTACCCGCCCTCACCTTCTTCGACATGGACTGGGCCGGTCACATCCGCGCCAATGCGCCGCATTACCCCTTCCATTTCGAGAACGCGCCGGAGATGCTCGATGCGGATGGCGAATGGTACTACGACCGCGCGCGGCAAATCATCCGCTACCGGGGCGACAAGCCGACAGATGCCGTGGCCACCCGGCTCGAACAACTGGTGGTCGTGGATGGCGCGACGAACCTGACGTTTCGCGGGATCACGTTCGCGCACACCGATTGGCGGTTGCCGGCGAACGGGTTTCTGCCCCAGCAGACGGGCGTGACGGTGGCGATGCAGAACGAGGCGCTGATTCACGAAAAGTCAGCGCCGGCAGCGGTGCGGTTCGTGCGCGCGGTGAATTGCCGGATTGAGAACGGCCGGCTCGCGCATCTCGGCGCGACCGGCGTGAGCGTCGAAGCCGGTAGTCGCGGTTGTCGGATCACCGGCAACGTGGTCGAGGATGTGGGTGGCAACGGGATTCAACTCGGCGAGATCAATTCCACGTCACCGCAACCGGCCGACCTCGTGAAGGACAACTCCATCACCGACAACACCGTCCGCCGCTGCGGCGTCACGTTGCGCGGCATAGCCGGGATCTTCGTCGCGCTGGCGGAAGGCACGGTCATCGCGCACAACGAAGTCAGCGACCTCCCCTACTCCGGCATCACCATCGGCTGGCGCTGGGATCGGCAGCCGACCCAGGCGAAGCGCAACCGGATCGAGCACAATCACGTCCATCACATCGCGCAGGTGCTGGCCGATGGCGGGGGGATTTACACGCTGGGATTCCAGCCTGAATCCGTGATCAAGAGCAATCTGCTCCACAATATCGTCCGCAAGTCCGGCATCGCGCCGGTCAACGGGCTGTTCATGGACAACGGGACGAGCGGCTGGCTGATCGAGGACAATGCCACCTACGCCATTCCCGAAGGCGGCTACCGCTACAACGACACCGGCCCCGAACCCGGTCAGACCGGCCCGCAGTATCAACCGCTCGGCGATAACTTTTTCGACATCGTCCCCGGCCCCGACCGCGTGCCGCCGTCCATTCGTGACCAAGCCGGGCCACAACGAACGCGAGTGTCGGGTGACAGTCGGCCTTGAAAGAACAACCGAACCCCACTAGGAGAAATCAATGAACACACGATTTGCCGTCTGGCTCAGCATCTTTACAATCACAGGGGCCGCCCACGCCGCGACACCGCTCGTCCACTTGAAACCAATCAAAGTCGAGTATGGCATGACCGACCGGGGTCACGAAGTGTGGGGACTGGCGAAAGGTCCCGGCGTGATTGATTTGGGCTCGTGGGGTGGGCGGCAACAAATGCCGTGGCCGGAGGATCGCAAGATCATCCAGAAGATTGATCCCGATTACCGGCTCCCCGCCGGCCAAGCGTACAGCAGTTTCCTGCCGGATGTGGTGGCCATCGAAGGCGATTTCAAGACCGGCGTGTGTCTGCTGGCGATGAGCAATTGCATGTACCACTGGTACGAATACGCCATCCCCGCCGGCGCGAAGAAGTTCACCGGCAAAGTCTATCTCACGGATGATGTCGGCGGCCGGCTGGCCCACATCGTGGCTGGTCAAGCGTTGGCGAATCAGGACGTGATTCTCCGCGTGACGGCGGATGACAAACAGCTCTACGAGAAACAGCACAACCGGATGAAAGTCGCGATGGGTTCGGGTGTGTTGATCGAAAAGTTGGCGGTTGACCTGCCGGCCGGTGCGAAGGTGATCCGATTCTCTATCGAGTCCACCACCTTCCCCGAGAACTTGCACAACGAAATCCTGATCAACGACGGATTATTCGAATAATGACGCGATGGATTCTTGTCGGCCTGCTGGCGGCGGTCACTGCCGGGGCGCAAACGAACCTGTTGGTCACCGTGCCCACCGGCCACGAAATCTTCTCGGCCGTCGTGGACGACGCAGACGGTCGCCGGGTGCGGAATCTCCTCGCCATGCAGCCGGTGACCAACTCTATCGCTTGGGACGGCAAGGACGAAGCCGGTCAAGCCGTGCCTCCCGGCAAATACACCGTGCGCGGTATCTCGCTGCCGCGGTTGAAAGCGACCTACGACTACGCCTGGTACAATCCCGGCAACCCGCCGTGGGAAGGTTATCATGGCAGCGGTTGGGGCGGCGATCACACCGGGCCGACGGGCGTGGCGGCGATTCCTGGGCAGGCCGGTAAACCCTGGCGCATCGTCATCACAGGCGAAATCGCCGAGGCCGGTGATGCGATCTACGCGCTCGACGAGAATTACCGGAAGGTGTGGGGCTTCAAACGCGCCGGCGCGGGAGCGCGCGCGGTGGCGGCGGACGAGGCCGGTCTCGTGTACGCCGTGATGAAGTGGCACAACGCACTGGTGCGGTTTGATCCGGCGACCGGCAAGCCGGTCCCGTTCCAACGGCCGGCCGGTGTCGTCTCCGAAATCAAACTGGAAGCGACCGGCTACAGTCTCGCGGTGAGCAAGAGCTGGATCGCCGTCGTCACGCAGGGCGACGCGCCGCGCTTGTTGCTGCTGGAAAAGGGCGCCGGTCGCGTGAAACTCGATCAGCCGCTGCCCGCGCTGGCCGATGTCGCGTTCGACCGAAACGGCACGCTCTACATCGCGCGGGGCACAAACGGGCTGGCCACCGTGGATTTGGCCGGCAATTTCACGCCCGTGCCGGTGCCCCGCCTCGAAAACGCCGGGGCGTTGTGTTTCGACCACCAGAACAACCTCGTCATCTTCGACCGGGGCGCAGACTGGCAGATCAAGGTCTATCGCGTAGATGCGACGCCCTCGTCGCATCCGTCCGGAAAAACCGAAGCGACGAGGGCGTCGCTTCTACACACCATCGGCAAGCGCGGCGGGCAGGGCAAACAACTGACATGGGACAGCCAGATCCTGCAAGAGGTCACGTCCGTCGCGGCCGATGAAACCGGCAATATCTGGATCACCGAGGCGGGTCAGCATCTGCGGCGCACTGCTGCGTTCCGCCGGGACGGACCGGTGCTGCGGGAGTTCATTGGTTGCACGAGTTACGGCGCGTATGAATGTCAGTTGCACGAGCAAGGCCCGACCCGCGCGATGGCGTACTCCGTGGAATACGCGGTGAACCCCGCCGCGACGAGCGACTACCGGCCGGTGCGGTTGTTGTCGAGCGGCTTGAAACCCGGCTCGCCCTTCACGCTCGACAAACACGCCCGCGGGATTCGGTCGCTGTTTTTTCGCGCCCAAGGACACGAATACATCATGCAGTACCAGCCGTTCGCGCACGTGTTGTATGTGGAGCGAGGTGGAGATTACCGGCCCTGCGGCGCGGTCTTCGCCCCGAAGTGGTGGGTGATTGATGAGGCCCGGCGCGCCAGTCCCGGTTTCCGCGAGGCCGATCCGACCAGCGCGGTGCGGTTGTGGTCGGATTGGAACGAGGATGAGTTGATTCAGGACGAGGAATTGCAACTCGTGCCGGAATTCGAGAAGGCTGTTGAGCAGTGGCTGCGGCCGTTTGCCGGATACAACTTTCCGCTCGCGGACGATCTGACGTTGTACCTCAACGCCCGGATTCTCAAACCGACGCGCCTCGCGGACGGCGGTACGCCGATTTATGAAGTGGCCAACGCGATGAAGTTTGCCGACTCGCTCGATACCAGTTACAGCGCGTTTCACCGCGCCGGCAACCACCTGTTCGGGATGCAATTTGGCACAACGCCGTTTCATGGCCGGCATGTGTTCGCCGACTTGACCGGCAAGGTGACCGGCTTTTTCAACTTCACGCGCCTGGCGTTGCACGGTTCGCAGGGCGCGCCGATGCCCTTGCCGGGCGAGACTGCCGGCGAAACGCATATTGCCGGCGTGGCGGACATCGGCGGCGAACTCGGCGCAGTCATCGCGCATCACGGCAATATGGGCCAGGCATTCCTGTTTTCTGAAGATGGCATCTTCATCAGTTCGCTCTTCAAAGACGTGCGCGACCAGCCCGCCGGCTACGGCGACAAGGTTGTCAAAGGCGCGGACTGGACCAATGTGACAATGACGCAGGAGGCTTTCGGCGGTTGGTTCGGCAAGCAGAGTGACGGCAAAGTCCGGTATCTTTTCGGACGCAACGCCGCGCTCGTGGTGCAAGTGCATGGCTTGGAACAAGCCAAACGCTTCACCGCCGGCGTGATCGAGATCCGGTAGGCACAGGCTTCACATCGCCTCGCCTTCGGTGAGAACGTCGGCGGCGCGGATGCGGGACCGCCACCGCCAGGGGATGATCGCCGGCTCGCGTTGACGAAAGATGTCGCCGCCGGCAATGTCCTGCGCCACCCGTTCCGCTAGGGACTGGCAATCCAGATGCAAGGCATCCACTCGAATGTCAGCGGGTGTGTCCACCCACAACATCCGGCTACGCATCAACATCACGCGCGTGGCACGATAGAGCGCTTTCATCGCCTCCGGCGCGCGAGTACAACAGCCGAGGTGTGTGAGACCTTCCTCCCAAATCACACCGCCGCCCGACCGCGCCAGACTCCGCAGTGACTTCTCCGGCTGGCGCGAATCGAGCGCGCGATATTCGAAAGGCAGTTTCGAAGCCGTCAACGCCTCCCGCAAATGCAGGTCAGAGCCGTGGCGGTTTTTGTGCGAGCCGGTCACGACCACGACCGACTCGATGCCCGCCGCTTGCCACTCCCGCAGTCCTTGTTCGATTGCGGGCCGTCGCTCGGTCCAGTAGCCGTGTCCCGGCAACCGCGCCGGCCGGTCGCACACCGTCACCACGGGCAGGCCGGCGTCCATGAATCGCAACATCGCGTCGCGATCATCGGCGGGATGCGGTTCGAACCAGAACAGCAGGTCCGGCCGGTGCGCTTTGACGCGGCGGACAAATTCTGGCTGCACCTCCTGTCCCTGCCGGTAGAAGATAAAATCCGCCACCGCGCCGTGCCGGCTCAACTCCTCTTGGAAATAGAAGTAGAACAGCCGCCATTCCGGCAGCCAGCGAAACCCCGGCAGCCAGACCGGAATGCCCACCACCTGCTGCTTCGCGCCCCGACGCGGTCGGGGCGTGATCAGCGTCTGCGTCCCGCGCACCCGCACCAGCAGCCCTTCGCGTTCCAAGGCCGCATAAACGGCAGCCACGGTCGAGTGGTGCAACTGGAACGCGCGCGCGATTTCCCGCACGGAATAGAACGGCCGGGACTTTGCGCCCCGCCAGCGGATCGCGGTGCGGTGCAACACCTTCTGCAGTTGCTGGGAATGGTTGTCCGTGGCGCGCCACGTGCGCGCGGCGACGGTCAGTGTGGACAAGTCGGGCAGAGCGGAAGGTCGTGTCACGGCCGCATACTGTCTGGTTGCTGTCGGGGTTGCAAGTCAAAGGTGAAATCGAATAATTTGTTGCCAACAACGGGAGACCGAAAAAACCATGAACACACGCAACATGTATCGCATCATTTTGGGAATCAGCCTGGCAACGCTGCTGGCCACCAGCGCGCAAGCCACCATCACGGTGGTGAATCACTGGCGCTTGGGCGAGGACGATCCGGGCGCCGTGGCCGGTAACAATGTCAACGCGACCACGGTGGACGCGATGGGTGCCTTGAATTTGACAGCCGGAAATCCACCATTTGCTCAGTACAGCAGCGACGTGGCCCCCAACAGCACTTTATCCGTGGATTTCAACATCCATAACGCCTTCACCTCGGCAAGCACCACGATCACGGCGACGGACAACTTCGGCTACGAGATCTGGATCAAGCCCGACAACACTCAAAACGGTGATCGGAACATCTTTGGAAACAACACGATCGCCTTGATTGTGAACGGCAACGAATTCCGAGGAGTCTATCAGGGGGTTATCGTGTTCAATCCAACTGAGAATACCGACGTCAGCAACTACTACGACGACTGGACCCACCTCGCGTTGGTGCGGGACAACGGGACCACAAGGATGTACCTGAACGGCACCCCGCTCACGATCAACAATGACAATCTGACCCCGGTTGCCCCTTCGGGCGGCACGTACATTTCGCAAGCCAACACCACCAGCCTGCACTTGCTCGACGAGGCGCGCATCTTCACCTTCACCGGCGCGTTTGACCCAAATGACCTGCTCTATTTCGACACGAGCGCGGTTCCTGAACCGAGCACCGCCCTGTTGCTGGGCGTCGGCGGCTGGATGCTGTATCGGCGGATGCGGCGGCGCTAGCGCGCAGGAACGTCGCGATGTTCTCCTGTTTGGACAATCGCAGTCTTCATGGTCATGGCGGGGCGGACGGGTGTCCGCCCTGCTCCCGTTTTTCCCGTAGGCCAGTTTCGACAAAACCGTCGCTGTCTCGTGGCACAACCGTCCCGGTTGTGCAACCTCTCCGGCGAACACGCGGGACGCGTGTCCCACTTACCGCTTTCACTTTGATCGAACTTTTGGTGGTCATTGCCATCATCGCGTTGCTGGCGGCGCTGCTCTTGCCGGCGTTGCAGACGGCTCGGGAAAAAGCGCGGCGGGTGGTCTGCTCATCCAACCTCCGGCAGTGGGCGCTGGTGTTCATGAACTATACGCAGGACAACAACGGGTACGTTCTCCAGACCGCGCGCGCGTGGCAGGGCACCGGGCGTTATCCCGGCCACATCATGTACGGCGACTCGCTGCACACGCAGTTGCCGGGCGACATCTCCATGCAGGCGATCAAGCCGTACCTGCCACGGATCGACCCGGTAACCTATCAGGTCCACCGGCTCTGGTACTGTCCCAGCAACGTCGGGCGCAGCGCCGAATATGTGATAAACGCGTACTCCTCCGGCACGCAGTTCACGATGATGTTCTACCAGTATTTCGGCGGGGTCAGCCAGTTCGCGCCCACTGCGACGCACGGCAATCCCGTCGCCAACTACCCCGACGACATCACCGACCGGGAGTACACCGCCTCTCGAATCTTGATGTCGGATGTGCTGTATCGGTGGGGATTTTACGCCACCGACCAGCGCCGGTGGAGCTACAACCACGGCCGCGCCGGTCCCTCGTTCCACAATTCCAGTTGGAATCTCTACACGGACTGGGGGCTGAATAACTACAGCGGCGGCAACCAGCTTTTTGGCGATGGTCACGTGGTGTGGAAAGATCGCTCACGGTACAACATCAACGACATGGTTAACACCCACTACATGAACACGTCTCCGTACGTGTGGGGCCAAGATCTTGATGTCTCGTTCTATTGACCCATTGCGTCGCGACTGCCTAAAAGTCCTTCTGCATCGCAAGACCGTCCATTGTCACTATACGCGCGGCCGATTAGGACGGCGGCCACAACAAGAGAACCACCATGCCCCTCACCAAAGAACAACTGTTCGCGTATCAGGAACTCGGCTGGGTCGTCGTCAAGCGCGTCGCCGACGCCGTGCCGGGCGTGGGTGCGGAGTGGGAGTTCGACCCCAGTGACATGTGTTTCTTCGGCGCGCTGGTCAGCCATGGTTCCCAGCCGAACCGCACCAACGACAGCGCCGTCTTCAACACCGTGACCTACAGCGTCCCCGGCAGTCACGAGGACAAGCAAGCCCAGTTTGAAATCTTGCGCGGTTGAACAATGACGACGATCCCCCACCCCACTGACGCGGCGCGGATGGAAGCCGTCCGCAACGGCGAGCACGAAACTGGCATTGCGCCGATGCCCCTCGGCGATTATCGCGCCGCCCCACTCGGCTGGTGAAGATTGATCAAGCGCATCTGGCCGATCGCACGATCCGCGAAGTGGTCACGCATCCCGCGATTGGTCGCGCGGCGGCGCGGCTGAGTTTTGCGATCCACCTACGCACCGAACAGTCGCAGCCGGTGGCCGGCGATTATTATCCCGATCAGGCGAACGACGACGAGATCTCGCCCGTTTTGTTCGAAGCCTCGCGATGATGCCCCGACAAAACCTGATCGCCGCGCTCAACAGGGAGACGTCCCAGCGCACGCCGCTGTCCATCAACGATTGGTTCTTCCAGTGCGGTAGCGGCGAGGAGACAATGTTGACGACCTTGACGATCACCGCCGTGATCGGCAGGTTGGACTGCGTGTCGCCTGGAGCACGGGTCGTTGCTGCCCGGACTCAAGGGCGAGCGTTTACAACTTCCACGGGAACTTCACGCCGTAGCCAAGTTCGCTGCCGCTGCTGATGATGATTTCGACGCCGGTGATGTAGGACGCGGCGTCGCTGGCGAGGAACAGGCAGAGCTGGCCGACTTCTTCCGGCGTGCCGCTGCGGCCGCTCGGCTGGTGCGAATCGAGTTCGCGCTCAAACGCGGCGGGGTCCGGTTGTTGGGCGGCGGCGCGGGCGCGACTGTCGCTGTGGATGTTGCCGGGCAGGACGCAGTTGACGCGGACGCCGTGCCGGGTTTCTTCGAGGGCGAGCGCTTTGGTGAACGAGCTGATCGCGCCTTTGCTGGCGGCGTAGGAGGTCGAGCCGAGTTCGCCCATCTGCGCGACGAGGCTGCCCATGTTGATGATGTTGCCTTTCACCTTGCGCAGGTGGGGCAGAGCGTGTTGCGAGGCGACGAACACGCTGCGGAAATTGGTCTGCCATTCGCGTTCGACGTCCGCCAGCGGCACGTCGTCAATCGGACGCGGGGGCGTGTGGATACCGGCGTTGTTCAGCAGGCAATCGAGCCGGCCCAACTGGCGCACGGTCTGGTCAATGGCCGCCCGGAGTTCGTCCGGCTGGGAAACGTCGCAAACGATGGGCGCGGCAGGATCGCGGTCGGCGATCATCACTTGGGCGCCGGCGTCGGCAAACACGCGGGCGCAACCGGCGCCGATGCCGTGCGCGCCGCCGGTGATGAGCACGACCCGGTCGCGGTATTCCAGCCCGCTGCGGTGGATGTCAGCCATGATCGGCCTCCAAGGCGTAGATTTCTTTCATCGCGACCCACGTGCTGCCGGCGGGGGCGCCGGGGACGGTTTGTTGAAAGGTCCGCATCAGGGCGTCCCATTCGCGGGCTTTGGGATGTTCCCTGTACTTGGGCATGTCGCGGAGCATATCGAAATCGTCGGGCACTTCCATGAACATAAACAGCCGCGTGCCGTACCGGTAGATGAACACGCGCTGGATGCCGGTACGCAGCGTGCCTTCGACCACCTCGGGCCACGGGTTCGCGTGCTGCTCCTCGTATTGCCGGATCAAATCCGAGTGGTCTTTCAGGTCAACGGTCTGGGCGATGCGTTTCATGCCGGGCGGATGCCGATTCCTTCCATCGTGATTTCGCGAATGCCGAGCGCGTGGGCCGGCGAATCGGTGGCGATCCGGTAGCCGGCGAGTTTTGGGTCGGCGACGAGGGACTGCCGGTCGTGGCCAAATTCGGTTTGCCATTCCGCGAACGACAGGTAGCGCATCCATTTTCCGTCCTGGAACGGCGGCGACAGATGGATATCCACCCGCAAGCCGCTGGCGTGCGGATACCAGAAAAGGTTTTGGTCGCATGCCTCGAAGACCTCGTCGGCCCGCACCGTCGGCTGGGTGAACCAGTAGAGCGATCCTTGCTGATGAAACTCCGCCGGTGCCCAGAAGTGCGGGAATTTCTGCAAGCGGCTGACGACGATGTTCCGGCAGAACCGGTTGCTGTGGGTCAGGCCCAACGTGAATCCGCTCCCGCGCCGGTTGGCGGGATCATTGCAGACGGTCAGCGCGGCCTGCGCGTCGAGGATCAGGTTGTTCTCGACGACGTTGTGGTGGCCGGCATGGATCTGCAGACCGCAGGCAACGTCTTCGATGATGTTGTCGGTCACGACGCAATGGCTCGTGCCGTCGTCGAGATAAATGCCGCGCGCGGTCGAATCGGGCAGCACCTGGCCGGGTTCGCTGATGCAACCGTGGACGTGGCGGATGTGATTGTGGCGGATGACATGGCCGCGGCGCGGGGCCTGTAGATTGGCTGGCTCACCGGGCGTGCAGGGATCATCCATCCACGAGTTGATTGCACCGGTATCCGCGATCTTCAGCGTGACGTGCTCGACGAGGTTGTGCTCGACGAAATTGCGGCCGGTGCCGTTCGAGCCGAGGTTCACGCCGTGGTGCGGCATGTGATGGATGTGATTGTGCGCGATGGTCACGCCGTCGCTCACGCCGCAGAACACGCCGGCGACGTAATTCAGGATGTCGCCGCCATCGTGGATCTCGGAGTCCTCGACCCGGCAATTCACGGGATGATCCACGCGGTCGCCGATGAAGACGACGGGGTTGCAGCCGACGTGGGTGAACGCGCAGCGGCGAACATTGGCTTGCCGGATCGCGCGCTCGAAATACAGCCCGTTGCCGCCGACCTGATCGAACACGCACCGCTCGAAATCAATCTGCTCGCTCCAGGCGACGTGGACGGCTTCGCCAGCATATTTCCAATCGGGCTGGGGATGCATTGCGCCATAGCCGGTATTGCCGAACCGGTGATAATTGTCGCCCAGCAACCGGCATTGGGTGAACGTGAGGCCGGTGAAGCTGATGTCCGCTACGGCTTCGACTGCGAACAACTGTCCGAGCACCGGCAGTTCGACCTGCGCCGGATCAAACTCCTCGCCCGCCGGTGGTTTGAAATAGAGCATCCGCTCGGCATGGACGAGACACCAACGGCTCGCCGGGCGCGGTCAGGTCTTCGCGCAGGTTCTCAATGAAGAACCGGTTGCTCGTCGTGAACGGCGTCTGCATCGCCCACGGCGTCCAGCCCAGTTTCATCGGGTCGCGCGCGACGGTCAGCAACCCGGTCGCGGCGTCAATGGCTTCGATGGGAATGAGGTTGTTGCACCAGCCGCCATGGCCGATGGCCATGTTGAGTTCGCCTTCATCGGGTCGGGCATATTTTTGCGGCCAATCCTTCGGCAGGAAGAACCGCCGGTAAGCATCCTCGGCCGGTACTTCTGACGGCCACGCCCATGCGCCGCGCCGACCGGGTTGCGCGGGATCGAACTTGGGATACCGGCTGCGTTGCATCCGCCGCCCGCGATAAAACAACTGGTCGTTGCGACCGGTCTGCTGCGGGTCGCGCCAGTGCAGGTCGGTGGGGACGTGTTCACGTTTCTCGCGCGCCGCGTCGCGCGCGCGGTGCAAGGTGCGGAACGGGGCGTCGAGCGTGCCGGGGTTGGCGTCGTGGCCGGTGGGGCAGACGTGGAAAGTCAGAGTGTCCATGTATGCTGGTCACGATCTTCCCCACCAACGCGCCTCAGTTTCACGGCGGAATAGGATGAAATCACAGTGTGCGATGTAAACACAAGTCAGCAGGTGCGCCCGCGTCACTGAATGCCGGTCAGCCCCAGGCGCGCTTCGATCTGCGGGAAGAACTGGTAGTCCTCGTGCGGCCAGCCGGCCATCGGCGAACCGCTGCCACCGAAGTAGGAAACATTGAGCGCGTTGGCCTTGTCATTGAGCGTGGGGACGCTGCCGTCGCCGACGAGGACGTTGTAGATGTACTGGTGCGTCCGCGCCGTCAATCCGAAGCACGCCAGGTCGCTGAGCACGGCGGCGTTGGTCAGGCGCGTAATCTGGATGCCGACCGGGACGGAGGGGTTCATCGAATCCCGGTAGTCGTAACCAGCATCCACGATGCGGCCGCCTTGTTTCCAGCAGAGCGCGCCAGCGCCATCCACCCAACTCCGGCTTGATCCGCCGGTCGCGCCGGGCGGGTCTTGGTAGGCGAAACTCCACGCCGCACCGTCGAACGACGTACGGCGTTTGTAGGCCGGGCAATAGACGACGTGATTGTCGCGTTTGGGCTGGGGCAGGTAGTTGCCGTCAATGAGATGGCCCAGGTAGGACACGCCTTGCGTGTGATCCCAGATCGTGTGGCCGGCGGCCGGGCCGCTCGCGCCTCCCCACGGCATCTTGCCCTCGTTGTCGCCCGCGAACATCGCGAAGCCCAGGCCGATCTGGCGGATGTTGCTCTTGCAGGCGGTCAGTTGTGCTTTCGCTCGCGCCTGGTTGAGAGACGGAAAGAGGATGGCCGCCAGCAACGCGATGATTGCAATAACAACGAGTAGCTCAATTAATGTGAATGCGGTTTGCTTGCGCACGGTTTCGGCCACTGTAGCCGCGCGCGGTGAGCGCGGCCGGATTCGGAACGGACCGCGGTCACCGCCCGCGGCGACAACGCGAATTACTTCCGCCGCAACCGGCGATAGATCAACGCCGCCCCGCCGACCAGCAGCAGGATCGTCGACGGCTCAGGGACCGCGGCCAATTCGTAGTCACCGGTAATACCCCATTTGCTTTGAAGCTCCACGCCCACGGCGTTGCGTTCGGCGTCGGTCAACGCGGTGTTGTAAACGCGGAATTCACCCAGATCCATATACGAGTTGCGAGCTTGGGAGTCCCCAATCCGTAATGCCTCTGCGCTGAAGTTCAAAGCGTTGCCGGAGCCGCCGCTGACGGTCTGCGCCGCTCCATTGAAATAGACGTCCATGCCGGCGGCGTTCCACGTGGTGCCATCGTAGCGCAGCTCGAGGATGATCGGTGTGCCACGAAATGTAGCGCCGAGGCCGAAAGTCAAGTTGTCGCCAAAACCGGCTTCCAAGGTGACGGTGTTGGCGGCGCTTTGATAAAATGAGTAGCCTTCTCGTACAGTGTCGAGGTTGCTGAATTGGAACAACATGTTCCAACTGGGATCGAGCAAACGCGTGACGACAAAGATCGTGTGTGCTTGGTTGCCGGTGAACAAGCCATTCGAATCAACGAGGTAGTTCCCGCCCCGGAACGCTACGGCGGGGTCACCGTTGATGATCTCGGGGCCGGCATTGTGGTAGTTCGGATCATTCGCGCCGCCAACCAGATCGTTGTTGGCGGTACTGAGATCGTACCAGTTGTTCGCGGTCGGCCAGATCGCCACATGAGTGTTGTCAGTTGGCGTGGCGGGTGTGACGCCGTCGGCTTGCGTGATGTTGCTGGCGTCGTAATGGGCGATCAACGTCGCCTGCGCGGTCACGACGGAAAAAGCCAAGGCGAGCGCGAGGACGCCGGCCAGTTTCGGAACAAGCAAAACATTGCGAGCCGTGAGTTTCATGGATTGGTTTCCCTTCGTTGTCTCCCTTCTATAGAAACAGATTACCGAATGCAAGATTTTTCTATAGAAAATTGTTGGTCGGTCTGGTACTACTCACTCATGCCTGCGACCACCCCAGCCCTCGCCGGGTCCATCACCCTCAGCACGAAGGTCTATCAAAAGCTCAAACGCCATATCGCCCTCGGCAAACTGCCGCCCCGCACCCGGTTGCTCACCGAGCATCTCGCCCGCGACCTTGGCGTCAGCGCCACGCCGTTGCGCGAGGCGTTGCGGATGTTGCACAAGGACGGGCTGGTCCGTCTCACCCCCAATCGCGGGGCGGTGGTCACCGAACAAACACGCGAGGATTTGGAAGACCTGTTTCTCGTCCGGCAGGCTTTGGAAACCCTGACCATCCGGCTGACCGCCCAGAAAGCCGGTGCGGCGGACTGGGCGGAACTCGACGCGATCATCGCTCGCGCCCGGCAGGCGTTTGCGGACGAGAACATCGTCAAGTGGCTGGAAGCCGACGAACAGTTCCACCGGTTCTTCATGCAACGCTGCGGCAACAAGGTGCTCGTCCGCACCTTGGAGCCGGTCATGGATTGCCTCCACTGTTATCTCGCCGACCTGAAACAGTTTTCCGCCAACACGCCGGCCGCGCTCCGCGAGCACGAAGCGATGGCCGCCGCCGTGAAAG
The DNA here is from genome assembly GCA_964544425.1 of uncultured Verrucomicrobiota bacterium. Classification (GTDB taxonomy): domain Bacteria; phylum Verrucomicrobiota; class Verrucomicrobiia; order Palsa-1439; family Palsa-1439; genus OMJI01. Next base: position 18,675 of record CAZJCX010000043.1, read on the forward strand.
CGCGCGACGCCGACCGCGCGGCGCAGTTGATGACGCAACACCTGAAATCCTCCCTCGCCCAGCGCCTGGCGACGATGGAGTAGGTCCAGCGTTACACGCTGGACCAGGGGTCGGCGGGGAAAGGCGCGCGGTGGGGGGAGATGGTCCACCGGCGTAGCGGTGGACCTACGGGGCGCGGGAAGTAGCCCTGATCGGCTTGCTTTCCCGTTGGGCAGGCTTACGATATTGGCGATGAATGTGGCCGGGACATCGAACGTGGTGACAGGCGATCCGGTGGCTGACCTCCTGCTGCGCGGCGAAGCGGCCACAGTCCACGAAGCGGAAGAACTGTATTTGGACCGGCATCTGGCGGAAGTCATCGCCCTGGTCCGCAGCCCGTTGTCGGATGCCGCGTTTCGCGCGCAACCGTTGATCGTGATGTTGCTCGCGCACGGCAGTCGCGGTGGGGAGGATTCGTTGCGG
>CAZJCX010000044.1:0-2140 GCA_964544425.1 uncultured Verrucomicrobiota bacterium
AGGTGGGCGTCCACGAGAACGTGCGGGTGCTGGCGTTGAAGGTGGCGCCGCTCGGCAGGCCGGTCGCGGAATAGGTGAGCGCGTTACCGTCCGGATCGCTTCCGGTGACGGTGAAGGAGAGGAGGGAGTTTTCGTTCACCGATTTGTTGCCGGGCGAGGTGATGGTCGGCGCGCGGTTGGCGTTGTTGACGGTAATGGTGATGGTCGTGCTGGCGGAAAGGCTGCCATCGCTGACGGTGAAGGTGACGTTGTAGCTACCAGCCTGTGCGTAGGACGGCGTCCAGGAGAACGATCGGGTGCCGGCGTTGAAGGTGGCACCGCTTGGGAGGCCGGTGGCGGAGTAGGTGAGAGGGTCGCCGTTGGGGTCGCTGCCGGTGACGGTGAACTGGAGGGTGGCGTTCTCGTTGACGGACTTGTTGCCGGGAGAGGCGATGGTGGGCGGGTTGTTGGTGGGTGTGGCGGGCACGCCAGCCAATGTGTTGATTTCCGAAGAGGCGAGGGTGCGGTTGTAGATGCGAACGTCGTCGAGGGTGCCGCGGAAGTAGTACACGCTGGCGCGACCGAGGTAGCTTGGTTGGGCGGCGTCCATGACGAGTGGGCTGCCCCACGCGGCTGAGCCGTGGGCGACGCCGTCGAGATACACGCGAACGGTGGATTTGTCGAAGAGGACAGTGAGGTGTTGCCAGACGTTAGAGTGGAGTTGGTCAGTGAGGAACCGGGCGCTTTTCCAGCCGGTGGTGGTTTGGGCTTCGACTTTGAGTTCGTTGCCGGCGAGGACGAGGCGGAGGCCGCTTTGTTCGTAGCCGTTGCGGAGGGCGAGGTACGGGTAGAAGTCAGAGAAGTTGTGCGGGCGAACCCAGGCGGAGACGGCAAAGTTGTCAGTGAAGGAGTACGGGGTGGAGGAGATGGTGACGTGGTCGTTGGCGCCGTCAAAGCGGAGGGCGTTGCTGAATTTGCCGGTAGTCCAGCCGGAGGTGGAGTTGAAGTTGAAGTTTTGGAGGGTACCGGAACCGGCCGCGGCGCTGTTGGCGGCGCTCGTGCCGGTGGTTTCGTCGAGTTTCCAATGCGCGACCAATCCGTCGGCGAGATCGGTGACGACGTAGATGCTGGTGGTGGCGCTGCTGCTGCGACCGCGATTGTCGGTGGCGGTGAAGGTGATGGGGTGAGTGCCGCGTTGAGCGGTGCTGGGAGTCCACGATAAGACGCGAGTGGTGGGGTTGAAGGAAGCACCGGTCGGCAGTCCAGTGGCGGAGTAGGTCAGCGGATCGTTGTCGGGGTCATCAGCGAGGATGGTGAAGGAGACAGTGTTGCCCGGATTGATGGTTTGGTTTTCGATGGGGCGGATGACGGGGGCGAGGTTGAGGTTGGTGGAGATGCGGGCGACGATGTTGCTGAGCAGGGCAGCCGGCGTCAGGGAGGTGGAGTGAAAGAGCACCGGATGCTCGGTAAGTGACGTGACGGCGTTGGAGCGCCCAAAGATATCCGTCGTGGTGTAGGCGCCGCTGTCGGCGGCCAGCGCGGTGGCGTTCGTTTCGAGGGACCAACCGATGACGAGGGCGTGGCCAGCGGCGGTTTGCCACGCGTACAGAAACGCTTGTTCGCCGGGGAGGCGGTGATCTTGGTACGTCGCGGTGCTGAGCCAGTGGCCGGCGAGGAGAAAGCCGGAGGTTTTGGGTTGCGGTCCGCGGTGGGTGGCGGGTGGCGAGTAGGGGCCGTAGTCCCAGCCGTAGATTTCCCAGTTGGGCGCGGTGCCTTGGGCGAAGTGGGCGAGAACGTGGGTGAGGTATGCGGTGACACCGCCCCCGCGATGCATGACGATGTTTTTGAAGATGCGGGACATCGCGCGGTTCCAAGCAACGCCGGAAACCCATTCGCCATCGGCCGCGACGGGGGTGCCGAGGGCGCTGGCGCCGATGGTTTTGGCTTCGGTAATGACGATGGGTTTGTCGCCGATGAAGGACCGAATGTAGTTGAGCCGTTGATCCACCCGGAGGTACCGGGAGTCGGTGTCGGGGAGAGCCTGCCAGTTGTCATCGTGCCAGGAGTAGTAGTCGAGATAGTTCTGCCCGCCACGGGCGGCGAATTCTTGCAAGGCCGGTGTGGGCCAGTTCTGCTCGCTGCTGTCCCAACTCGGGCCGAT
>CAZJCX010000044.1:2299-9249 GCA_964544425.1 uncultured Verrucomicrobiota bacterium
CTTTGTAGCGGTTTGCGATGGCTTTGACGTAGTTGGCGTAGCGCGCGGCGAATTGCGTGTCGTCGGTCTGCCAGGCGGGCCGGGTGAAGGCGGTGATGATGATGTTCTTGCCGGCGTTGGCGGCGACTGCTTGATCCAGCGCCGTCCACGACCAGACGCCGGCGGACGGTTCGACGGCAGGCCAGTAGCCTTCGCCGTGGATGCGGACCCAGCCGAGGCCCATGGCGTTGATGCGTTCGCCTTTGGGCACATTGTCGGCTTGGCCGTTCCAAGCTTCGGAGCCGAGGAAGTTCGCGCCGGTGTATCCGGTCGGCAGCACGACGAACTGATTGCGGTCGCCGGGCGTTTCGACAAAGTAGTGTCCGCGGGCCGGCGTCAAGGTGGTGGGCACCCCTTGATAGATGACGTTCCCGGTGGTGTCGAGGACGCGAATCTGTCCGCCGTCTGAGACGGCGATGGTGACCGAAGCGCCCTCGATGAAGATGCCTTGACGGTCGGCCGGGGTGATACTGATTTTAGAGGTAGATGGTGAGAACGAAAAGACAAACGAGGCGCTGCTCGGCGTGGCGAAGCACAAGGCGATCAGCCAAACCAAGCCGAGGCCGGTAGCGGAACGGCAGAGGCGAAGTGCTTCAAGCATAACGCTATTTCGTTCAGCAGTTGACGTACTTACAGCGCTCAACGATAGGCGAGTGTTGTAACATGTTTGTGGGAAGTGGATTACGATCCTGTGAAATACGCGGCCGAGAGATGGCTGCGTCATTTTTGCGACGGTGCGGTTCACAACCCGAGTCCGGCAGCTAAATCTGGAATGGTGGTGTTGTGGAGGAATACCGGCATCGCCGAGAGCACGGGCGGCTGCACGGCTTGGCCGTACACATCGGTCACCTTGCCGGTAAAGGACGCGGGCAGCGCGGCCTGCCGGTGGAGTTGCCAGCCGATGACAAACGGATCGCGACCGGGCTGCGAATATTCGTAGAGGAAGTGGTTCTCTGCGCGGATCAACGTGCGCGTGGGGGTAGCGCCATTGAGCCAGTGACACATCATCAGGAACGCGGTGGTCTTCGGATGCGGGCCGCGCAGGCGGGCGAGCGTCGGGCCGGTATCCCAGCCGTACATTTCGAGGTTCGGCAGCGGCGGTGGCGCGCCGAGCGCGAGGACGTGGGGGAGGTAAGCGCGGACTCCGCCGGCGTGGTACATCACGGTCGTCTTGATGATGCGGGCCATCGCGGCGCGCCAATCCAGTTGCGATTTCCAGTTGGCATCATGGTGGGCGCGGCTGCGTCCCTGCCCGGCGCCGAGGGCGCTTTGGCCGGGAATCTTGCCCTCGGTGATGAGCAGCGGCTTGTTGCCGACGTAACCGCGGATGATTTCCAACCGGCGATGAATCGGCAAAACGTCGCTCTTGCCATCCGGGGGCGCGCCCCAGTTGTCGTCATGCCACGACCAGATATCTATCAGGTCCGGTACGCCCGCAGCGACCGCGTGCCGCGTGGTCCCCAGCGGGTAATGTTGTTGGTTGCCGTCCCAACTGGGGCCGATGACGGCGATGTTCGGTGCGGCCTCTTTGATGGCGGTGCGCGCGGCGCGGACGAGGTCCGTGTAGTGCGAGACGAATTCGGCTTCGGTGCGGCCGGGCAGTCGCATGAACCACGGCACTTTGAGACCGAACCACGGTTCATTCCAGATTTGGATCCCGTAAATGCGATCCTGATAGCGGCGGGCCATTTCGCCGACGTACCGACTGTACAGCGGGATGAATCCGGCGTCGCTTTTTTGCCAGTCGGGCCGCAGAAACGCCATGACGATGATGCGACGACCGGCGTTGGCGTTGACGACTTTGTCGAGGTCGCTCCAATTCCATGTGTCCGGCTCTGGTTGGACGCGTTTCCAGTACCCCTCGCCCATCACGCGGACATAGTGAGGCGCCAAGCGTTCCGCGCGCTGCGCGGCGGGGTCGGCCGGGCCGTGACGCCCATGCGCTTCGGTGCCGAGGAACTCGCCGCCCCGGTAGTCGGCCGGCAAGACGGCGAATTGGGCGCGGTCGCCGTGACACTCGACGAAATAGTGACCGACCGGCAAGTTGGTGACAGTGATTTCACTGCCGCGGTACATGGTCTGACCGGTCCACGAGAATACGTGAAGCGGGGCGAGATTTGTGGCACGGATGGTGATGGACTCGAACTGGCGGAACAAGCCGTGAGCGGTGAACGGTTGGATTTCGATCAGGGTCGTGCGTTCATCAAATGGCTGAGAAAAAAGCCCCGCCGCGGCGAGCCTTGCCGCCAACAGCAACCCGATCCCCGGTAAGATCCCAAACCCTTTCACCGGGGTGGATGATAGCAGAGGCCGTCCGAGTTGCCACCCCGAGATTTGGCCGTTCGGTTGACAACCTCCGGTGGCCTCCGTAAGCTGCCGCTCCGTAAGCAGAAAGGCCCCGTTGGCTGCCACACATAGCATTGCAAGAAACTTCTTTTCGCTGACGGCGGCGATGATTGTGACGAAGGTCTTGAACGTCTTCGTCGTGGTGTTTCTAGCGCGGGCGTTGCAAGCGGAGGCGTATGGGCGCTGGAGTTTTGCGGTGGCGGTGGCGAGCTATTTCAGCGTGTTGGTGAATTTGGGGATGGGCACCGTCGGCTCGCGAGAGTTGGCGTTGAGTCGCGGGCGGTTGACGGAACTGCTGTCGGTGATTGTGCCGCTGAAGTTGATCGGCTCGTTGGTTGGTCTGGTGTTGGTGACGGTGGTGGCGTTCAGCCTCCCGAAATCCTACGAGCAGCAACTGTTGATCGTGTTGTGTTACATCCCGCTGGCGGTGGTGTTTTGGCACATGGACTGGGTGTTCACCGGGCTGGAGCGGCTGGACTTGCTGGGCATGGCGCAGGTGGTGGAGACGGTGGTGGTGGCGGGTTGTTTGTTTTTGTTGGTGCGGCAGCCGGCCGATGTGGTGTATTTGCCGGTGGCGGCGACCGTGGGAGCGGTGGTGGCGTGCGCGTTGATGGTGATGAGCGTGCGCGCGATTGCGCCGGGCGTCGGGTTTCGGCCGACGTTGCGCGGCGGGAGGGCGTTGTGGCATGCGGCTCTGCCAGTCGCGGGAGCTTGGTTGCTCGGGCGGCTGTACGGAAATTTTGACATGGTGTTGGTGAGTTTCATGCGGACGGATGCTGAGGTGGGTTGGTACGGCGCGGCGTACCGGCTGTTGTCGCCATTCTTTCTGCTGCGGTATTCGATCAGCTACAGTCTGATGCCAGTGATGGCGCGGTTGTTGGCGGAATCGCCAGAGCGGATTGCCAATTTGGTGAATCGCCTGGTGCGGTTGGCGATTTTTGCAGCCATTCCGATGGGGGTGGGCGGGATGATGTTGGCCGAACCGTTGGTGAAGCTGATTTACGGGGCGGCGTTCGCCCCGGCCAGCGTGCCGCTGGCGTGGTTGGTGTGGTCGGCGGCGTTGCTGTTGCTGAATGTGCTGGGGATGGCGTTGTTGTATGCCGCCGGTCAGCAGCGGCGCGTGTTGCAACTGACGGCGGTCGCGGTGGTGGTGAATCTGGGACTGAATCTCGGATTGATTCCGCTGCTCGGAATTCAGGGCGCGGCGATGGCGATGGTGGGTAGCGATCTGGTCATGTTGATTTTGTATGCGTGGTGGACCCGTTCGTTGGTGCGGGTGGAGTTGGGCGCGTATGGGGCGAAGGTGGCGGCGGCCGTGGTGGCCATGGCGGCCGTCATTTGGTGGCTGGCGGATTGGAATGTGGTTGTGGCGGCGGTGGCGGGCAGTTTGGTGTACGGCGGTGTATTGGTCGGCTTGGGCGGTGTGACGCCGGCGGATTGGGCCGATTTGCGGCGATTGCTGAAGCGCGAATCGAAGGAGGCGGCATGAAAGCGGATAATCGAAGAAGTCAATCGCTGCGGCCGTTTTGGCAGCGGTGGTGGGAGCAGCCGTTTTTCCCGCTTCAGGCGGGGGTGGTGGTCGTGGTGGTGGCGTTTTGGGCGGCGTGGACGGTTTGGTCTCAGGCGCACTGGCTGTACCAGTTGTTGTTCCTGATCGTCATGGTGGCGAATATTATTCTGCTCACCCGACCCTGGTGGTTTTTACATTTGTTGATGTTGATCGTGATCGGTGATGTCAGCGGTGTCGTGAGTGATTTGATCCAAATCCCCGCCATCCCCGGCTTCGGGGATGCCGGTGGGAAAACGAAAATACCGGAATTGTTGTCGGCGTGCGCCGTCGTGCATCTCTTGTTACATTTTTTGATGCACCCGGAAGAGTTTCGACGGCCGTTGGTTTTGCGCTGTCTGCTGTTCGTATTGGCCGGTGCGGGAGGGGTGGTGTTGGGGTTGCGCGACCACATCAAGACCGAGGCGCTCCGCGATAGTCTGGCGCATTACTTTGTGATTTTCTTCATCATGGGGTTGGTCTTGACGGCCAATCCGGCGCGCTTGCGCTCGACGATCCGGTTTTTTATCGGGGTTGCATTCCTCTCGATCATCGCGAAAGCGGGCTTGGCCATCGCCACCCGCTCCACGAACCCGTTCTACTCGCAACCCTACGGACTGTACTACGCGGCGTGCGCCTACATTCTGGTGGCGAAGTATTACACGATGCCAGCGGGCGCACGGCGTTGGCCGACCGCGTTGGGGGTGTTGATTTTCGTCTCGGCGATTATGGTGGGGCGCACCCGCAGCGGCGTGTTTGGGTTGTTGCTCGGGCTGGCGCCCTTATGGTGGGTGTTGAAACCCAAACAAAAACTTCAGTTGGCGATTGGCGCCTTGGTGCCGACGGTGGGATTGTTTGTCAGCCTGTTCGTCCTTGATCAAGTCCGAGGAATTCGTGCTGAAGATCGCTACCGCGACCGCGGGGCGCGCGGGTTGGAAGCGTTCCTGAAGGTGGGCGACGAGGAGCACGATCCGACGGGTTATTACCGGCTCGATCTGTGGCGCCGCGCGTTTCTCGGATTTATGGAGTCGCCCGTCATCGGCAAGGGATATGGCTGGCAAGTGCATGTTCAGCGGCGGACGCAATTTGGCGAGATGGCGCCGGCGGCTGTCATTCATAATTCTTATCTCCATGTCTTGGCCTGTGGTGGACTCTTGGCGGCGATTCCCATGGTGATATTTGTGGGTGGCTGCTTCGTGACGCTGTGGCGGCGTTGGCTCCAAGCGAGTGATTTTCCACTCGCAGTCTTCGCTGCCTGCGGGTTCGGCATCGGAATCAATTTCTTCTTCATGTGCGGTGCCAACGTGGGCATGGAAATCGTCTCACCGGCGGCGCTCGGCTGGTGGTTGGTGGCGGTGGGCATTCACTTGGCGCATGCGCGATCGCAGGATGTCGCCCTTTGGGTGGCACCGGGGGGGTGGCAGTCACCGCCTCCGGCAAGGAGTGGCTCCCGCCCGGCATGAATGCGTGGGAACGGTTGTGCTACATCGGACCCGGTCAAGCCGCTCGCAAACTTGGCTTGCGGATGGAACGCGCCGTGAAGCACCGCCGCTGGCGCCTGCCGCCGATTCCGCCGCGGCAGCCGATTGATTGGCAAATCCGGTTGTTAAATCACGAGTTTGATTTGCGGCACCCGGACTGTTGGCGGTACTCACCCGATACCCGCCAAGTCTGGCCGGTTGCGTATGCGGGAACGTTGCCGGTCACGGGGCCGAGGGCGGTCGGGGATGTGAAATTGGTGTGGGAATTGAACCGGCATCAGTTTCTTCCCAAATTGGCCACGCGCGATCCCCTGTTGGCGCGAAAAGTCCTGAGCGATTGGGTGACGCAAAATCCGGCTGAATGCGGGGTGAATTGGACGAGCGCCTTGGAGGTTGGCCTCCGCTTGATGGCATGGGAAGAGACATTTGCCGTGCGGCCCGAGTGGCGGGCGGAATTTGCCGGAGCGTTGGCGCAGCACGCCCGGTTTGTGCGGCATCATCTTTCGACAGATTGGATCCCGCGCGGCAACCATCTCGTCGGCGAGGCGGCCGCACTGGCCTGTTACCAAGGACGGAAGCCGAATCGGTGGCTGCGGGGCGCGGCACGCGAACAATTTTATCCGTCGGGTGTGAATCGGGAGCAGTCGGTAGCCTACCACCGGTTTGTTGTGGAATTGTTTGCGGCCGGCGGTTTGCCACTGGAGACGGGGCGGGCGTACTTGTCCGGGATCCAGCAGCCGGACGGGTCGTTGCCGGCTGTCGGGGATTCGGATGACGGGCGCGCAGGGATGGCGAGTTTGGAATTGTATCCGCCGCCGGGGCCGGTGGCGTTTGCCGATGCGGGGATTTACGTGTTACGGCGGGGGGCGGACTATTGTTTTGTCCGTGCCGGTGACTTTGGCTTGCCGCCCAACTTTGCCCATGCTCACGCGGACGTGTTGAGCCCGGTGCTTTGGCTGCGGGGAGAGCCGGTACTGGTGGATGCCGGCACATTTACCTACAACGGCGACCCCGCCGCGCGCCGGTATTTCCGGTCGGCGAACGCGCATAATGTCATGACCGTGGACGGCACAGATTTTGGGATTCAGACCGGCACGTTTAGCTGGGAGCGACCGCCGCGCGCCGGCTGCACTCGTTGGACGGGTGAGGAGTTTGTGGGCTGGCACGATGCCTACCGCGAGCGCGGCGTGACGTTTCAGCGGACGCTGCGGTGGCGCGGGGAGGGATTGGAAATTCGAGACACAGTCGGCGGAGCCGGGTCGCAGCGGCTGGTGTGGCGTTTTCATCTGCACCCGCGCTGGCGGGTGAGCGGTCGTGACGCGGGTGGGTTTGTGTTGAATGCGGCGCGGCGGGTAAATGTGACGTGTGCCCAGCCGGTGGCCTGTCGGGTGGCGGCGGGGTGGCACTCGACGAGTTATCACCAGCGCGAGGCGATCGCGGTGTGCGAAGTGGAGTGTGCGGCGACGTTGCCGGTGGAGGCGGTGTTCTCGCTCCACTGACGCGGGTGCTCACCCCCGCGTCTCCTTTTCCGCCGCTCC
>CAZJCX010000044.1:9259-13350 GCA_964544425.1 uncultured Verrucomicrobiota bacterium
CATCATTGCGTATTTTTTTCCGCCGGTCAGCAACATGGGGAGTCACCGGATCACGCGGTTTGTGAAGCACCTGCCGGCGCACGGGTGGGAGCCGGTGGTGTTGACGGGTGCGTCGCCGGGGTGGGTGCAGACGGATGCGCACTTGGTGGCGGACTTGCCGGCGGGGTTGCCGGTGGAGCGGGTGCCGAGTGTGGATTTGACGGAGTTGTGGAAGAGGTGGATGCGCCGTGAACCCGCAGCACCGGCTCCTACCGCGTCGAGTGTGAAGCCGGTGGGGACGCAGTCGGTGACGACGTTCCTGAACCGGTGGGTGATGGTGCCGGACAAGTATTTTCCGTGGACGCGCCCGGCCGCGCGCGCGGGGATCGCGGTGGCCAAACGGTTGGGTGTGGATGCGATTTATTCGACCTCGGACCCGGTGACGGATCATTTGGTGGCGCGGCGGATCCGGCAGGCGACCGGGTTGCCGTGGGTGGCGGAGTTTCGGGATTTGTGGCTGGGCAGTCCGTATCACAGCCGGGCGCAGCCGACGGCGATGCATCGGGCGTGGCATGCGCGGTTGGAGCGGCGGGTGGTGACCGGGTGCTCGACAGTGGTGGGGTTGAGCAGCGGGATTGCGGAGTATTTTCAGCGGACGTATGCGGGGACGCGCGTCGAGTTGGTGTACAACTGTTACGACCCGGCAGATTATCCGGCCACGGTGGAGCCGGTGACGGATCGGTTGCAGTTTGTGTACACGGGGGCGTTGTACAGCTCGCGGTCGCCGGAGCCGTTTTTGCGGGGACTGGCGCAGTTTGTCCGCGCGCGTCAGTTGGCGCCCAGCACGGTGGAGTTTGTGATTGTGGGTGGGTCACCGGACTTGGATTTGGCGGCGATGATTCGGGATTGTGGGGTGGCGGATTACGTGCGGTTGGCCGGGCGGGTGACGCATCGGGAGGCGTTGGAGGCGATGGCGCAGGCGACGGTGTTGGTGGCGGTGCAATCGCCGGACGACCAGATTCATGTTCCCGGCAAACTTTTCGAGTATGCTGGTGCGCGGCGACCGATTCTGGTGGTGTCGCGGCCGTGTGAGGTGGCGTCGATTGTCACGCAGAATGAACTGGGTTGGGTGGTGGCGCCCGAGGCGGACGCGGTGGCCGCGCAGTTGGGCGCGATTCACGACGAGTGGCGCGCGCGGGGCGCGGCGGGGCTGGCCAAGCCGGGAGCGGCCCGGTTAAGTGTGGCGGCGACGACGACGCGACTGGCCGAGGTGTTGAATGCGGCCGGGAAGGGGGCGTGATGGCAGGCCGCCGGCGGGTGTTAATCTTCGGGTATTTGCCGCCGCCGGTGTTCGGGCCGAGCATGACGTATCAGGCGTTGTTGCGGTCGAGCTTCGCGACGCGATACGATGTCAAATTCATCAACCTCAGCGTGGTGGCGGAGATCAAGGATTTGGGTCGGTTTCAATGGGCGAAGGTGTGGCGGTCGGTACGGTTGCTGGTGACTAGTGGGTACTGGCTGGCGCGGCATCGGTGGGACTGCGTGTTGTATCCGCCCGGTTTCAGTCGGAGTGCATTGTGGAAGGATTGGTTGTTGTTGGGATGCGCGCAGGCGCGTGGTCTGCCGACAGTGGCGATGGCATTGGGGACAGGAATGACGGCGTTTCGGCAGAAGCTGACCGACCGGCAACGCCAGATGTGGGATGGCCTGTGGCAGCGGGCGCGGGCAGTGACCGTGTTGGCAGATTGTTTGCGGTCAGATTTTGTCGGGTTGGTTGAGCCGGAGCGCGTGTGGCCGGTCGCACTGGGGATCGAGCCGCCGCCGGAATTGCCCCCGCGCCAGACGGATCCGGGAGCGCCACGGTTGGTGTATGTAGGCGCGCTGAATGAGGCCAAGGGATTCTTGAATTTGTTGCGAGCGTTCCAACTGGTGCGGCAGCGGACGCGTGGGGTCACACTGGAGGTGGCCGGCCAGTGGGGGAATGAGGCTGACCGCCAGCTGGGAATGGAGTTGGTGGCGAAGTTGGATGAACCGGCGAGCGTGAAATTTTGGGGTGTTCTGACCGGGCTGCCAAAGTGGGAGTTATTGCGATCGTGTGATGGGTTGGTGTTTCCGCCGCTGCCCGATCGGGAGGCATTTGGATTGGTGATGTTGGAGGCGCTGTGCGCGGGGTTGCCGGTGGTGGCAACAGCGGGCGGGGCGCGTAGTGAAGTGTTGCGGGAAGGCGTCAACGGGTGGCTGATTCCCGCAGGAGACATCCCGGCTCTGGCGGATGCGCTGCTGAAGCTGATTGAGAATCCTGACCGCCGTCTCGCGATGGGGGCGGCAAATGAGCAATACTTCGCGACGCAGTTCACACACGAGCAGTTTGGGCTACGGCTGACCACGCTGCTCGATCGACTACTCTTCAAACCCAAGCCATGAAACCAGATTCACTGAGTTCCAAAGGGCGGGAGAATTTACCCGCAACCTTGACGATGAAAACAGCGGGTTCCGTCGTCCTTGGCGTCGAACTCTTCGGCGTTCCCGTGGCCAATCTGTCGTTGGCGGAGACGGTGGATCGGGTCGAGGAGTTGATTCGCGCCGGGCCGACGCATCAGCATGTCGTGATCAACGTGGATAAGGTGGTGAAGATGGCGAAGGACCCGGCGTTGCGGGCGGCGATTTTAGAGTGCGATCTGATCAACGCGGATGGACAGCCGATTGTGTGGGCGGCGCGGTTGTTGGGGACGCCGTTGAAGGAGCGGGTGGCGGGGATTGATTTGTTTCAGGCGTTGATTGAGCGGTGCGCGGCGCGTGGGTACCGGCCGTTTTTGTTGGGGGCGCGCGAGGAGGTGGTGGCGGCGGTGGCGCGGGTGTTGCAGGCGCGGTGGCCGGGGTTGCAATTGGCCGGGTTTCGCAACGGGTATTGGCAGCCGGAGGAAGAGGCGGCGGTGGCGGAGCTGATTCGCGCGGCGCGGCCGGATGCGTTGTTCGTCGCGATCAGTTCGCCGAAGAAGGAGTTGTTCGTGAACCGGTGGAAGGCGACGATGCAGGTGCCGTTCGTGATGGGGGTGGGCGGTACGTTTGACGTCGTGGCCGGGTTGGTGTCGCGCGCGCCACGCTGGATGCAGCGGTGCGGACTGGAATGGTTCTACCGGCTGTGCCAGGAACCCCGGCGGATGTGGCGCCGGTATCTCGTCGAGGACATGGCGTTCATCGGGTTGGTGGCGCGGGAATGGTGGCGCGGTCGAGCCGCCACAGCCCGGCCAGACACACAAAAATCGTCAGCGGATAATAGACGCTGAAAATCTGGCGCACGGCGGCGGAGTGGAAGAAATGTTGTTGGTCGAGTTTCTCGAAAACACCCAGCAGCACCGCCGTCAATCCGCCCACGCGATGCGGTCGTGTTTGAGGAAAAGCGCCAAGGCCGGGGCGGCCAGCACCAGGTCGTACGGCCGGTGATAGAACGGCCAAAGTCCCATCAGCAGCAGCGCCGCCAGTTGGACCACCGGGTCGCGGACGCGTTGCACGATCACCACAAACAGTCCAAGCCACACGGTCACCACCACCGGGTAAATCCAAATCGCGGTCGGGAATACCAGACGCAACGCCGTGACGACCGACGTGCCGCCTTCCCAACTGGACAACATTTTGCCCGTGGCTTGCAGCGATTGTTCCACGAACGCGACCGGCCCCAGGGAACTGCCCGCCATCAGCGCAGCGACCGGCACCACGGCCATCAGCAGTGTCGTGACCGCCGCGCGGGGCGATTTCCAAAGCGCGTGCAGCACGACCGGGTAAATGAGAGTGTGCTTGATCAAGCCCACCGCCAGTCGCGCCCCGGCACGGATGGACTGGCAGGGGAACGCCCACAGGATGCAACACAGGCACAACAGACTCAGTTGCCCCGAGCCGATCGTCACCCGCACGCACGCCCACGCACCGAATAGCGCGAGAAACAACCACTGCTTCTCCCCCGCCAGCGCCGTCAACTGGCTGCACCGCCGCCACACATAGATGACGCCCGCCACATTCAGCGACCACAGGATGATTTTCGCCGCGAGCGGTGGCAGCAGCGCCAGCGGCGTCAGCAACAGATACGTCACCGGATGATACGGCACTTTCCAGAA
>CAZJCX010000044.1:13360-14792 GCA_964544425.1 uncultured Verrucomicrobiota bacterium
TCCCAGCCGTGAGTGACGACCCACTCCCACGCTTCGAATCGCACCAGCAGGTCATTCGAGCTGGTCAAGGCCCGGTACGATCCCCAGCCCAGCGAGAGAATGGCCAGCCCGCCCGCGAGCAGCGTCAATCGGCGAAGCGCAGACGGGGATTGCCACATGACCAGCCGCGCTACTTCGCTTTCTGGACGGCGGGTTTGCGGTGGTAGGGGGTGTGGAGGTTGAAGTAGATGCCGCACAACGGCAGGTCGCCGTCCCGGTCGCTGAGAATCACGGTAACGTGCCGGTCGAGGGCGATGCCGTGGCGCAGGCCGGGCGCGCGGTTCTCATAGGCGTCAATCGCCTTGCCCACGAGCGACTGGACACTCTTGAGAAATTCATCGGGCGTTTTCTCCACGCAGACGACGTACTTGTCATACGCCCGCAACGCTGCGGCGATCTCTTTCTGAAAATCTTCCACCTGCAAGGTCATGCCGGATTCATAGGACATCCCGCCCCGCCGCGCAAGCGCGCGTCGAATCGGACGGCTCGGAGAGCCGTCCTTACCACCAACCGTTTGGCTAGGGGGCGTGTTGTTGAGCTTTTACGGCCAGCTCCCGGACTTGGCGCAGGTCGAGTTTGCCGGTGCCGAGGTAGGGGAGTTTTTCGACGCGGTGGAATTGGTCGGGTTTGGGCTTCCACAAATTGGGCAGGTCGCAGGCGGGGAGTTTTTCGAGAAGGGATTTGAGTTTGTCGGCCGGGAGGGTATGAAGAATGGCGAGGCGTTCGCCTTTCTTTTCATCGGGGACGCCGGTGACGGCGAAGGATTGCTCCGTGATGCCGGCGAGTTCGTGCAACTTTTCTTCCACGCGAATGTGCGGCACCATTTCGCCGCCGATCTTGCTGAACCGACTGAGTCGGTCGGTGATGGTCAGGAACCCGTCTTCATCCAACGCGGCGATGTCGCCGGTGACATACCAGCCGTCGCGGATGACCTCGGCGGTTTTGTCCGGCCGGCCGAGGTAGCCGGCCATGACGTTGGGGCCGCGGACGAGGAGCATGCCGGGCTGGCCGAGGGGCACCGGCTGGAATGACTCGGGATCTACGATTTTGACGCTGATGCCGGGCAGGGGGTGGCCGATCTTGCCGCGTTTCGCGCCGACTTGCCGGAAACCGGGGGCGCGGAAATCGCGAGTGTTGACGGCGACGGCCGGGGAGCATTCTGTCGCGCCGTAACCTTCGAGCGGCCGGATGCCAAAATAATCCTCAAACGCCTGGGCGACGCGTTCGGGGAGTTTCTCCGCGCCGGTAACGACGTATTGGAGGCTGCCGAATTGTTCGGGCGCGCAGCCGCGCAGATAAAGTTGCAGGAACGTCGGCGTGGCGAGCAGGAAAGTGACCCGGTGTTTCTCGACGAGTTCGCCGATGCCTTTGGCGTCCGTCGGATTCGGGTGAT
>CAZJCX010000044.1:14803-19120 GCA_964544425.1 uncultured Verrucomicrobiota bacterium
AGACGACGCCGACGGCGAACAGCGCGGGCAGCATGAGCGTGACGGTGAATCCAAACGAGTGGAAGAACGGCAGCATGCCGAGGATTTTGTCGTGATGGCGAAAGGCGAATGTCTGGGCGCATTGTTCGACGTTGGAGATGATGTTGTATTGCGTGAGCATGACGCCTTTCGGGTCGCCGGTGCTGCCGCTGGAGAAGATGACGGTGAGGAGGGAGTCGAGGGCGGAGGGATGAGGGATGAGGGATGAAGGATGAAAGAGGAGCCGGGCCAGCCACGGGGCCGGAATCGGCCAGAGGAGGGCGGTGCGGAGTTTTTCGGTGAGGCGGGGATTGGCGGCGAGGTCTTCGAGGTAGATCGCGGTGGCGGGGACGGTGAGTTTTACTTTTTCCAGAAATGCGCGGGAAGTGATGACGGTTTTCAACTCGCATTGCTTCGCGCACGAGGCGAGGACGGCGTCGTTGGCGGTGTAGTTGAGGTTGACCGGCACTTTGCCGAGCAGGAGCGCGGCGTAATTGACCAGCGCCCCGGCCACGGTCGGCGGGAGGAGGATCCCGACCATCGGCTGGTCGCGCCACACGTCTTTCAGCCGGTGGGCGAGGAACAGCGTTTTCAACAACGCGCCACCGCAGGTGAGTTTGGGGACGCGTTGGTCGCTCATCAGGAACAAGCGCGGATGGCGGTGGGCGTTGCGGATGAACGCGACCGGCACCGGCAGCATGAGTTCTTTCCGGTGCCGCCACGCGGCGCTGTTTAGTTCCTGCACGGCTTGCCGGACTTCGTGCGGCGCGGACGTGGCCGGTAGTGGTCGGCCGTAGCTCACGGTGACCGGGTAGGGGAAGTACCGGGGAATCTTGCCGAAGAACCGGCCGCGTTCGTAACTGAAAATGCTGCCCCAGACGTTGTCGAGACAGATGGGGATGATCGGCGCATCCACCTCTTTCATGATGAACGACATGCCCCGCCGGAACGGCAGCATCTGGCCGATGCGCGTGATCTGACCTTCGGCAAAAATGCAGACGACGTGGCCGTCTTTGATCATCTGCGTCGCCTGCCGGAGGGAACGGATCATTTCGCGCGGGCGTTGCTGCGAGGAAATCGGGATCGCGTTCATCGCCTTCGCGAACGGTTTTACGTACCACTTCTCGTAGATGTCCTTGAACATGACCGCCCGGATCATCCGGTCGGTGGAGCCGATCAGCAGCAACGCGTCCACAAATGAGACGTGATTGCAGACGAACAATGCGCCGCCCTTCTCCGGGATGTTCGCACGCCCCTCCACCCGCAGCCGGTACACCGAGTGCGTGAAAAACCAGATCAACATCCGCAACAGCGAATCCGGCAACAACCACGCCACGTACACCGTCCCGGCCGCCGTCAACACCGCACCCGCGGCAAAAATTTGCGATGGCGTCAGACCGCCGGCGCGCAGCGCGTAAAACGCCAGGGACGCCAACAACACCCCGATCCACGACATCGTGTTCGACGCGCCGATGACCGCGCCCTTTGTCTCGCGCGCGGGGCGGTGCTGGATGATCGCGCTGATGGGCACAACGAAGAATCCGCCAAAGAAACCGAGCGCCGCCAGCCGCCATGCCACGCCGCCGTGTTCCAAGCCAGTCGGCGCCAACAACCCGCTCGCCACGGTGATGCCCAGCGCGCCGAGCGGGACGAGGCCGTATTCAATCTTGCCGCCCGAGAGATAGCCGGCCGCGACGCTGCCCACGCCGATCCCAATCGCCACCGCGGCCTGCAGCAATCCGATCTGCGCGTCCCCGGCCGCCAGCACGTCCTTGCCGTAAATGAAGATGTTCAACAGCAACAACGAGCCGAGAAACGAAAAATACAACTGACCGATCATCGCCAGCCACAACACCCGGTCGCGGCGCGCCACGCGCAGTTGGGCGATAAAGTCGCCGATGAAATTTGCTTGGAACGGCTTCGTCGGATTCGCCGCCGGTACGCGGCTAATTCCCACACTCGTCGCCGTGCCCAGCGCCCCCAGCGCCACCAGCAACGCGCCGATCCACACTTCCCGACCGCGCAGCGCCTCCGCGAGAAATCCCGCGACGGCAATGCCGGTGACAATGGCGACGTTGGTGCCGAATTGCAGCACGCCGTTGCCCCACGACAGGCGCGACTCGGCGAGCAGCTCCGGCAGCAACCCGTACTTCGCCGGCCCGAACAGCGCGCTTTGCAAGCTCATGCCAAACACGCACACCAACAGCAGCGGCACGTTCCGCTGCGCCAGCCCGACCGCCGCCACCGCCATCACCGCCACTTCGAGCGCTTTCACGCCGATCGTCACCGTCCGCTTGCTAAACCGGTCGGCCAACCAACCGCCCGACATCGAAAACAGAATAAACGGCGCCGCAAACAACACCCCGACCACCGTCGCAAACTGATCCCGCTGCGCGGTGCTCACCGCCACCGCCGCCGCCAGAAAAGTCACCACGGACTTGTGGACGTTGTCCGAGAATGCGCCCTGAAACTGTGTGACCCAGAGCGCCCAGAACCCGCGTTGTGATGGCGACCTTGCCGACATGCCGTTGCGCTTATACCATGAGCTCGATGAAAACCACGAGCATCAGCTTGCTGATCGTCGTCTGCGCGGTATTTGCCGTCGCCGCGCCCGTCGCCGTCCCGCCCGGCGTCGATCCCGCACCGCTCGACGCGTTGCTCGCCCGGTATGTGGATGATCGCGGCCTGGTGAATTACCGGACCTGGAAGGATTCCGCCGCCGACTCCGCCGCGTTACGCGACTGGCTCGCGAAACTCACCGGCAGCGGCGCGACGGGCGATGACCAAACCTCCACGCTCATCAACGCATACAATGCGCTGACGATTCAATGGATTCTGGACAACTACCCGGTGCCGAGCATCAAGCGCACGGCCAATCCGTGGAGCGCCAAACGCCACCGCGTCGGCGACCGGCTGGTTTCACTCGACGAGATCGAGCACGACACGCTCCGTCCGCAAGCGGGCTACCGGGTTCATGCCGTGCTGGTCTGCGCCGCCAAGAGTTGTCCACCGCTGCACCAGCGAGCGTTCACCGCCGACGGGTTGGACGCGCAACTGGACGACCGGTTTCGCGTCTGGCTGGCGCGCGCGGACCTGAACTCGTTCGATCCCGGCAAAGCTCGCGCAGAGCTTTCCAAAATCTTCTCGTGGTACGCCAAGGATTTCCCCGAACTGCCGGCCGTCTTGCGGAAGTACGCGCCCGTGGCCGGCGATTACAAGGTCGGCTACAAGGCGTACAACTGGTCGCTCAACGAACAACCCTGAAGCCGGTCGCCATGGACATGATTCTCGCCAGCGCCTCGCCCCGCCGCGAACAACTGCTCCGCGACATGGGACTCCGCTTTCGCGTGATCTCCCCGGCCAACGTGGAGGAGTTGACGGGTGGTTTCACCCCGCCTGTGCTCGCGATGGAAAACGCGAAACTCAAAGCCGCCACCGTCGCCGGGCGCCATCCCCAAGCGCTCGTCATCGGGGCCGATACCGTCGTCGTGCGGGCCGGTATTTGCTACGCGAAGCCGCGCGATCTTGCCGATGCCCGCCGGATGTTGGGTGAACTCGCCGGCCACCGGCATGAAGTCATCACCGGCGTCTGCGTCATCCACCGGCCGTTCGAGTTGGAACTTGTGTTTCACGAAACCACCGGCGTGTGGATGCGGCCGTTGACGGCCGGGCAAATCGCCGACTACTTGAGCAAGATTCAGCCGCTCGACAAAGCGGGCGCGTATGCGATTCAAGACCACGGCGACCACATTATCGAACGCATCGAAGGCAGCTACAGCAACGTCATGGGCCTGCCCGTGGAAAGACTGCGGGCGTCGTTGGAGAAACTCGGCATCCTGCCGTGGTAGTGATGCCGGCGAGGGTCGAGCCGCCGGTTGCGCCGCCGCGCGTTTCTGTTATTCTGCGCGCGTGCTCGTGCGGCGTGAAAATCTTTCCATCGAGATCGCGGTTGCGGCGTCGCTGGTCCTTCATGCGTTCACGTTCGGGGTGTATCAGCACCGGGAGGCGTTGGCGCAGTGGCGGGTGTTCCAGCCGGTCGCGAAGAGACTCGCGAAACCGCCGCCGGTGATCCCGCCAAAGCCGGCGCCTGTGCCGGTGATCCAGTTTGTGGATGCGCCCGCGCCGGCACCGGTGGCGGCACGCCGGGAGCCGAATATTTTCATGGAGACGGATGACCGGCAGGTGACGGGCGAGCAGCCGGGGGCGACGCAGTTTTATTCCGACCGCGCGACGGTGGCCGCGAATCCGGAGAATCCAACCGGGGTGCTCGGCGAGACGCCGTTCTTGGATGGCCGCGAG
>CAZJCX010000045.1:0-1342 GCA_964544425.1 uncultured Verrucomicrobiota bacterium
TCAGCAACGCTTCAATTTTGGATGTGTTGGCGCGGACTGCAAGCAACGGGGTGCCGGTCACCAACGCAAAACAGGCGGCATGAAAGCGACCAGTCAGCATGGACTGCACGCGCGCGAGTCCGTGCAAGTAGGCCATGGTGTCCGGTAAGGCGTGGGCGAGGGCCACGTATCGGGCAGGAGCGAAAGCGCCCAGAGTACGGCCGAGCCATCGTTGCAACCGCCGCTTGCGGAGTCGTCCCGGTGGCAGGTCTGTCCAGTCGCCCGCGATGATGGGCGCAAACCGCGCTTCCGGCAGGGCGCGCGCGAGCCGGTAGAGAATCGCGGTGGTCTCGGCTTGTGCCGAGTCGGTGATCCACCAGCCGGCACGGGAGGCGGAGGTTGGCGGAAGCGTCGCCATCGTCAGATCCGGTACGACGACGCTGGCGATTCCCACCGCGGCCAGTTCGCGTTGGCTGTGAGATTCGCGGACGTAGATGCGGCGAAACACAGCGGCGCGGCGCGCCAGGGCGACGGAATTGGCCTCCCAGGTGCAGTTGATGAGAAACGCCGGTACGGCATGGTCGCGCGCGAATTCCGCCGCGGAGATGAACTCCTGCCCACCGGGCCGGTCGTGGTGAATTGTGCCTTCGCCGTTGATGATCAAGGCGCGGGACTGTTGGATGGCGGTGATGACGGCGGGATCGTTCCGCCAACCAGGACCTGCGTGTCGGCCGACGACTTGTCCACCGGCTTCCGTCACGCCGCGCAGGAAGTTGGCGACGACTTGCCGGCAGCCGTGATGGATGGCGCGGGAGGTGTCGCCTAGAATTACGACCGGTATGTCGCCGGTGCTCATGGCGTGGTGAGGGCGGTCTGCAATGCGTCGCCGAGTTCCCGCAGTGTCGGTGGATGCGCGCCGGAATCCGGTAGGGTCAGCGGGCAATCGGGCCGGCCGAGCCGTGCGATGGGTTGCCGTTGAATGAATCCGCGGGCGGCGAACTCTTCGAGGAAGTGTTTGTTGATTGCGTGCGGGTGCGCGGCGCGCGGGGCGAGGGCGATCACCGGCTTCTGCGTGTAAATCGCCTCGGTGATCATGGTCCCGCTGTCTTCGGTGACGAAGACACATTCCCCGCTCGCCAGGAAGTCTTGGTAATGCTGACCGCCGTCCTGGGTGAAGAGCGACAACCGCGCCACCGTGTGAGCCGGCAGTGTGGTTCGGAGAATTTGTTCCCCGGCTGTGCCCGTGCGGCGACCCGTGATGATCAACCACCGGCGGTGATGCGTCTCGCTCAATCGTGTCAGCATCGCCGTCAGGTCATCCCAGTCCGCAGCCGTGTAAGTGTAACCAGCGCCATTGCCGCCG
>CAZJCX010000045.1:1389-1626 GCA_964544425.1 uncultured Verrucomicrobiota bacterium
CGTCGCGCCGCCAGCTCTTCGGGAACCACCGCTACGGGCGCGACCGGCCAGTAGAGGAACGGCGGCTGCGGCTCGGCGGGCAAAACCGTCAAGACACGCCAGAAGCATTGCGGCTTGAGTTGGCGGATTTTGCCGATGAACAGGTTGCGACAGCCGAGGCTGCGGGCCAGCCAAGCGTTCGCATAGAGTGTGTTGCCACCGGCGGAGAGTATCAAATCGGGTTCGGCCGGCATGTCG
>CAZJCX010000045.1:1665-6182 GCA_964544425.1 uncultured Verrucomicrobiota bacterium
AGCCGGTTTGTCGTCAAACGCGTCCGGGAGCGGTTGAGCAGCCGCTGCATGACCGCCCGGCCAAGTCCCGCTCGCAAGCGGAGATCCCACCAGGTTGGTTCGACGGTGTAGTGATGTTGCAGCGCGCGAAGGACGCCCTTGGACAGGTTGAAGTGGCCGGGCCGGCCGTCGCTCAGAACCAGAATGCGGAGTGTTTTCATGAGGCGGTCCGCAAGCGTAGGGCGCGATCCATACCGGCCACACAAAGGAGGCGGCCGGTGAGAGAGCTGTGGAACACGCGGTTCGACCGATGCGCCGCGTCCACAAACCGCCGGATGCGAAATCGGCTTTGGAGATAGTCCGAAGCGGCGATGACGTCGAGGATGCGCGCGCGATTGTCGGTGAGGAACCGTTTTCGATTCCACCGAAAACCTTGCTTCTCCGTCCGCCACTGCGTCGGCAACTTTACGAATGCGTCAAAAAGGCGGCGCAGTTCGTACTTATTGTACCGCCCGTGAAATTTCTCGCGGTAGCCGGTGCCGAGGAACGGCACGAGCCGGTAGTCGAGCAAGGGACTGCGGTTTTCGATGCCGGACATCATGGCGTTGCGGTCATTATGCCAAATCCACTCCGCCAAGCGCCCGCCGGGTTGGACATCGGTGAGCAACGCGGTCGTGAAGTCGGGTTGGGGATTTTCCGCGGGATCCGGCGACCGGCGCCAAACGGGTGCCCGGATGCCGAGCCAGAGCGGGAGCGGGTGGAGACACTTGCGCAGGAGGCGCAGATCGAGGTTCCACCATTGATTTTGGAGGGGCCAGCTTTGCAGCGCGCGGCGGGTCATCGCCCGGTTGGCCGGCAGCCATGCCGTGCGGTGCCACCATTCGCGGTCGCGGCGGCGAATCGCGTCCCGGACGGCGACGGGGAAACACCGGCCCCAGTAGCCGCCGAACAGTTCATCGCCGCCCGTGCCGTCGAGAACCACCGGGATGTCATGCTGCGAGATGGCCGCGTACATCTCCGCCATCGCCATCGAGTTACCGAGCAGGGGAAACGCCTTTTCGTGGTGCTGACACATCTTGAGAAAACGGTCGAACGCCCCGGCATCATAGCGCAGTGTGATCTCCGTCGCGGTGATGCCGAGTTGCGCTGCGCTGCGCCGCGCAAAATCGGCGTCGTCCGACCGGCCGGCTTCGCCAATAAAACAATGGACTTGCTCGTGCAGTTGATTCGCGTAGAGCGCCGCCAATACCAGCGTGCTGTCCACGCCGCCGGACAACAGCAGGCCGACCTGCCGGTCGGAGACCAGGCGGACGCGCGCCGCGTCGCGCACGATTTCCGCCAGCGACTCTTGATCGGCGGCAACGCGAAGCTGATCGCGTTGTGGCTGGAAGTATGGCTGGGTCTGCGTCTGCCACGTCGTCAGGTTTACCCGCAGATGACAACCGCCCGGTACGCGGCGGATGCGCTCCAGATGTGTCGCGTCGTCCGCGGGCGGGAACATTTTCCCGGTGAGCAGATACTCCCGCAGCGGTTGCTCACGCAGCGCCGGCCGGTACTCCATGTAGTCACAAATGGCCGCGATCGTGGAACTGAAACACAACGTCATCAAAACAGCGGTTTTTTTCCGTAGCGGTCGCAAGAGGCGAACAGGGTCAGCGATTCCGCATCGAGCAGCGTCAGCGCCCACATCCCGTTGGCGTCGCGCAAAAACTGCGGGCCACAGCGTCGCAAACCTTCGCACAGCACCTCCGTATCGCCCGTGGTCTGCCATGGAATGTCGCGGAGAGCGGTCGTTCGTTTCAGGTCGGCAAAGTTATAGATTTCGCCATTGAACAGCAGCGTGTGCGGCCCGCGGTGAAACGGCTGATGCGACCGCTCGTCGAGGTCCAGAATCGAAAGCCGGTGATGTCCGGCCGCGACGGAAAGCGGTGCGGATCGCCCCGGCAGCGATCGAAACCAGGTCGCGCGGTAGTCGGGGCCGCGATGCTTGACCAGTTGAAAGGCGCGGTCGAAGCGCGCTGCATCCACGGGGCGACCACGCTCGATGACCTGAAGAAAACCGCACATGACTCAGCAGCCAGCATTAGCGAGCGGCCACCAGTGGCGCAAGCTATTCATGCAGTTCCTCGTACACTGCGATGGTGCGGGCGAGCGTGTCGCGCAAGAGGAACTTGTCGTTGACGGGCACCGAGGGCGGCGCTTGCAGAAACTCTCGAACGCGAGCAGTCAACGCATCCAAGTCGCGCAGCGGCACGAGGCCGACCGGGTACAACGCGCCGAGCGTCTCCGCCACGCCGCCGTGATTGTACCCGACCACCGGCGTGCCGATGCTCAAAGCCTCCAGCGTGGTGCGGCCAAACGCTTCCGGGTCGTGCGACAACGAAAGCACGATGTTGGAGATGGCGTAGATCTCTTTGATGTCGGACCGGTGGCCGGTCAAGAGGATGTTGGTCAGTCCGCGCCGGGTGATGTCGGCGCGCAATTCCGCTTCGAACCGGTTACGGCGCGGATCGGTGCGACCGACCAGCAAGCCAAGAACGTCGGGATGAGATTGTTGCAGGCGTGACATCAACTCGACGAAATCCGCCGCGCCTTTCCACCGCGTGATGCGGGCCGGTAACGTGACAATGCGGCGGTCGCGCGCCGGCGGTTCCCAGTCCGACGGCGGTCGGTAGCCGTGCGGGAACTCGACCGGGTCAATGCCGTGATGGATCACCCGAATTCGATCCGGCGAGCACTGCGGATACGTGCGGTGGATGTAATGGCGGACAGTTTCGCTCACGGCCATCACGCGTTCGCCGCGGGTCATCACCGCGCTGTACCGGGGATGCGTGTACAGCCCGTGCACGGTGGTGACGAAGCGCGCGGGCGTTCCGCGGCAGGCGTAGTAGCCAACCCAAGCCGGGACGCGCGAGCGGGCGTGGACGATGTCCACTTTGCGGTCGCGGATGAACCGCCGAAGCCGACCGATGAGCAGCAACGTGGCCGGTGATTTCGCGCCCACCGGCCACGCGACGTGCTCGCTGCCCGCTTTGGTGAGCGCCTCCACGAGCCGACCGCCAGCCGACATCACGAGCGAGGTGTGGCCGCGGCGGACGAGTTCGGCGGCGACTTCGAGAGTGCCGCGCTCGACGCCACCGGATTCGAGGGCGGGGAGAAGTTGGAGGATGGTCATGGCCCGAATCGCTCGCGAATGATAGCGGCGCAGCGATCGGCCTCGCGCAGGGGGACAGCGGGAGGTTGAAGCGACTGGCCGGTGCGCCATTCGGCGAAGGTGGTGACGGTTTGGTCGTGAACGAGTTGTTCGATGCCGCGGACGACGCGACTACGACGGCGGTAGCGGACGTGCAGCAAACCGACTGCTGCACCGGCGGTCAACGCTTCGTAGATCATGGACACACTGTCTTCGGTCACCCAGACGCTGGCGGCGCGCACGAGCCGCGTGGCGACCCAGTCCCGGTCGGTCTGTTCGACGGGGGTATGAACCCGCGGCAGCACGCCAAGTCGGCGGAGGAACGTGGCCGGTGTGCGGCGGGAGGTCGTGAGTTCCCAATTCGTATCAGAGTCGGCCTCCGAAATCGCGCGAACTTGGCCGGCCACCGCCGCATCGTCCCAAAGGTGATGCGGCGAAGGACCGCCGACGAGAATCAGACCGTGACCGGCTTGCGGTTGGCCCGGTCGGATGGGGTTGAGGGCACCGCGGGTGGCGATGATGTTGCCGGTGGCCGTCGCGCCGTCGTGTTCGGGGATGAGGCAGAGGTCGAACCAGCCGGTGGGCAGCGTGGGTTTCATCAGGACCACGATTTTGCCGCCGTACGTCCGGCGGGCGAGGAGCGCGGCAAAATGCGTTCGGTGACCAGCGGCCAAAAGGAAATGAGGGCGCGGCAAAGCGCGGCCGGCGCGGCGGATGTCCCAGAACCGGTGGATTAGGATGGTGGAGACGTTGACCGGAGTGAGGCGGGCGAGGGCTTGCGCCAAGCCGTGCGATTGGTTGACGTGGCCGGCTTTGCCATCCGAGAGAATCCAGACCTCCATGCGCGGGGCAGCGTAGCATATTGAATCTTGCGCGCGCCAGCGTGTTTCGTTACCGTCGCGCCCGTTTCCATGAGCGAACTCGAACAACAATTTCATGCCGTCCGCGCCGAGGCCGAGGGTGCGATTGTCGGTTGCGCGGACTTGCCGGCGTTGGAGCAGGTCAAAGCCCGGTATCTCGGCGCGCAGGGGAAAGTCACCGGGTTGCTTGGACAGTTGGGCGGGTTGCCGAAGGAGCAGAAGCCGGTCATCGGGCGGCTCGCCAACGAAGTGAAGAATGCGCTGACGGCCGCGTTGACGGCGAAGCGCGAGGAGTTGGAAGCGAAAGCGGCAGCCAGCGGGCCGGCCATAGACACAACGTTGCCGGGGCGGCGGCATCATTTGGGTCGCTTGCATCCGTTGACACAGATTTTCGATGAAACGGTGCGGATTTTCCGGCGCATGGGGTTTGCGGTGGAGGACGGGCCGGAAATCGAGGATGAGTGGCATTGTAGGGAAAGAGTGTA
>CAZJCX010000045.1:6192-13232 GCA_964544425.1 uncultured Verrucomicrobiota bacterium
GATGCGTTGAACACGCCGGCGAATCATCCCGCGCGCGACATTCAGGACACGCTTTACGTGGATTTGCCGCCGCATGAGAAGTATGGCCGGTACTTATTGCGGACTCACACCTCACCGGTGCAGATCCGCACGATGTTGAAGCAGAAGCCGCCCATTCGGATTGTCGCGCCCGGTCGGGTGTTTCGCCGCGACAATCCCGACGCGACGCACAGTCCGACGTTTCATCAGATTGAAGGGTTGTATGTGGACAAGAACGTGACGGTGGCCGACCTGAAGGGCACCGTCGAATTTTTCTTCAAGCAACTGCTCGACCCGGAGACCAAGGTCCGGTTCCGGCCGCATTTCTTTCCGTACACCGAACCGAGCTTTGAGATTGACCTCAGCACGCCGCATTTCCGGGCCCGCGGCAAGGAATGGATCGAGATTGCCGGCTGCGGCATGGTGGACCCGAATGTGTTCAAGGCAGTGGGCTATCCCGACGACGCCTATAGCGGCTGGGCCTTCGGCTTCGGCATCGAACGCCTCGCCATGATCCAATACGGCATCACCGACATCCGGTTGTTCACGGAGAACGATGTGCGGTTTTTGGAGCAGTTCTGAGTTGGCCCACGGCTCGTAGAGCCGTGGCTACACCGGTGTAGCCGCGCCTCTACGAGGCGCGTTCGCGGGGCGCGATCGCCGGGGGCGCCGAAGTCGTTGCGTCATCGTCCAACAGCGGCGCGCCCGGCGGTCGCGCCCTACCTTTGTCGGCATTGTTCCGGCTAAGTTGGCCCACGGCTCGTAGAGCCGTGGCTACACTGGCAGCCGCGCGTGAATTCGGTCGGGTGTAGCCGCGCCTCTACGAGGCGCGTTCGCGGGTGCGATCCAACGGGATAAACTCCCCTTGGTATGGCCAATCTGCTGGCGTGGCGACCAAGCCGGCAGTGGCGGGGTTTCGTTGGACGTATTCCCAGAGCGAAGCGAGTTTCTCCTCGTGGCGAATCAGGTGATCAAAGAATCCCTCCTGCCATAACCGGGAGCGTGGCTGCGGTTCCGCAGCCTTGCCAAGCATTTGCTTCAGGAGTTTGACCCAGCCGCCAAGCTTGAAGTCGGCACCGCCTGAAACAAGCAGGTGGAGGTGGTCGGGCATGATGACGTATTGGCCGATGGCGACTCGATGTTCCTCCCACGCGCGGCGAATGAAAATGAGGAATGCTGCGTGGATGCTCGGCTGTGAGAGCCAAGGGCGGCGGTTGTAGGTGGTGAAGGTGACGAAGTAGATGGGGGAGTGCCGGTAGGTGTCGAAGATTACCGGTAACCGCGGTGGACGCCGGGGGTAGCGGGAAGTCGGCATGATTTGAAAATAGCACGGCTCGTAGAGCCGTGGCTACACCGGTGTAGCCGCGCCTCTACGAGGCGCGCGTGTTCGGTCCTGCTTTACCCGCGCCTCTACGAGGCGTGGGTGTGTTCGGTTCTGGTGTAGCCGCGCCTCTATGAGGCGCGTTCGCCGTTCTGCCTTCGGACTCGACGCTTTGCTTGGCACTCGCTAATCTCCCACCCGCATGAAATTCACGTACAATTGGTTGAAGCAGTATGTTGAGGAGCCGTGGTCGCCGGGGGAGTTGGCGGAGAAGCTGACGTTTGCGGGGATTGAGGTGGAGGATGTGGTCTCGCTCGGCGGGAAAATACCGGCGCAGGTGGTGGTGGCGCAGATTCTTTCCAGCGAGAAGCATCCGAACGCGGACAAGTTGTCGGTGTGTCGTGTGAACGATGGGACGGGCGAGCGGCAGATCGTTTGTGGGGCGAAGAATTACAGGGTGGGCGACAAGGTGCCGTTGGCGTTGCCGGGGGCGGCGATGGCGGCGGGTTTCACGATCAAGGAATCCAAACTGCGCGGCGAGCTTTCGCAGGGGATGATGTGCTCGGCAGAGGAACTGGGATTGCCAAAAGGCGAGGATGGCTTGTTGATACTGCCGACCGATGCGCCGGTGGGGAGGAATTTCGCGGAGTATTGGGGCGGCGGGGATTCGGTGTTCGATATTGAGGTGACGCCGAATCGGCCGGATTGGTTGAGCGTGATCGGGATTGCGCGGGAGGTGGCGGCATTGACCGGGCATGCGTTACGACGGCCAGAAGTAACCACAGAGAACACAGAGAGCACCGAGAATGTGACTGTTGAAGCACCGGACTTGTGCCCGCGTTACACAGCGCGGATGATTCGCGGAGTAAAGATCGGGCCGTCGCCGGCTTGGTTGAAACAGATTCTCGAAAAGGTCGGGATGCGTTCGATCAACAATGTGGTGGATGTAACGAATTATGTGTTGCTCGAATCCGGGCATCCGCTGCATGCGTTCGATTACCGGCGGTTGAAAGGCGGCAAAATCGTTGTGCGACGAGCGCGCGATAAAGAAGTGTTTGAGGCCATTGACAATACCCGGCACGAATTGAATGGCGAGAACTTGGTGATTGCGGATGCGGAGCGCGTGGTGGCGTTAGCCGGTGTGATGGGCGGGAAGAATTCGGAGATCAGCGATGCGACGGTGGATGTGTTGTTGGAGAGCGCGTGGTTCGCGCCCGGCAGTGTGCGGAAGACGTCGAAGCGGACGGGGCTGGCGAGTGAATCGTCCTATCGGTTTGAGCGGGGCGCGGATATTGGCGGGGTGTTGTGGGCGAGCGGGCGGGCGGCGCAGTTGATCCAGCAGGTGGCCGGTGGTGTGGTGGGGCCGGTGGCGGATGTGTGCGCGCAGCCGGTGGTGAGGCGGCGGGTGACCTGCCGGTATTCGCAGATCAATCGGGTGTTGGGAGTGGTGGTAGCGCCCGACGCGGTGAAGCAGATTCTGGGAAGTTTGGGGTTGACGGTGGCGCGCGAGGAGACAACCGGCCTCGAAGTCGAGGTGCCGACGTTTCGGGTGGATTTGGAACGGGAAGCGGATTTGATCGAGGAAGTGTGCCGGATTCATGGCGTGGAGAAGATTCCCGCGCGGATGCAGCCGGCGACGCCGGCGGTGTCGGAGTGTGATGGCCGGTGGGATCGGTTGCAGGAGTTGCGGCGGAAGTTGAACGCGCTGGGTTTTCATGAGGCAGTCAACCAAACGATGGTGGCAGCCGGTGCGGCGCGCTTGCAGAATCCGCTGAATGCGGAGCTGACGGCGTTGCGGGCGAGTTTGCTGCCGGGACTGCTGCAGAATCTGCGGACGAATGTGTCTCGGCATCAGTTCGACGTAAAGCTGTTCGAGATCGGCCGGGTGTTTGACGCCACCGGCCAGGAAACGCTGCGGCTGGCGCTGGCGGCAACGGGGCGACGGGTGACCGGGGATTGGGAGCGGACGGAGCCGGTGGATTACTTCGATTTGAAAGGCGCGCTTGAGGAGCTGGGGCTGCCGGGGGAAGTGAATCAGATTTCGGCGTTCGAGGCCAAGAAGCTGGGTTTACGGGACGCGGTGGCGGCCGGGGAGTTGGATTTGGAACCGGTATTGTCGGCGCGGCGCGCGGAGAAGCAGTACGAAGAACTGCCGAAACATCCGGCGGTGGTGCGCGACGTGGCGCTGGTGGTCGGAGAAGATGTGTCCCACCGCGCGGTCATGGCGGCGCTGGAAAAGCACCGGAATAAAATCTTGGAGCGGGTGGCACTGTTTGATATTTTCCGCGGTGGCGCAATTCCGACGGGAAAAAAGTCCGTGGCCTATTCGCTGACGTACCGGGCGGCGGACCGCACGTTGACCGACAACGAAGTGAACGCGGCGCACGAACAGTTGAAGCGGGCGTTGCAGCAGGAGTTGGCGTGCGAGATTCGGGAGAGCTGACGAGGGCAGGGATTAGCATTGAATTCGAGATCAAGGTCTGTTATTAAACTGAGTGTCGTGAGCGCGTTCTTTGGAAAGATTTCGATTTGAAATACCCTGCCATGTTCGTGTTGAATGCGGATTCTTTGAGCCAATACCGTCTGTGACGGAGCTCGGGTTTGGCGGTGGCCGGCATGCCTGCTTAGGAAGCCGAAAGTCGCTGACAGAGCACCCCCTTTATCGAGGGGTTCATAAGATTGCATTCTAACGGCATTACGGCGGGGTATTTCGTTTCCACCTCTCCGCTCAGTCACCCGCCGCAAGCGCGGAGTGTGGTCATGGCCGATAATCTTTTCTCACAATTCGAGCAGCAACCGCCCGTGGCGGCGGACAAGACGCCCGACTCGCGCGCCGCGCCGCTCGCGACTCGCCTGCGGCCGCACACGTTGGCGGAGTTCGTCGGTCAACAACACATTCTTGGCGAGGGCAAACTCCTGTGGCGCGCGATCAAGGCCGACCGGATCAGTTCGATCATTCTCTACGGCCCACCGGGCACCGGCAAGACCTCGCTCGCGCAGGTCATCGCCAACGCCACGCAATGCAAGTTCGAGCGGCTCAGCGGCGTGGAATCCAACGTCGCGGACATTCGCCGCGTGATTGCCGCCGCCGCCAATCGGCTCGCCAATACCGGGCAAAAAACGATTCTGTTCATTGATGAAATCCATCGGTTCAACAAGGCGCAGCAGGATGTGCTGCTGCCGGATGTGGAATCCGGTACGGTGCGGTTGATCGGCGCGACGACGCACAACCCGTTATTCTACGTGAACTCGCCGCTGGTGTCGCGGTCGCAGGTCTTCGAGCTGAAGCCGCTCGCCCCAGCCGACATCCAGACGCTGTTGAAGCGCGGCTTGAAGGAGCTGAACGCGACGGCGACCGATGACGCGCTTGAATTTCTTGCGACGGCCTGTGACGGCGACGCGCGCAAGGCACTCAACTCATCGGAGATTGCGGTGCTCACCACTGAGTCGCGGCACGTCACGAAGCCGGTGGCGGAGGAATCGATTCAAAAGAAGGCGGTGGTGTACGACGGGGATGGGGATGAGCATTACGACACGATTTCCGCGTTCATCAAGGCGATGCGCGGGAGTGATCCGGACGCGGCGTTGTATTGGCTGGCAAAGATGGTGGTGGCCGGGGAGGATCCGCGGTTTATTGCGCGGCGGATTGTGATATTGGCGGCGGAGGATGTCGGACTGGCCGACCCGCAGGCGCTCGTGGTGGCGGTGGCGGCGCATCACGCGGTGGAATTCATCGGGTGGCCGGAAGGACAGCTCGTGTTGGCGGAGGCAACGGTGTATTGCGCCACCGCGCCGAAATCAAATGCGGTCACGACCGGCATCGGCGCGGCGAAAGCCGACGTGGAGGGTGGCCGGACCTTGGAAGTGCCGGCGCATTTGAAAGACACTCATTACAAGGGGGCGGAGCGGTTGGGGCACAAGGGGTACAAGTACGCGCACGATTACGAGGGGCACGTCGTGGCGCAGGATTATCTGCCGGAGAAGCGGACGTACTACACGCCGACCGATCAGGGATTCGAGGTGCGCGTCCGGGAACGAATGGAAAAATGGAAACAGTTGCTCAGCAAAAAATCGAGCTGAGACGCCGCTTGTTCGCGCAGCGGCTGGCATTGACGCCGGCGCAGGTGCGGGCCGCCAGCCTGGCGATTGCGGAGAGGTTGGAGCAGGTACCGGAGTTTCGAGCGGCCAATTGCCTGTGTGCCTATGTGTCGACCGGGCAGGAGGTGGGGACGCACGGATTGATCCGGCAACTTTTGGCGTCGGGCCGGGAAGTTGTCGTGCCGGTATTCCGCGACCGTCGGTATGGGGTGGGTCGCGTGCAAGATTTCGATGCGGATTTGCGGCCCGGTCATTGGGGGATTTTGGAGCCGCAGTCGGTGCGGGCCGGTGGGGTGCCGGACGTGTGGTTGGTGCCGGGCGTGGCATTCGACGGGCACGGCTACCGGTTGGGGCACGGGAAGGGGTACTTTGACCAGTTGTTGGCTGGTCAGTCCGGTGTGAAAATCGGGTTGGCGTATGATTTTCAAGTCGTCGAGTCGGTTCCAGTCGCGGCGCACGATGTGCGGCTGGATTATATCATCACGGAAAACCAAACCATTAAAGGAACCTGACATGGACAATCCGGTCATCCTCGCGATCCTCGCGCTCGTGGTGGGCGTGGCGATCGGCGTGGGACTGCAATGGTGGCGGGCGCGCGTGGACGCGAAATCGGCGGGCAGCGTCGTGGAACGCGCCCGGCAGGAAGCGCAGACGGTGTTGCGCGAAGCGCGGATGCAGTCGCACGAAGAGTTGCACAAAGCCCGGGAGTTGCTCGACCAGGAGACGCGCGACCGGCGCGCCGAGTTTACGGACACCGAGAAACGTTTGGTGCAGCGCGAGGCGCAGTTGGAGCGGCGCGCGGAAACGCACGAGAGGAAAATCGAGGAGTTGCTCGATCAAGAGCGCGATCTGGCGAAACGCGAAGGCGAGTTGTTCAAGTTGCAGGATAACCTCGATACGCTGAAGGCGACGTTGCAGAAAGAGTTGCAGCGCATCTCCGGGATGACGAGCGAGGAAGCGCGGCGAATGTTGCTCGCGCAGATTGAAGACGAAGCGCGCAAAGAGGCGGCGGCGCTCACCCGCAACATCATCGAGGAAGCCAAAGCAGGTGCGGAACGGGAGGCGAAGCGCATCATCACCATTGCCATTGAGCGGTACGCGTCCGGTCATGTGCAATCAAGCACGAGTTGTCTGCTCACGTTGCCGAGCGAAGAGATGAAAGGGCGGATCATCGGCCGGGAGGGTCGCAACATCCGCGCGTTCGCGGTGACCGGCGTGAATGTGCTGATTGATGACACGCCGCAGACGGTCGTGTTGAGCGGGTTCGACCCGGTGCGCCGCGAAGTCGCCAAGCAGACGATGGAGCGGCTCGTGGCTGACGGGCGGATCAATCCCGCCCGGATCGAGGAGGAGGCGGCAAAGGTGAATGAGGAAGTCCAACTCTCCATCCGCAAGGCCGGTGACGAGGCGATCTTTCAACTCGGCCTCGGCCGGGTGGCGCCGGAGGTGGTGGACGTGTTGGGGCGGCTCAAGTTTCGCCACAGTTTCGCGCAGAATGTGCTCGATCACTCGATCGAGGTGGCGCGGTTGATGGCGACGATTGCAGCCGAGTTGAACCTGAACGTCGAGGTCGCCAAACGGGTCGGCCTGTTCCACGACATCG
>CAZJCX010000045.1:13250-16287 GCA_964544425.1 uncultured Verrucomicrobiota bacterium
AGGCGCTCGACCACGAAGTGCAAGGCTCGCACGCGTTGATTGGCGGGCAGTTGTTAAAACGACACGGCGAATTGGAGGAGGTTTGTCAGGGCGTCGCCTCGCACCATCATGAAGTCGAACCGCTCACCGTGTACGGCGTGTTGGCCGGTGCCTGCGACGCGATCAGCGCCTCCCGGCCTGGCGCC
This sequence comes from uncultured Verrucomicrobiota bacterium, assembly GCA_964544425.1. Classification (GTDB taxonomy): domain Bacteria; phylum Verrucomicrobiota; class Verrucomicrobiia; order Palsa-1439; family Palsa-1439; genus OMJI01. The sequence continues at coordinate 13,436 of CAZJCX010000045.1, forward strand.
CGCAGCGAGAGCATGGAGATTTACCTGCAACGACTGGAGAAACTCGAGGCGGTCGCCAACGCCTTTCCCGGCGTGGAGAAGAGCTACGCGCTCTCCGCAGGGCGCGAAGTGCGGATTATCGTGGAGCCGACGAAAGTCAGCGACACGGACGCCGTCACGCTCGCGCGCGATATTCGCCGCAAGATCGAAACCGAGATGCAGTATCCCGGGCAGATCAAAGTCACGGTTGTCCGCGAGACGCGCGCCGTCGAGTTCGCCAAATGACCGCGCCGGTGGACATCACGGCGCAGAGCGCGACAAAAACGTCGCCATGCCGGACGTAGAATGTGTGGCCGGTCCCCTCGGGAACCGCCAACTCGAACGTCAGCGCGGATTCGGTGAACGGTTCCAGCTCGGCGCGGATGACACCGCATTCGTCCACGACACAGGTGATGCCGTTGTTGGTGCTGCGGATCAGGGGCCGGCGCGTCTCGACGGCGCGAAAGACGGCGTTGGCGAGATGCATCGCCGCGGCCGGTGATTCGCGGAACCAAGCGTCATTGGTCAGGTTCACCATGAAATCCACGCCGCGCGCGACGAAATGCCGGTAGAGATGTGGCACGGTGTCCTCGAAGCAAATCACCGCGCCGAAGCGAAAGCCGCTTGCTTCGAAGATCGTGTGCTCGGTGCCGCGCTGGAACCCGTAGCCTTGCGTCACATCGTAGCCTTCCGGTCCGATGCGGCTGACGAGACCGGCGGTGAACCGTTGCAGGGGCACGTACTCGCCGAAGGGGACGAGGTGAATTTTTCGGTAAATCTCGAGGGTGTCACCCGTGGGGCTGAGCAGAATGGCGGCGTTGTAAGCTTCCGGCGGTTGGCTGTACGGCCGGTAGTCAATCGTACCGGTCAGCAAATGTGCGCCCGTCGTGATCGCGAGGTTGGTGGCGAGCGCGTAGGAATCGCGATCGAATCGCAACGGGTCCGGCACGGCGGTCTCCGGCCAGATGATCAGGTCGGGTTTCGTGATCGCGGCGGTGGTGGTCAACTCGCGATGCCGGTCGAGCACCATTTGTTTTTGTTCGGGGACGAACTTGAGCGACTGCGGAATGTTGGCTTGGATGAGCGCGATTTGCAGGGGCCGGTGCGGCCGGGATTTGCGCGCGGCCAACTCGCGTGCGCCGTGCAGAAACATGGCGCACACGACCAGCATCACGGCGTAGAGTTCCCAGTTGAGACGGCGGATGGGTTGGCCAGCGCGGAGGTGCGTGTAGAACCGCAATCCGGTCAGGAAGAAGATCACGTTGACGGCGCACAACACGGCGGAGACCCCGTACACGCCGGTCACGCTGGCGAATGGGAGCAGCGCGGCGGTCCGGTACTGGCTCGCTCCAAGAAAATTCCAGCCGAACCCCCCGAGCAAGAAACACCCGCGCACCCATTCGAGCACGACCCAACCGGCCGCGCAAAGAATGGCGCTCCGCAAATTCAGCAGCGGAGAGTCTGCGCCGGCGGCCGCGCCGAGAACGAAACGGAACCACAACGCGGCGAGCGCGACGTAAAGAGCGAGGATCGCGATGACAGCGACGGCGCCGGGCACGGTGACGTGGCCGATCCACCAGAGCGTGCTGCCAAAGAACACCAGCCCGGCGATGTACCCGCGCCGGCAGGCTTCGCCCCACGGCACGTCGCGCACCGCGATGCAAAGCGGAATCAGGCCGAGCCAGGCGAGTTGAAACGCATCGAAGGGCGGGAACGCGAGCGCCAGCAAGAGGCCGGCGCTGGCGGGGAGCAGCCAACGGAAAACTGCGACGTTCACGCCGCCTTGCCGCAGCATTGCTTGTACTTCTTGCCGCTGCCGCAGGGACACGGTTCGTTGCGGCCCACTTTGGGAACCTCGCGCTTGATGGGCCGGGCGGCTTCTGCGATGGCTTTCTCGACGATCTCGCCGCCGCCCGCGGGTTGCGACGCCGGCGCGGACGAGGACATGGTGCCCCGAAACGCGCTGGGCTGGGAAACGTCCGGCGCGCTGAGTTGTTGGGGCAGGGCGCGGAGGAAATTCTCGAATGCGGCGAGACTGCTCGCGCTGCGGAAGACGTTGTTGGCGATCTCGCTCTTCACGTTCGACATCATCTCCTCGAACATATTGAACGCCTCGCTCTTGTACTCGGTGAGCGGATCTTTTTGGCCGTATGCGCGCAGGCCGATCCCGCCGCGGAGTTGGTCCATGTTGTAGAGATGTTCCTGCCAGAGCCGGTCGAGGGCGTTGAGGACGATCAGGCGTTCCACCATGCGCAGCGTCTCCGGTTGCTCATGGGAAACCTTGGCTTCATACGCCTTGGTGACCCGGTCGAGGATCAACTGCCGGACTTCGTCGGCCGCTTTGCCGGCAATTTGGTCTTTTCTCAGACCGATGGGAAACGCGTGATTGACCCACCGGAGCAAAGCGTCCGACTCCCAGTCATCCTCCGGTTTGTCTTTGGGGCAGTACTCGTCCACGCGCGTTTCAACGACTTCTTCCAAAATCTCAAAAATGGCCTCGCGCGGGCTGTCGCCGCGGATGATGTCGTTGCGGAAGCCATACACGACTTCGCGCTGTTTGTTCATCACGTCGTCGTATTCGAGCGTGTGTTTGCGGATGGAGAAATTGTGTTCCTCGACGCGGCGCTGGGCGGTCTCAATGGAGCGGTTCAGGAGCGGATGCTGCAACTCCTCGCCCTCCTTCATGCCCAGTTTCTCCATGATGTTGGCGATGCGACCGCTCGCGAACAACCGCATCAAGTCGTCTTCCAGCGACACATAAAAGCGCGAACTGCCGGGATCGCCTTGGCGGGCGCAGCGGCCGCGCAACTGGCGGTCAATGCGGCGCGCTTCGT
>CAZJCX010000045.1:16297-18031 GCA_964544425.1 uncultured Verrucomicrobiota bacterium
GGCGTTCGCTGGCGATGACGTGCAAACCGCCCACATCCGCCACGCCGGGCCCGAGTTTGATGTCGGTGCCGCGGCCGGCCATGTTGGTCGCGATTGTGACCGCGCCCCGCTGACCGGCGCGGGCGACGATCTCGGCTTCCTGCTGGTGGAATTTCGCGTTGAGAACGTTGTGGGGAATTTTTTGACGCGCGAGCATGCGCGCCAGCACTTCGCTGGCGTCGACGCTGGCGGTACCGACGAGGAGCGGCTGGCCTTTGCGGTGGCGCTCGCTGATTTCGCTGATGATCGCGTTGTACTTTTCGCGGCGGGTCTTATAGACGATGTCGTTTTCGTCCTTGCGGATGTTCGGTTTGTTGGTCGGGATGACGATGACATCCAGTTTGTAAATGTTGTGGAACTCGGTCGCCTCGGTTTCCGCGGTGCCGGTCATCCCGGCCAGTTTTTCGTAAAGACGGAAATAGTTCTGGATGGTGATGGTGGCCAGGGTTTGCGTTTCACGCTCGACGGTGACGCCTTCCTTGGCTTCAACGGCTTGGTGCAGGCCGTCGCTCCAGCGGCGCCCGGGCATGAGTCGCCCGGTAAATTCGTCCACGATCATGACCTTGCCTTCTTGCACGACGTATTCCACGTCGCGCTCGAAGAGGCAGTACGCCCGCAGGAGTTGGGAAATGTTGTGGATCCGTTCGGTGCGCTCGTCGTAATGCTGCTGCAACTGTTGTTTGCGCTTTTCCTTCTCCGAGTCCTCAATCGTTTGGGCGTCAATTTCCTGCATGGCGGAGACGAGATCCGGGATCACGAACGCTTCGGGATCATTCGGACTGAGCAGTTTGCGGCCCTTCTCTGTGAGATCGGAGTCGTGCTGTTTCTCATCAATCGTGAAGAACAGCTCTTCCTTCAGATCATGCAGTTCCTTTTTCGACTGGTCGCGCAGGCAGTTCAACTCGGCTTCATCAATCAACTTCCGCGTCGCGGGCTCCTCCATCATCTTGAGCAACTGCTTGTTCTTCGGCATCCCGAGTTTCACCTGGTACAAGAACCGACCGGCCTGCTCCTCGCGATTCAACTCGTCGTCCACGTTCTGGGGATCGCGTTTCTCCAACAGGTCTTTCGCCTCGCCGACGAGCCGGTTGCAAAGCATCGTTTGTGCGCGGTACAACTCGGCCACGCCCGGCTTGTACTTGTCGAACGAATGCGTCGCGACCGTGCTCGGACCGGAAATGATGAGCGGCGTGCGCGCTTCATCAATCAGGATCGAGTCCACCTCGTCCACGATCGCGTAGTAATGCCCGCGCTGCACCTGCGTCTCCAAACTCGTCGCCATCCCGTTGTCGCGCAGGTAATCGAAACCGAACTCGGCATTCGTGCCGTACGCGATGTCGCACGCGTACTGCGCTCGGCGCACGTCCGGTCGCTGGTCGTGCTGGATGATGCCGACGGTCAGCCCAAGGAATTTATAAATCTCGCCCATCCACTCCGCGTCGCGCGCGGCGAGGTAGTCATTCACGGTCACGACATGGACGCCGCGTCCGGTCAGCGCGTTGAGATAGACCGGCAAGGTGGCGACGAGCGTCTTGCCCTCGCCCGTGGCCATTTCCGCAATGTTGCCCCGATGCAGCACGATCCCGCCGATGAGCTGCACGTCGAACGGCACCATATCCCACCGGTAGGGATGCCCGCGCACCGGCCATTCCCGGCCGCACAACCGCCGGCACGTGTTTTTCACGGCGGCGAACG
>CAZJCX010000045.1:18042-18359 GCA_964544425.1 uncultured Verrucomicrobiota bacterium
AGATCAGCCACCGTCGCACCGCCGGCGATCCGCTGCTTGACCTCGGCCGTCTTGGCGCGCAGTTGCTCGTCGCTGAGCCGCTGATACTCCTGCTCGATTTGGTTGATTTGTTGAACCACCGGCCAGAGGCGTTTGACCTCGCGCTGGTTCTTCGATCCCATGATTTTCTGCAAAATCCACTTAACCATAAAAATCCACTCAACTCCCCGGCTTCACCGGTTGGCTGCCGGCCTGACACATGGGACAAACCGCCGCCTCAAATGTTTCAATCGGCAACCGCAACAAGCTCCGCAGCGGTGTCCCAAAATCCACCGTGC
>CAZJCX010000045.1:18377-19027 GCA_964544425.1 uncultured Verrucomicrobiota bacterium
CGACCGATCCACAATCGTTCCGACTCCGATCACCACGCCGCCGCGCGCCCGCACCAGCTCCATCGTCTCCTGCACGCGCCCGCCGCGCGTGATCACGTCTTCGACCACAAGGATCTGCTCCCCCGTCGCGATGTGAAAATTGCGCCGCAACTCCAGCGTCCCCGCCGCATTCTTCTCCGCGAAAATGTGCCGGACACCCAACGCCCGCGCGACTTCGTGCCCGACGAACAGCCCGCCCAGAGCCGGTGAAACGACCGTCTGCACGCGACTGGGCGCAAACTTGCCGGCCAATGCGGCACACAATGTTTCCGCGTGGCGCGGCCATTGCAAGACCTGCGCGCATTGGAAGTATTGCCGGGAATGCAGTCCCGACCGGAGCAAAAAATGCCCCTCCAACAACGCGTTGGTCTCGCGAAAAATCCGCAACACATCGCCATCAGTCATGGAGGGGTGTTTGTACACAATGGCAGCCGGGCGGGGAAGGTAAAACTCAGTTGGCAATCCCCCACGCGCCGGATTACTGTGGCGCGATGTCACGGGTCTGGCTGGGCATATTGCTGGGGATGGCGGAGTTGGTGTCCGCTCAGGATTTTCAACTGCGAGAGGTCGCGGCGGGGTTTTTGCACCCAGCGGAAGGCGATCGCCGCGTC
>CAZJCX010000046.1:0-7562 GCA_964544425.1 uncultured Verrucomicrobiota bacterium
ATGACCCGGCACCCGCTCGCGAACTCGCCCGCGATTGGTGGCGCGTCGGCCACCGGGATCATCACCGACCAGCGCGGGCTGCCCCGCAGCATCGGCACACCGGACATCGGCGCGGTCGAAATTGCGGCCGTCACCCTCGTCAACAACCCCGGCGACAACGTCGCCACCTCTACCACGCTGCGCAAAGCCATCGCCGACGCTCCTGCTGCTGCGGTCATCCGCTTCGACCCCACCGTTTTCAACGGGGAGCCCGGCGACACCATTCCGTTTGGGGGGGAGATTGATATTTTCCAGAAGAACATCTTGATTGATGCGTCGGACATCCCCGCCGGGGTGATTTTCGACGGCACGGGCAGTGGCCGTCATTTTCGTGTCGGCGAGGGTGCGCTAAGTCTGGATACGGTCTCGCTGCGCAACGCCAACTCCAACAATGATGTCGGCGGAAGCATCATCGGTTACAGCCAGTCAGACCTGAATTTGCATCGTTGCCTGCTGACGGGCAACACCGCCGGCAGCTCGCTCGGCGGCGCGGTGATGACGTTCGACGGTCGCGTCGTCGCCGTCAACAGCACTTTTGCAGGCAACCAGGCCAGCGACGGCGGCGCGATTTGGGCGCAAGGCCCGCTCGAACTCACCCACACCACCATTGCCGGCGGCAACACCGGCACGCACGCCGTCGTCAGTTTCGCCGGTGGCCGCCTCGAAAACTCACTAATCGCCGGCAACAGCGCCAACAACCTGTATGCTGCCACGCCGCTCACCAACAGAGGCAACAACCTCACCGCCGGCAATCCGTTGCTCGCCAAACTCGGCGCTTACGGCGGCCCGACCCACACCATGCCGCCCCTGCCGGGATCGCCGGTGATCGAAGCCGCCGTCTCCATGCCCGGTACGCCGCCGCAAGACCAGCGCAACGCCGCGCGACCGGGCACGACCCTCCCGGAAATCGGCGCAGTGGAAACGGTGTTCTTCGCGCAGCTTGGTTTGCCGTCGCTCGACGGCGACGCGATCCCCGACGCGCTGGAAGGCAGCGGCGGCCTTTACCCGCAGTTGAATCCCGCTGTGAACGATTCCGCGCTTGATACGGATGGCGACGGGTTCACCGACGAAGATGAAATCGGCAACATGACCAACCCGCTCGACGCCAACGACCATCTGCGGATCACCCTGTTTCAGCTCGTGAACAGCCAGCCGGCTTTCAACACCTTCCGGGTGGACTTCACGTCATTCCCCGGCTTGTCCTACACCGCGCAGTTGTCCACCGACCCCGCTTTCTCCACCCCGCGCGACATTTCCCTCGGCAACCCGACCGAGTTCAATTCGTCCTACAACCTCATCCTCGCTCCGACCGAGCAATTCCTCCGCATCCGCCGCAATGAGTAGCGTTCAGCCTGCGCCTGCTAATTTCTTGCGCCGGGAGTGGAGGGTGGGTAGTGTCTCCACCTTATGAAAAAACTTTTGCTGGGAATCCTGGGGCTGGCCGTCGGTTTGACACTGACTGGAGTGGCGGCGGAACCGGATGGTGCGGCAGTCGTGGCGCGCGTCAACGGAAAGGAAATCAAGCGAGCCGAGTTGAATGCGGCGTTGCGCGGATTGATGATGCAGTTCGCGCAGAACGGTCGCTCCATTCCCCCGGAGCAGATGGGGAAGTTTGAGCGGGATGTGCTGGACGAGTTGATCAATCGCGAGTTGGTTTTGCAGGAGGCGTCCGCCACGCCGCCGGCGGGGTTGGACGAGAAAGTGAACGCGGAATTCGCCCGCATCGAGCAGCAGGTCGGCGGGACGGCGGAATTTGAGAAGGCGTTGAGCGAGTCGGGGTTGACCGCGACGGATTACCGGGCGCGTTTGCGGGACAATTTCATCGTGCAGGGCGCGATGATGGGGTTGATGACGAACGGCGCGGCGGCGACGCCAGCCGAGCTGCAGGAATTTTACGACAAAAATCAGGAGCGGTTTCGCCAGCCGGATCTCGTGCGGGCGCGTCACATCCTCGTGCGCGTGGCGCCGACGGCGTCGGACGATGACAAGGCGGCGAAGAAGGCGCAGATTGATGCGTTGTTGGTGCGGGTGAAAGCCGGGGAGGATTTTGCGGGGCTGGCCAAGCAGTTTTCGGAGGATCCCGGCAGCGGCGCCAACGGGGGCGATCTTGGTTTGTTCCCGCGCGGCGCGATGGTGCCGGAGTTCGACTTGGCGGCGTTCTCGCTGGAGACGAACCAAGTCAGCGACGTGATTACGACGCAGTTTGGCTATCACATCTTGCAGGTCACCGAGAAAAAGGCGGCCCGGCAGGTTCCCTTGGAGGAAGTGAAGGACGATTTGAGCGCTCGCCTCAAGCAGCAGAAAGGCGCGGAGGTCGCCCAGAAACACATCGGGGAGCTCCGCAAAACAGCCAAAGTGGAAGTTTTGCTCGCGCCCTGAAACCGCGGTGTTGTTCCGGCGTCTGAACAGGTGCCGGTATGGTTGGACCTTCCAAACGAATCTGGTGGCGCGGTGCCGTCGCTCTGCTCGTGGTGTGGGGCGTCGTGGCGGGGGCGATTGCGTTCGCGCGCGCCCAGCGCCAGACCGCGGAGAAGACGCTCGCTTTTCTGACGGCGCACCCCCTGGCCGGTCGATCGGAGACGGAACGGGAACGGATCATCGCGGGTATGGCCGACCGGGTGAATCGGCTGGAATTCGATGAGCGGCAAAAATTTCGGTACGAGGCGAGTTGCGGGCGTGGTTTGAAGAACTCACTGAGACCGAACGCATCCGGTACGTCGAACTGACGCTGCCGCGCGGGTTGCAGCAGATGATGGAGGCGTTCAATGAAATGCCGCCCGCCAAACGCAAACAGATCGTCAACCGGGCGCTGAACGATCTGGCGCGCGCCCGGGAGGAAATGCCGGACGCGCCCCCGGCGTTGTCGGATGAGAACTTCCAGCGGATCGTGGACGAGGGAATGAAAAGTTTCATTCGCGACGCGAACGCCGAGACGAAGCTCGATTTGCAGCCGGTCATCGAGCAGATGCAGCAAATCATGCAAGGGGCGCGATGAACAACCGCCGCGCATTTACCGTTCTGGAGTTGCTTGTGGTCGTCTTGATCATCGGGCTGCTGGCGGGATTGATTCTCCCGGCGTTGAATCGGGCGCGGGCGGCGGCGAAGAGGACGGCGTGCCTCGGCCACCTCCGGCAGTTGGCGTTGGCGGTGCAGATGTACGTGAATGATGCGGGCGGGCAACTGCCGGCGCTGCAAAACCGGGCCAGCATCACGAACGACGTGCCGGCGTTGGACACCGTGTTGCGCCCCTATGTGGCCGGGAAGCGCGAGGTGTTTCAGTGTCCTGCGGACGCGAAGGATCTATTCGCCGTGACCGGGACGAGTTACTTCTGGAATTTCACGGTGAGCGGGCAGGACATCGGAAAGTTATTCTCCATCGTCGGCGGCACGGAGCCGACGCGCGTGCCGTTGGTCAGCGACAAGGAAGGATTTCACGCGGACATACCGGATCGGGTCCTGATTCTGTACGCCGACGGTCACGTGAGCAAGGAACTGAAGTTTTCCACCAGCCTGCCATGATTACGCTCGACCACGTCACCAAACGATTCGGTCGGCGTGTCGCCGTGGCCGATCTCAGTCTGGAGATTCCGCGAGGTGTGATTTTCGGACTCCTTGGCCACAACGGGGCCGGGAAGAGCACCACGATCGGGATGGTGCTGGGTCAGGTCACGCCGGATGCCGGTCGCATTCGGATCGGCAGCGTGGATGTGTTTGCCAATCGAGCAGCGGCCCTGGCGAAGGTGGGCGCGATTTTCGAGGCGCCGGCCTTTTGCGAATATCTGTCGGGCTGGCGCAATCTGCGGATTCTGTGCGAGTACAGCGCGCCATTTGATGCTGACCGGGCGCGTGAGGTGGTGGAACTGGTGGGGTTGACCGGGCGGATTGGCGACCGGGTGGCGACGTATTCGCACGGGATGCGGCAGCGGTTGGCGTTGGCGCAGGCGTTGTTGCCGGCGCCGGAACTTCTCATCCTCGACGAGCCGAGCGAGGGGCTTGATCCGGAGGGGATTCACGAGATGCGGAATCTGATTTTGCGGCTCAATCGGGACTGGGGCCTGACGATCTTGTTTTCGTCGCATCTGCTCGCGGAGGTGCAGCAGCTTTGCTCGCACTTGGCGGTGATGCGGGAAGGGGAGTTGTTGTTTGCCGGTAACTGGCGGGAGTTGGATGCGGAGCGGCCGTGGATCCAAGTGCGGGCCGACCGCCAGACGGAAGCGGAACGCGGATTACAAGCGACCGGACTGGTGGACGTGTTTGAGTACGATGGACGTGGTCGGCTGGCGACCGGGGCGACCGTGCCGCAGATCGCGGCGTGGTTGGTGGGGAATGGTTTTGCGGTGGAACTGGTGCAGCCGGTGGAGCGGACGTTGGAAGATTTTTATTTGGAGACGATTCGGCGTGTTCGCAACGCAACTTAAGAACGAACTGCTCAAGCTTTTTGCGCGCAAGCGGACGCACATTGGGTTTGGGGCGTTTGTGGCGGTGCAGGTGACGATCCTGTTGCTGCTGCAGTTGCCGAAAGCGAAACGGGCATTCAATCAACTGCTGACGAGCAACGGATACTTGCCGGAGAATTACTATGCGGGCTTGACGCTGGGGTTGCTGATCATCGTGTTCACGATTTCATTGCTGGGCGCGTTGTACGTCGCGCTCGTGGCCGGGGACGTGGTGGCGAAGGAAGTCGAGGATGGGGGGATGCGGATGATTCTCTCCCGGCCGATTTCCCGGCTGCGGTTGCTGGCCATCAAGTGGCTGGCGTGCGCGATTTACACGTTTGCGCTGATGCTGTTTCTTGGCGCGACGAGTCTGGTGGCGGGGACGATCTACCGGGGGCAGTTGGGCGAGTTGTTCGTGTTTGTGCCGCACGAGGGAATTTTCAGCGCGTTCGATACCGGGGCGGGGTTGTGGCGTTACGCGCAGGCGGTGCTGTTGCTGGGCGTGGTGACGCAGATCATTACGGCGGTGGCGTTCATGTTTTCGTGTTTCAAGGTGAAGCCCGCCGCCGCGACCATTTTGACGTTGTCGGTGATGTTTGTGGATTTCGTGCTGCGGAACATCCCGTACTTTGCGAGCTTTCAGAAATGGTTCGTGAGCTATCACACCGCGAGTTGGGTGCGGACGTTTCACGACGTGATCCCGTGGTGGAGCATCGGCGAGTCGCTGGCGTACCTGACCGGCTTCGGAGCGACGTGCTGGATCATCGGCGCGATGGTGTTTTGCGCGCGTGATTTCAAATCGTGACGCGCCGGGCGCGCTTGTGTATTCTCCGCGTCCGATGTTGGCTAAACGCATCATTCCCTGTCTCGATGTGACGGGCGGTCGCGTGGTGAAAGGAACCAAGTTCCTCAATCTTCGTGACGCCGGCGATCCGGTGGAATGCGCGAAGGAATACGACCGGCAGGGGGCGGACGAATTGGTCTTTCTCGACATCACGGCCAGTTCGGACAACCGGGCGACGATGATTGATGTCGTGGAGCGGACCGCCAATGAGTGTTTCATGCCGGTCACGGTTGGCGGCGGGATTCGCACCGTGGAAGACATTCGCGCGATGTTGAAAGCCGGCGCGGACAAAACGAGTCTCAACACGTCGGCGGTGCAAAACCCGGCCGTGATTCGCGCGGGGGCGGAACGGTTCGGCTCGCAGTGCATCGTGGTGGCGATTGACGCGAAGCGGGCGGGGGACGCCCGGTGGGAAGTCTTCACGCACGGCGGACGCAAGCCAACCGGGTTGGATGCGGTGGAGTGGGCGCGGCGGGTGACGGAGTTGGGTGCGGGCGAAATCCTGTTGACCAGCATGGACGCGGATGGGACAAAAGCCGGGTACGATGTGGCGTTGACCCGTGCGATCAGCGAGGCCGTGAGCATCCCGGTCATCGCCAGCGGCGGGGCCGGTGCGTTGGAGCACATGGTGACGGTGTTGACAGAAGGGAAAGCCGACGCGGTACTGGCGGCGAGCATTTTCCACTTCGGCGAATACAAAGTGGCGGATGTGAAACAATTTTTGAGGAAGAACGGCGTATGCGTGCGGCTGTAAAACGAGCGAAAAAACTGGCTAACGAAATTGCGCGCTGGCAGGAGCGGTTGTCGCCGAAGCTGCGCGATGTTGATCCGCACGATCTTCAGTTGATCCTGTGGGCGCGGTTGCGGCGCGAGGCGGGGGGGAAGTCTTTTTTCCAGCCCGTGGCAAGAGGCCGGCGAAAACATGGCCATTCGTGAGGAACATCTCGCAGAGATCTGCGAAGCTGCGAAACGAGTGCGGTTGGAGTTCGTGCTCGTGGGGAACGCGGCGGCAGTCGTGCAATCCGCGCCCCTGACGACGGATGACTACGACTTGTTTGTGCGCATGACGCCGCTCAACTTGCAAAAGATTTCTCGCTTCGCGGGATTGGTCGGAGGAGTTGTGGCCCAGCCGTTTGAGCCGACTTCGACGATGCGGCGGGTCATCACGGACCGGTTTCAAGTGGATTTCATCTTTCGACTGTCGGAACGCCAGAAGTTTGAGTCTGTCCGTTCGCGGGCGATTCGGATGCGACGCGGCGGCGCAGAACTGCTCGTCGCGACGTTGTCGGACGTGATTGCCGCCAAAGAGGCAGCCGCACGGAAGAAGGATTTGGCCGTCTTGCCGACGTTGCGCGATACCCTGCGGGCCAACGAAGCGATTGAAAAGGAACTGAATGAAAATTCTCGATGATCTGAAATACGACAGCCACGGGTTGATTCCGGCGGTGGTGCAGGAGGCGAGCACGGGCCGGGTGTTGATGGTGGCGTGGATGAACAAGGAATCGCTGCGGCGGACGCTGGAGATCGGCGAGACGGTGTTTTGGAGCCGGTCGCGAAAGGAGTTTTGGCACAAAGGCGCGACGAGCGGGCACACGCAGAAGGTCAAGGACGTGGCGTTTGATTGCGACAAGGACGTGGTGCTGATCCAAGTCGAACAAAGCGGCGCGGCCTGTCACGAAGGTTTCAAGTCGTGCTTCTTCCGGTCGATTCGGGGCGACACGGTCGAGGTGACCGAGTCGCGGTTGGTGGACCCTGCCGCGGTGTACGGGAAAAAGTAAATGTTCACGCCGTCGAAGAGCGAATTCCTGAAGCTGGCGCAGCGCGGCAATTTGATTCCGGTTTACCGCGAGATTCTCGCGGACACCGAGACACCGGTGGCGGCGTACCAGAAATTGCGAAAGCGTGGCGCGTCATTTCTGCTCGAATCGGTCGAGGGCGGGGAGCGGATTGGCCGGTACTCTTTCGTCGGCGCGAATCCGAGCACGGTGATTCGCGGCGGATCGCTCGACGACGTGCAGCGGGCGATGGCGCAGTACCGGCCGGTGACCGTACCGGGGCTGCCGCGGTTCAGCGGCGGGGCGGTGGGGTTTCTCGGGTACGAGTGCATCCATCAATTCGAGCCGTCCGTGCCAAAGCCGGCACAGGATGATCTCGGAACGCCGAATCTGTGTTTCATGATCACCGACACCATCGTGATCTTCGACCGGGTCAGCCAGACGATCAAAGTGGTGGCGAACGCCCAT
>CAZJCX010000046.1:7572-16485 GCA_964544425.1 uncultured Verrucomicrobiota bacterium
CGAGAAATCACCGGTGCAGGCGTACGCGAAAGCGTGCCGGCAGATTGATGAAATTCTGGAGCAACTGGCGCGGCCGGTAAAATCGCCTCCGGTGGAGTTTCAGCGGGACGCAACGTTACCGGGCGTGCGCTCGAATATGACCCCGGCCCGGCATGCGGCGATGGTGCGGAAGGCGCAGGAGTACATCAAGGCGGGGGACATCATTCAGGTGGTGTTGGCGCAGCGGTTCGAGACGCGGACTCGCGCGCAGCCGCTGGATATTTACCGCGCGTTGCGGTCGGTGAATCCGTCGCCGTACATGTTTCTGTTGGACTTTGGTGATTTCCAACTCGTCGGCGCGTCGCCCGAAGTTCACGTGCGTTGCGAAGACCGGCAGGTGGCGATTCGGCCGATTGCCGGGACGCGGTGGCGGGGGCGGACGCCGGAGGAAGACACGGCGTTGGAGAAGGAGCTGTTGGCGGACGAGAAAGAGCGGGCGGAGCATTTGATGTTGGTGGATTTGGCGCGCAACGACATCGGGCGCGTGTGTGATTTCGGCAGCGTGCAGGTGGACGAGTTTATGGTGGTGGAGCGGTACTCGCACGTGATGCACATCGTGTCGAACGTGACCGGCCAGTTGCAGGCGCGGCATAACGCGTACGATTTGATGAAAGCGACGTTCCCCGCCGGCACGGTCAGTGGCGCGCCCAAGATTCGCGCGATGCAGGTCATCAGTGAGTTGGAAGCGACGCAACGAGGTCCCTACGCGGGGGCGGTCGGTTATTTCAGTTTCAACGGCAATCTCGATAGCTGCATCACGCTGCGGACCGCGCTGCTGAAAGCGGGCCGCGCGTATGTACAAGCCGGTGGCGGCATCGTGGCGGACAGTGAAGCGCGCTACGAGTTCAATGAGACGGTGAATAAATCCCAAGCGATGCGCAAAGCGATTGCGTTGGCCAATCGCTTCGCGCCGCGACAGAAACGGAGATCCGGATGACAGGCTGGCTGTTCAATAATTTTGCGGGCGGCCGCGTGGGCGTCGGCTTGCTGGTGCTGCGCGTGGCGGCGGGCGTGGCGTTCCTGTTTCACGGCTGGCCGAAGATTCAAAATCCGTTCGGTTGGATGGGGGAGGGCGCGGGCATTCCCGGATGGTTGCAGGCGTTGGCGGCGCTGAGTGAATTTGGCGGCGGCGCGGCGTGGATTGTGGGGTTGCTGACGCCGCTGGCGTCGTTCGGGATTCTCTGCACGATGGTGAAGGCCGTCCATCTCCATGCCATAGTTCTCCAGCATCCGTTCGTCGGCAAGCAAGGCTCGTATGAGTTGGCGTTGGTGTACGGGTGCGTGGCGGTGCTGCTGCTGCTGACCGGCCCCGGCAAGTTGTCGCTGGATGCGCTGATATTCCACCGGAGAAAGCCATGAGCAAAGTGCGCGTGTTGGTCGGGACGAAGAAGGGCGCGTTCATTATCGAAGCGGATGGCGCGCGGAAAGACTGGAAGATTACCGGGCCGCATTTTGCGGGGTGGGAGATCTATCACCTGAAAGGCTCGGCGCTGGAGCCGAACCGGATCTTTGTGTCGCAGTCGAGCGGGTGGTTCGGGCAGATCATCCAGCGGTCGGATGACGGCGGGCAGACGTGGACGATTCCTGGTGGCGAAAAAGTGCCGGGGCCGTTTGATCCGCCGGGCGGCTTGAGCAACAAGTTCGCGTACGAAGGGGAGATTGGGAAACATCTCTGGTACGACGGCACGCAGCATCCGTGGGAGTTCAAACGCGTCTGGCATCTCGAACCATCGTTGACCGATCCGGATACTTGTTTTGCCGGGGTGGAAGACGCGGCGTTGTTCAAGACCACGAATGGCGGGAAGACGTGGACCGAACTGCCGTCGTTGCGGCGGTGCAAGGGCGAGTTGTGGCAGCCGGGTGCGGGCGGAATGGGGTTGCACACGATCCTGCTCGACCCGGCGAACCCCGCCCGGATGTTCGTGGCGATTTCCGCGGCCGGGGTGTTTCGCACCGAGGACGGCGGTCAGTCGTGGCGACCGGCCACGAAGGGGCTGAACATGCAGTACGAGTTGCCGGACAAGAGCGCGGAGGTCGGTCACTGCGTTCATCGAATTGCGATGCACTCGGCGCGGCCGAACGTGATGTTCATGCAGAAACACTGGGACGTGAACCGCAGCGACGACGGCGGGGCGAGTTGGCGCGAGGTGTCCGGCAATCTGCCGAGTGATTTCGGTTTCCCGATTGAGGTTCACGCGCACGAGCCAAACACGATCTACGTCGTCCCGATCAAGAGCGACATGGAACACTACCCGCCCGAAGGCAAACTGCGCGTCTACCGCAGCCGCAGCGGTGGGGACGACTGGGAACCGCTCGCCCGGGGGTTGCCACAACAGGATTGCTACGTGAACATCCTCCGCGACGCGATGGCGGTGGACACGCTCGACGACTGCGGGATCTATTTCGGCACCACCGGCGGGCAGGTGTATTGCTCGCCCGACGGCGGCGACTCGTGGACGACAATCGCGCGGGATTTGCCGAAGGTGCTGTCGGTGGAAGTTCAGACGTTGCGATGAAACCACAAACTGTAGCGGCGGACTATGACCGCCGTCCGGTAAGGCCGGGGAGTCGGCGCTCATAGAGCGCCGCTACAACAGATGAGCATGATTCGCGTCGAATTGCCGTTCCACCTGCGGACGTTGGCGCGAGTCGAGGGCCGCGAAGTTCTTGTCGAAGTCCCTCCGCCCGCGACGATTGGCGCGGTGCTCGACGCCGTGGAAGCCCGGTATCCGATGTTGCGCGGAACCATTCGCGACCACGACACACTGCGCCGGCGGGCGTTTCTCCGATACTACGCCTGCGGCGAAGATTTCTCCACGCGCTCCCCCGAAACAGTCCTGCCGGAACCGATCGCAACCGGCCAAGAGCCCTTCGCGATCGTCGGCGCGATTGCCGGGGGATAAGTTGCATCGTCACCGAATCGCCGACACGACAGCCACAACACAGCGGCGCGGCACCACCACTTGCCGCGCCGCCGAGCAGCGTCAATGGCAAGCCCGGTGGGCCGAGCGTCCCCGCGAGGCCAGCCCCCCGTCCCGGTGCCATGGCTGAGGTCCGTCCGCGCCACCTTGGTCAACCGGTTTGAGCTTGCTGGGCGAACGCCGCGTCACTAACGTGCTGTTCAAGAAGCGGTACGAAGTCAAAAGTGGCGACCTTCTGCCAATCGACATGGGAAACGAACCGACAGCATTTGTACACGACTCCCAATCGGCTAATTTTAAGTTCGAAGTAAGGAAACCATGACCAATCCACTGTTTGAACAACCACCCGAGATTGATGCCAGCAATCGGTACGATATCTACTCTACCGAATTTGGACTGCGCGTGGTCGTGTACCGAAATGTTTTGATAAAGGGCCGACGCAAGCTTCCCGGTAAGCAGCAGGACTTCGGTATGTTGCTTGAGCTTGAGGATTCCGTGGGAAACATATTTTTCATTACCTCTACGGGGATCGCAAAAATTTGCTCACCGGGTGTAGTGATCGCCAGTGAAGAGGTTTACTCCCGTCCATAGCACCGAACCACGCAGGTACCGAGGACTCACTCCGCTCAAACCTCTCATCGAGAGCATTACTACACGCTTTCTCGGCCGAGCTTTGCGAAGTAATCGTTCTTGGCGGCGGTGGTGGGGAAAGTTTGTTTCGCCCAATCGCTGAGGTAGCCTCTTCCGGATTCGCGTTGGAGGAGGGTGTGGGCGTACACGATGTGGGCGCCGTTGAGGAAGATGGGGAGGAGCGGTTTTAGTTCGGCGGTGGCGAAGTCGTCCACGAACTTGTTGCCGGGGGCGTTCATTTCGGTGCCGGCGATGATCGGGAAGCCGTGTTTTTCGGCGAGCGCGACGACGGCGTATAGGTTTTGGAGTTTTTGGTCTTTGACGCCCGGGGTGTAGTTGCGGTCGGGGATGATGTTGAGGGCGGCGGCGCCGCAGGCGATGGCGACTTGAAATAATTCTTCGATACACTTTTCTCCGTCGCTTGTGCCATCGAGCCACGTGAGCGTCGGGATGCCACCGGCTTCGACGATGAAGCGATTCATGTCAGCCATCAACGGGAACGAGTCCTTGCCGGGCTGTACGTATCCAACGCCGCCCTTCTTCATCGTTTTCGACCGGATGAGAGCTTGGAGTTTGCCGGCATCGGCGGGGCAATCGTCGAGCTTGGACTGCCAGAATGCCGGGTCGCCCTTTTTGGAGTAGGCCTCGCAGATGTGGTAGTATGTGACTCGGTCTCGGGCCGGGGCAGCGCCTTGCGATCTATCTTGCCATTGGGCGTGAGCGGCAGTACGTCGCGGTCGTAATCGAGCGTGACCGGGGCGGTGAAGGTGTTGACGCGGGCGATGAGGTCGCGGTTGCGTTGCTCGGCGGTCCGGCGCATCTGGGTGAGCAACGGATGCGTGACGGCGCGCGCGAAGCCGACGCCCATGTGATAGCAGATGCCGGGTTCGCCGGGGGAGTTGATGACGCGCGTGGCGAACTCGGGAACGAATGTGCGCGATTCGATGCTGGCGACGGTTTTGAGGCGGAGGAGTTTGCCCGCGGCGTGAAATTCATCCACCCCGTCGAGGACGTCGAAATCCACAATGCCGGCGAGGCCGAGTCCGCGTTTTTTGGCGAGGTAGGCGAAGCGGGACGGGGAGTAGCCGTAGGCGTTGTACGAAAAAAAGGTGTGGCTGTGGAGATTGTGCCAGTCGGTCGGCGGGGGGAATGTTTCGGCGGCGGCGAGTTGTTCGAGGGCGCGGCGGCGGACGGCGGGGTCGAAATGGTCGAGTTGCTGTTCGATAGAGTTCACGAGCCGGAGTTATAGGGAAAATGACGGGGGTGTCAATTGAGGGAGGAGGGAAATTGGCGGGAGCACAACTGGGACGGTTGTGCCACGGGTCAGCGTTTGAGGCGGTAGTAGCGGGCGGGTTGGTTGGTGGCGGCGTGGAGGTCGAGGTGGTTGGTGGTGATGAGGCCGGTGCCGGGGATGAGGAAGGGGCCGGTGAGGTTGGTGAATGGGCCGGTGGGGGTGGGAGCGGTTTGGACGGTGTTGGTTTGGCCGCCGGTGGTTTCCCAGGTGAGGCGGATATGGTTGCCTTCGCGGGTGAGGCCGGTAATGCGGAGGTGGGTGGCGGCGTCGGCGGCGTGGAGGGGGTCGAGGCCGTTGTTCAGCTCAAAGCCGTTGGTCAAGCCGTCGCCGTCGGTGTCGTGAGTTGGGTTGAGGATGAGGTCGGCGAGTTCGACGAGACCGCCGGTGCGGTGGAAGCGGGCGGCGGCGTTGGTGATGACGAGCCGGTCGGCTTTGAGCCAGCCACCGGTGATGGTGACCTGGCCGTGGCCAACGTCGAGGTGGGCAGTGCCGGTGGAGTTGGTGATGACCAGCGCGCCGCCGGAAACGCGGATGAAGCTAGTGGCGGAGCCGAGGTGCAGCGCGCCGAGCCAGGTGTTGGTGCCGCCGGTGACAGTCAGTTCGCCGCGCGCGCCGGCGTAGAAACCGAGCCAGCCGGTCAGGGCGCGCCAGCGGCCGCCGCTGACGGTGATGCGGCCGATCCCGGCGTCGCCGATGAAGGTGTCGGAGTTGGTGGTGACGAGTTCGCCGCCGGTAAGGAAGACGGTGCCGGTGGCGCCCGCGCGCCAGCCGGTGAAGAGGGAGTAACGGAAATCCACTTGGCCGGCGGCGATGGTGAGGGTGCCGTTGGCGCCGGGCAGGGCGCCGACATAAACTTCGCTGGCGCGCCAGACACCGTTGCTGATGAGCAGCGAGCCGGTGGCGAGACTGCCGACGTCGAGGTAGCTGTTGGTGGTGATCAATGTGCCGGTCAGGGAGTGCAGCGTGCCGTTGATCTGGAGCGGCCCGGCAACGGTGAGGGAGGCGTGATTGGCGACGAGAAAGCCGCCGGGTGAGATCGTGGTTTTGCCGAGCACCCGCAACGGGGTGGTGGCGCCGCCGGTGGTGAGGTTGAGGATGTTGAGTTGGCCGGTAGGGGCGGCGATAGTGAGGTTGCTGAGGGTGAGCGAGGCCGGGAAGAGGGCGGCGGTGGCGGCATCAATCGTGACTGTTTTCGTGGGCGCGTTGGTGATGCTGACGAACGCGTCAGAGGTGGTGGGTGGGACGCCCAGCGACCACGCGACACCCGTGCCCCACGTCTGGCTGCCGGCCAACGTCCAAGTGTTTGTGGTTTGTGCGACGGCAACGACTGCGCCCATCAACCAGACGACAACCGCGATGCCCCGCCCGTTGCTGCTTGTGAATCCCCGCATGACGACCCAACTCGCGGCGGGGAATTAAGCAGAACGGGCGCGGTGCGTCGAGGGAATTACCGGGCGGCTGGTGACGAGCCGGTAACGGGCGGGTGATTATTTGACGACGGGGCAGGTGAGGACGGCGAGGACGTTGCCGAAGCGGAGACGGGTGCGGCCGGTGACGCGGGCTTCGGTGATGCGTTGGCCGCCGATGTAGGTGCCGTTGGTGGAGTCGAGGTCGCGCACGAGCACGCCGTCGTCGCCGACTTCAATGGCGGCGTGTTGTTTGGAGACGGTGGGGTCGGGGATGATGACATCGCTGATTTGGTCGCGGCCGACGATGGTGATGCCGGGCTTCAAGCTGCAATCGGTGGACCGCGGGCCGAGGATAATCCAGAGTTTGGGGTGCTCGGTGATCAGACGGGATTCATCCACCGTGGGTTTGACGAGGGAGTTTTCGTCCTTGCGTTGCGCGGCTTCGAGGAGGACTTGGAGGTAGGGCAGCGCGATGGTGCGGTCGGTGGAGGGCTCGTCGGGTTCGATTTCTGATTCGGGGTCGCTCAGGTTGATCAACGCGATGGCCGCATCGAGGCCGGTGCGGGCGCCAAAAGCGGCGTGGACGATTTGGCCATCCACAATGTTGAGGTGGCCGGTCGGGACGACGTTGACGACACGGATTTCGGCGGTTTTGCGGGCGAGACAAAGCGCTTGGATTTGGTCGGCGATACCAAACAGCTTGCCGAGCCGGACGGTTTTGCTTTCCGTCAGGCGGGGCACAGCGATGATGGGAGCAGAATTGTCCATATTCCTAACAAAATAGACAGCTGGCGCGCTTGACCCACCGGGGGGCGGTGATGGCGTAAAGGCTTGCGGTTTTCATGTTTAGCCGTTGGTTTCGTCGCGGACTTTTTCCATGCCATTTGATTCTAGCAGGTTGCAAACCAGTTGGCAGATTGGGTAGGGTGGTGGGGTGACTGTCTTGGAGATGTTGCTGCAGAGATTCCCCGGTACGCCGCGAACGCGGGCGAAACAGTGGATCGCGCACGGCCGCGTGCGGGTTGGGGGCGGCGTCGTCCGGCAGGCGAATGCGCCGGTCGCGGCAGGGGTGAAACTGGAATTGGGCGAGCGGCGGGAGCAGGCGTTGGCGTCGCCGCGTGATTGCCGGCTGCATGGAAAAGTATCGCTGTTGCATCTCGACCGGGCGATGGCGGTGGTGGACAAAGCGGCCGGGTTGTTGGCGGTGCCGGCACCGGGGCAGGGGATGTCGGCCTTGAGCATTTTGGGCGGCTGGCTGGCCGGGGAGGAAGCGCCGGAGGCGTTTCGCCGGTTGCGTCCCCAGCCGGTGCATCGGCTGGATCAGTACACCACCGGGGTGTTGTGTTTTGCAATGAACCCGGCGGCGCGGGCTCATTTGATCGAGCAGTTCTCGCAGCACAAAGCCACCCGGACGTATCTGGCATATGTGGACGGCAAAACGCGGACGCCGCGTGGGACGTGGCGGCATTTGTTGCGGTTCGACGAGGAGAAACTCCGGCAACGCGTGGTCGGCAACGCGCGGGACGAGGCCCGCCGAGAGGGGACGGTCGAGGCGATCACGCATTTCGAGGTGGTCGGGGAGTGCGGGCCGGTGACGAAGTTGCGGTTGCGGCTGGAGACGGGGCGGACGCACCAAATTCGGGTCCAAGCGGCCGCGGCCGGGCTGCCGTTGCTGGGCGACCGGATGTATCACCCGGATCGAGGAGGCAAGCTGATCGACCGGCAGGCGTTACATGCGGAGTCGTTGGAGGTGGAGCATCCGGATACACACAAGCGGATGACGTGGCGTGCGCCGCTGCCGGCGGATTTGCGGGAGTTGGAGGAGAAGTTGCGGATGGCGGCAGGCGCGCTGGGCAAGCGCGGCCACAGCGCCGGTGGGTTTAGGAGGCGCTGAAGATGTTGGGCTGGTCTTGCTTTTCCATCAGGCGACGGAGTTTGACGAGCGCGCCATCTTGAATCTGGCGGATGCGTTCGCGAGTGACTTTGAATTTGCGGCCGACTTCTTCGAGTGTGCGCGGTTTGTTGCCGTCCAGACCGTAGCGGAGCGTGATGATCTCGGCTTCGCGCGGGTTGAGGTGTTTCACGTGGTCGCGAATATCGCCGCGGGTGGACTTGGTGCGCAGCATGTCGAACGGCGTGGCGGCGTTCGGGTCGGGTACGATGTCGGAGAACCGGTTGTCGTCCTCATCGCCAATGGGCGCGTCGAGGCTGGCGGGCCGGGCATTCATGTTGCGAAGGTGGGCGACTTTGGCGGCGGTGAGGTCGAGTGGGCCGGCGAGTTCGGCGTCAGTCGGTTCGCGGCCGAGTTCGTCGGTGAGGCGAAGTTGGAGCCGGTTGAGTTTGCTGACTTTGTCCACGACGTGAACGGGGAGGCGGATCGTCTTGGATTGGTTGGAGAGGGCCCGGCGGATGGACTGTTTGATCCAGAGCGCGGCATAAGTGGAGAGTTTGGCGCCTTTGTTGGGGTTGAATCGTTCGACAGCTTTCATCAGCCCGATGTTGCCTTCGTTGATCAGGTCGAGGAGCGGGAGGCCGAGGTTTTCGTAGTCGTGGGCGATTTTGACGACGAGGCGGAGGTTGGCCTTGATCATGTGCAGCCGGGCGGTTTTGTCGCCGCGCA
>CAZJCX010000046.1:16501-18647 GCA_964544425.1 uncultured Verrucomicrobiota bacterium
TGGATAGCGCGATCTCTTCCGCCGGGGTCAGCAGGGGGGTCTGGCCGATTTCATGAAGATAGACTTCGATGGCTTCACGGCGACCGATTTGTCTTTCCGTAGTCATGGTGTCACCTCTGGTGCCGACGTTGTAGCGACCCTTTGCGCCAGAACATCGAATCTAAACTTTAGATGTTCTGCGGAGTGGTTTGGTTCAATTAACTTTCGTTTTTTACAGGGTGTCCAAATCACGACAGCAGGTCGGGCGCGATGTCACCGGTTTCCTTGTAAAAAGCCATGTTTGCGTGACGCGCACGATGGTTGCTGATTCGCATGGTATGGAAAAGATTCTGAATCATTTGGGCGGGGTGGGGCGTGGCTCTTTGCCGGCAGCGAAGAATCGTGCGGTGCGGCCGGTGAAACGGCTACCGTCGGCGGAAGCGTGTCGCGCACGGTTGTATGAGGCGATCGTCGGCGATGGGTTGCCGGACATTGCGCAGGAGGAATTGGAAATCCATTTTGCGCACATGCCGTCGCGGTACTGGCCGCGAGTGGATACCGGGGGGGTGCAATGGCATTTGCAGTGCATTCACGAATTTCTCACTCGGATTGTGGATCCGAATGAGGTGGGGACAGCGCCAGTAACGCGGTGGCGACACTTCCCGGATCGGGGGATTACGGAGGTGTTGGTTTGCACGTGGGATCGGGTGGGGTTGTTGGCGAAAGTGGCTGGAGCGTTTGCGGAAGTGGGACTAAACATCGTGCGCGCGGATATCTTTACACGGGCCGATTCGGTCGTGTTGGACATCTTCCAAGTGTGTGACGAGGATTTCCGGCATGTAAGCGATGAAGGGCGTTTGGAGCGGGTCGCCTTGATTTTGGAGGCGGCATTGACGGCGCACCGGGAATTGATGTTGCTCGGCGTGAAGGACGACGAGTCATGGTTGCGGATGACGGCCAATGCGGCCGTCGGTTTGGGTGGGTTGCCGGTGGTGAAGATCAACAACGACCGGTCGGATGCGCACACGATCGTGGAAGTGGAGGCTCGCGACCGCGTTGGGTTGCTCTATATGATTTTCCGGGTACTGGCCGAGTGCGAGGCAGATGTGGCGCAAGCCATCATCACGACGGAAGACGGCATGGCCGGTGACATCTTCTTCGTGGCGGATGCGGAAGGAATGAAAATCACGGACGAGACGAGACTCCGGGAGATGAAGCGGCGGTTGGTGGATGTCGTCAGCTAGTTTAGCCTCGCGTTTGGGCCCGGGAGTGGTATTAGTCGCCGCGTGGAGATTCGCGTTTCAAGGAGGGACGCGTTCTCTCTGGTGGAACTGCTCGTGGTGGGGGTCATCGTCGGCCTGTTGGTGGGTTTGATCCTGCCGGCGTTGACGCGGGCGCGCGAGCATGCCAGAGCGACCGTTTGCGCCGGCAACTTGCGCCAAATCGGGCAAGCAGCGTTTGTCTATTACGACGATCAACGCGTCTTGCCGGCGGAGGATTACCCTGGCTACCTGCTCTGGAATGGTTCCCAGTATGTATTATATGGCAAACTGCTGCAGGGGAGCGGCCGGCGTTTAGCACGAACATTTTATTGTCCTTCGGGTCGGGAGTTTGGCCCATTTGACTGGGATACGGGGCTGGCGAATCTCGGCGTGCCGGGGCAAATTACTGCCGGGGCATATTACACGCGCAGCTTGTCTCAAGGCGGGCCAACGGCTTTGTCCGTCGAGCAACAAGCGCTGGTCGGTGATTGGTTTGATGGGCCTGCGGACAGCTTCAATCATCGCACTGGGTTGAACGTGTTGTACTCGGATGGATCTGTGCGTTTCTGGGAGGCTCCGCCGAGTTGGCGCGCCGGTCAGTCGAATTCCTGGTTCGCGCTGGACACGCAGCCGGTGGCTGGGCTGCCTTGAAAATTTTTTATAAAGTCCTGTTGACAGTGTTTTCGGCTCTGTTACTATCTCGCGCGCTGGAGTTGGAACACGTAGCGAATCTAAGTCGTTGAAGTCGGAAGAAATCCGCTGGCTGTTTCTCGAACAATCGGAAACGGAGGCGGGTGTTCTGTCTTTTTGTGTTTTACGGAAGTGACGGGACCGCGCAGTGAAGGCGAGGGGCGGGTCGCGGAGCAGACTTGGCCCACGTAGCTCAGATGGTAGAGCACGTCCTT
>CAZJCX010000047.1:0-9803 GCA_964544425.1 uncultured Verrucomicrobiota bacterium
GCGAAACTTCCGTTCGCTGCCGGCGAGTTGCTCCTCGGCGCGTTTACGCTCGATGACACGCGCCAGTTGCGCCGCCACAAACGTCAACACCTGCATCAGCCGGCCGCTTGGCTCCTCCGTTCCGTGCCAGAAAAATTCCAGCACCGCCGCCACCTCGTCGCCGAGACAGACCGGAACCGCAACCGTGCCGGTCAGGCCGGTTTCGGCGATGAACGAGGCGCGGGGAAAATTCGTTTGCTCGGCCAATTCAAGAATCGCGGTGGGCCTGCGACTGACCAACACCTGCCCCGGTAACTCCACGCCCGGCGCGAGTCGAATCGTCTGCGTCGCCTCCTGCAACACCCGGTAGCGCGTGACATCCGCGACGTGCCAGATATTCGCCGGCAAGAGTTCCACCGGCAGATCCCGCGTCGCAAAATAAACGTGCCCCACCGGCCAGTGCGTGTACGCGCAGACCAAGTCGAGTCCCGCCTGCACCGCCACTTCGATTGAGGGAGCTTCATGTGCGGCGGCGGCGACGACCTGTTGCAACTGCAGATGACTCGCCCAAAGCCGCCACGATTCCTCCGCCTGTTTCTGTGCGCTGAGATCATCCGACAAATCGCGCCCCTCCCCAACCGGCTGGTTGGCCACGATGGAATCCCCCGTAGAAGACGCGCGCATAACTCCCCTCACAACCGCACCCGGTATGCCAGCCGCCGCTGCAACCTTAAGCCCGGTGGCCGAGCGTCCCCGCGAGGTCACCGCTCGCTCGCGGGGACGCTCACACCACCGCCGACTTGCAGAAATCCTTTCGCTTCACTGGCCGGATTTGGCTATCGTCGTGCCCGGATGCGCGCGGCCTATACGATTCTGTACGTTTTTGGCTTTGTCCTGCTGAGCCCCATTTTCCTGTACAAAATGTGGAAGCGCGGGAAATACCGGGAGAATTTCTGGCAACGCTTCGGACGGTACGCCCCCGCGGTGGCCAACCGGCTGCGCGCCAAAACGGCGCCGCGAATCTGGCTGCAAGCCGTCAGCGTCGGCGAAGTGAACCTCGCCCTCCTGTTGCTGCGTCGGCTGCGCGAGACTTTCCCCGGCCATGACCTCATTCTCACCACCACCACCTCCACCGGCTACGCGCTTGCGCAGGAACGATTGCCCGCCGGGGTCGAGTTGCTCTACTTCCCGCAAGATTTTCCCACTGTTGTCCGCCGCGCCTTCGACATTATCCAACCGGACTGCCTGATCCTGATGGAATCCGAACTCTGGCCCCACATCATTTGGGAAGCCGCGCGCCGCCGCTGCCCCGTCTGCCTCGTCAACGCCCGACTCTCACCCCGCTCCGCGCGTCGCTACCGGCTCGTGGCTGGCTTGTTTCGTCGCGTGGCGGACGCGCTGGCGCTCGTCGCCGCGCAAAGCGAAGACGATCACGCCCACTTCCGCGCGCTCGGCGTGCCGCCCGACCGGTTGCATCTGACCGGCAATCTCAAGTACGACGCGTCCCTGCCGGCGGCGGACGCGCCCCGCCCGGATTTTCAGGGGTTGCCGCTGCCCGCCGGCCGCCCCGTGCTCGTCGCCGGCAGCACCCACCCCGGTGAAGAAGCCATCTTGTTCGACCTGCTCGCCAGATTGCCGGAACTTTTTCTGATTCTGGTGCCCCGCCATGTCGAACGCACCCCGGAGATTCTGGAACTGGCGAAACGCCGCGAGATTCCGGTGGCACTTCGCAAGAACGGCCCGTCCGTCGCCGCGCCGCGCTGTCTGCTTGTGAACACGACCGGCGAGTTGCGCTGGTTCTACGAACTGGCCACGGTCATCTTTGTCGGTAAAAGTCTCGTCGGTGAGGGTGGCCAAAACATCATCGAAGCCGCCGCCAGCGGACATCCGGTCGTCTTCGGCCCGCACATGGAAAACTTCAAAGCCATCGCCGCTGAATTCGTCGCCGCCGGGGCCGGCGTGCAAGTGGCCGACGCGACCGGCTTGGAACGCGAGATCACCGGCTTACTGGCCGACCCCGCCCGGCGCGCGCGCATCGCCGCCGCCGCCCAGCGGGTGATTACCGCGAATGCCGGCGCGACCGACCGGACGGTGCAGTTGATTGCCGGGGTCATCCTGTAGCAGCGGTTTGCCGCAAACGACAGCGGCCTCTCGGCGAGGATGACCGCCGCTACAATGTCTATCGGGTCTGCAACTTCCGGAGTTGCTCGACCAACTCGGCTTCGCCGTCCGGGGTCGTGGCGTAGATGACGCGATTTTTGATGGGCGCGGGGCCGGTCGCCACTTCCTTGTCGCCCTGCCGGGGTTTGTCGGCGGCAGCGGCGCGTCTGGCGGTGAAGTTTTGTTGCGGCACGGTCCGGTAGTGGCGTTGCTCCTGCCGGAGGGTGCGGCGCTCGACGGTCGGTGCCGGCGCGACGTTGACGATGGGCACCGTGGTCGAGGTGACGAGTTTGTCGGAGAGCGGGGAGCGGGTGGTCGAGTAGGAACGTCCCGGCACCAGACCGTGGCGGAGTTCCCTGGTCTCGATTACGCGCCCGTTCACATCCGCGCTCTGGCGCGAGTTGATTGGCCGGGACAACTGCCCCTGCGTCGCGACGGCGAGCGTGAAGATGAGCGCGAGGATGAGTTTCATTGTTCGCGTTGAGTTGGTGCGGACGAGAGGACTCGAACCTCCACGGTGTTACCCACAGCGTCCTGAGCGCTGCGCGTCTGCCAGTTCCGCCACGTCCGCAACCATGCTTGCGGGCGGACTATAGCGGGGGCGGTCGGGTGGCGCAACGCTATTGTCGGCGCGGTCCATTGTGGCCGCGCTTGGCAAGCGCGGCTACACGGCGCGGAGGCGGCGGTGGAGTTGGCTGTACCGGGCGGCGGTGCGGTTGTTGGCAACGGCGAGACTCAGGGCTTTCTTGGAGCCGATGAGGATCACCAGGCGCTTGCCGCGGGTGATGGCGGTGTAGAGGAGGTTGCGTTGGAGGAGGACGTAGTGTTGGGTGAGGATGGGGACAACGACGCAGGGGTATTCATTGCCTTGTGATTTGTGGACGGTGATGGCGTAGGCGGGGACGAGTTCGTCGAGGTCGGGGAAGTCGTAGGCGACCGCGCGGCCGTCCAGGTCCACGGTCAATTCCTGTTCGATGAGGTCGAGCTTTTGGAGGCGGCCGAGGTCGCCGTTGAAGACGTCTTTGTCGTAGTTGTTGCGGATCTGCATCACACGGTCGCCAACCCGGTAGAGGCGGCCGTAGCGTTCGAGTTGCGGGCCGCGGGGGTTGAGGGCGGCTTGCAGTTCGCGGTTGAGATTTTCCGCGCCGCAGTCGCCTTTGTGCATCGGCGTGAGCACCTGAACGTCACGGAGCGGGTCGAGGCCGAACTTGCGCGGGATGCGTTCGGCGCACAGTTCGCGGATGGTGGCCACGACTTTGGCGGGGTCGGATTCCTCGATGAAGAAGAAGTCGGCGTCCTCCCTTTTGGATTGGAGTTCCGGCAGTTCGCCGCGGTTGACCCGGTGGGCGTTGGTGATGATGAGGCTGTCGCGGGCTTGGCGGAAAATCTCGGTGAGGCGGACGACGGCGGTTCGTTCGGATTCGATGAGGTCGCGGAGGAAATTGCCGGGACCGACGGAAGGAAGTTGGTCCACGTCGCCGACGAAGACGAGCGAGGCGGTGTGGGGGATGGCGCGGAGGAGATGGTAGGCGAGCGGCAGATCGAGCATGGAGGCTTCATCCACGATGATCATGTCGCCATTCAGGGGGCGGCGTTCGTTGTGGGCGAAACCGCCCTCATGCGGGTCGAAGCGAAGGAGCCGGTGGAGCGTCATGGCCGGCGCGCCGGTGGCTTCGCTCAATCGTTTGGCGGCGCGGCCGGTGGGGGCGGCGAGGAGCACCCGGCCTTGCTTGGCGCGGAGAATCTTGACGATGCTGTTGACGATGGTGGTCTTGCCGACGCCGGGACCGCCGGTGATGACGGTGAGTTTTTCGGTGAGCGCGGTGCGGACGGCGAGGCGTTGGGCTTCGGCGAGGTGGACGCCGGTTTTTTCCTGCACCCACGCGAGAGCTTTTTCGATTTGGATGGGCGGGAGATTGACCGGCCGGAGGCGGAGTTCGAGGATGCGGGTGGCGATACCGCGTTCGCACCGGCAGAGCCCGGCGAGATAGACGGCGTCGTGTTCGAGGACGACATCCCCGGCCACGGCGAGCAGTTTCAAGGCGTTCTCGACCGGGGCGATTTCGGCGGTGAGTAATTCGGCGGCGGCGCGGGTGAGGATTTCGTGGGGCAGACAAGCGTGGCCGTCGCCGCTGGCTTCTTCGAGAACGTGAACGAGACCGGCTTTGAGCCGGTGGATGGAGTCGCGGGCGACGCCGAGTTTGGCGGCGATGCCGTCGGCGGTCTTGAATCCGATGCCGGTGATGTCTTTGGCGAGCCGGTAGGGATTATCCTGCACCTGCGCGAGGGCGCCGTCGCCGTATTGCTTGTAAATCTTGGCCGCCTGCGCGCTGCTGATGCCGTGACCCTGGAGGAAGATCATGATGTCGCGGACGCTTTTTTGCGCGACCCAGGCTTCCTTGATGCGGCGGGCGCGTTCGGGGCCGATGCCGTCCACTTCGCGGAGCTTGCCGGAGAACTGGTCAATCACCTCGAGCGTCTGGTCACCGAACTTGGCGACGATGCGTTCGGCGAACTTGTCCCCAATGCCCTTGATCAGGCCGCTGCCGAGATATTTTTGGATGCCGACGATGGTGCGCGGGAGGACAGACTCGAACGACTCGACGGCAAACTGTCGGCCAAACTGTTTGTGGGTCGTCCAGCGGCCGCGGGCGCGAATGGATTCACCGACTTGGAGGGCGGCGAGATTGCCGACGATGGTGACCGGCTCGGCGCGGCGGGCGGATTCGGGTGTGAGTTGAGCGACGGTGTAGTGGTTTTCGGGGTTGGTGAAGAGGATTTTCTCCACACTCCCGGCGATGGTATCGGGCGTCTCCGTCATGCGCGGCGAAACTTACTCCCGAAGGGTGCGCGTTGCCAAGCGAGGGGATTGTGCCTAGACTGACCGCCGGTAACTTAATGGATACTGTCATTCAGAATACGCTGCTGCGCGACATGGCGGTCGTGATGATCGTGGCGGGGGTGGTGACGCTGGTGTTTCACCAACTGCGGCAGCCGGTCGTGTTGGGCTACATTTTGGCGGGGGTGATCATCGGCCCGCATACGCCGCCGTTCGCGCTGATCGAGGACGATGCCTCCATCCGCACCTTGGCGGACTTGGGTGTGATCTTGCTGATGTTCACCCTGGGGTTGCAGTTCAACCTGCGGACGTTGCGGCGGATCGGTTCGACGGCGGTGGTGGCGGCCAGTCTGGAGATTATGACGATGGTGTGGCTGGGGTATCAGGTGGGCCGGCTCTTTGGCTGGGGGAAGATGGACGCGCTGTTTCTGGGGGCGATGCTGTCCATCACCTCGACGACGATTATCATCAAAACGCTCAGTGAACTGCGTTTGTTGAAAGAGCCGTTTGCGAAGATGATCACCGGCATCTCGCTCGTGGAAGACATGATCGGCATCACGCTGACAGCGGTGCTGTCGGGGATCGCCATGACCGGGGCGCTTGAATGGCGAGCGGTCGGTCAGACAACCGGGAAAGCGGTGGTGTTTTTGAGTTCGCTGCTGGTGGTTGGTCTGCTGCTCATGCCGCCATTGTTCCGATACGTTGCGCGGTTTAAGAGCGCCGAGACGCTGCTGGTCACGGCGCTCGGGTTATGCTTCGGCACGTCGTTGCTGGCGCTGAATCTGGGGTTTAGCATCGCGCTCGGCGCGTTCGTGATCGGCGTGATCATCGGTGAGACGCGCGAGGCGGGGCGGCTCAACCTGCTGATGGAACCGCTGCGGGACATGTTCATCGCCGTTTTCTTCGTCTCGGTCGGGCTGTTGATTAATCCCCGGGTGCTGCTGGATTATTGGGCGCCGACACTGGTGATCGCGGCGGTCGTCGTCTTCGGCAAAATGACGGCGTTCACCTTTGGGACGTTCATTGCCGGCAACGACCTGCGCACCGCGCTGCGGGTGGGCACCAGTTTGATTCCCATCGGCGAGTTGTCCTTGATCATCGCCGCGCTGGGACTGAGCCTCGGCGTGATCAGCGAGTTCTTGTACCCGGTCGCCGTGAGCGTCGCGGCGGTCACAACGTTGTTGACACCGTACCTGATCCGCAACGCCGACCCGATGATCAACTGGCTCGACCGCACCCTGCCGCATTGGCTGGTCAATTCGCTGACCTTGTATAGTCAGTGGCTCGCGCGACTGCGCCAACGCGGCGCGCCGTCGCAGGGCCGGAGTCTGGCGCGCAAATGGGCCTGGCAGATGGCGCTGAATATGACGCTGGTGACCGCCGCGTTCGCGGTGGCGGTCGCGCTCGGGGCGCGGGTCGAAACATGGTGGCCGACCGCTCCCGAATGGCTCGGCGGCGCGAGAGGAGTGCTGTGGATAGTGGCGACGGTGGTGGCTTTGCCGGGCTTGATCGCCACGGTGCGCAAACTGCAAGCGCTCGCGATGTTGCTCGGCGAAATGAGTGGCGGCACGGTGGCCGTGCGGGGCATCATCACCCGGCTGGTGTTTATCGGCGGGACAGTCGGCCTGGGGTTGTGGGTGCTGGTGTGGAGCAGCGCGCTGTTGCCGGTCGGCCCGGCGCTTGGGGTGTTGTTTCTGATCGCGCTGGCGCTGGCGCTGGTGTTCTGGCGTTCGTTCATCCAAATCCATGCGCGCGCGCAAGTCGCGTTGCGAGATACGCTCTCCGCCGCGGTGCCGCTGGAAGAAGGACGGTGAAGCGCCCGTGCAACGGTTGTTTCGCGACGCGCGGTTGGCGACGATCGTGATCACGCAGACTTCCGTCGCCGCGAACAAGCTGATTCGTGAGTTGGAATTGCGGACCCAGACCGGCGCCAGCGTGGTCGCCATCGAACGCGGCGAGACGAGCGTCATCAATCCGGGCCCCGACGAGGAATTGCATCCCGAAGACCGCGTGCTGCTGCTCGGCACGCCCGAACAACTGACCGCCGCGCGCGCGTTGTTCAACGCGGCGGCACCGGTCAAGGAGCCGACATGAAACATTGGTTATGGATGATGGTGCTGGTGACGGTGGCGCAGGCACAACGGCAACCAGTGATCACCGGCTATGGAAATCGGGATTGTGTGGCACCCGGCTCGGAGTTGGTGATTCAAGGAACCGGTTTTGGCGACCAGCGCGGCGATTTGCAGGTGGTCTTGTGGGAGGCGGGGCAAAGCACGGACCTGGCGGTCGTAGTCTGGCGCGAGACGGAGGTGACAGTGCGCGTGCCGAGGGATCGGCGCGTGGTGCCCGGCCGGCAATACGTGGTGCGGATCGAGAGATGGGGCGGCCAGTTGGTCGGCAATTTTGGCCCGCCGGTCACGATCTGCGCCGCGGCACCGGCCGAAGGAGCGGGACAGACGCGCGCCCGGCAACTCGCGCAAGCTGTGTTTCGTGCCAACGGCGGCGAGCAATGGCGTCAGGTGAATCGGATCCGGTTCACCTTCCACGTCGCGCAGGGTGACAAGGCGTTGCTGCAAGCGGCGCACGATTGGGATGTGGCGGCCGGCACGGCCACCGTGGCGTGGGACAATAAACAGGTCACGGTCAATTTGCGTCGCCCCGGTGCCGATGCCGATGCGCGGGCGGCGCACGCCCGGTGGGTCAACGACACCTATTGGCTGCTCGCGCCGCTGAAGTTGCTGGACGCCGGGGTGCAGCTTCACTACGTGGGCACGCGCGTCGTCGAGGGCAAACAGTACGAAGTGGTGCGGACGACGTATGAGCAAGTCGGTCTCACGCCCGGTGACCGGTATCATTTCTACATTGATCCCACGACGTACCGGGTGGCGTACTGGGATTATCAGCCCGACACGCCGCGCGCGGTGAGCGGTACGTGGGAGAAGTACGAAAAATTTGGCCCGCTCCTGTTGAGCACCGAACACAAGTTCGGCGACAAACGAATCTGGTTTACGGACGTCGCCGTGCAGTAACCGCCCGGGTTGGTCGCGGCCGCAGGCCAAAGCCTGCGGCGGCAAACGTCCTGCACCGGAACGATTCAGTTGGTTGCCGGCGCCACGGCTTCGAGGCCGCCTCAAACGGGGGTGAGACCGGGCGCGCCCCCACGACTTCTCCCGCCGGACACCGCACCGCCGCAATTCGGGCAGCGCGCCAAAATGCGCTTGCATGGCAAGGCGGTTTTGTTAGCTTCCAAGTGAAATTTGTCACAAAGTCTGCCGGAGGCTGACGGGCGGACTTGGATTTGGCGATGTCTGAGCAACTTTTACAATTTGTGCCGGTCGGTTTGTTGATTTTGGCGGCGATTGGGTTTGCGGCTACCAATATCGCGTTGCCGACCATTCTTGGGAAGAAACGCGTCCATACGCCGGTCAAGGATAGCCCTTATGAGTGCGGCTTGCCGGCGATGCAGGAGGGGCAGCCGCGGTTTTCGGTGAAGTTCTATCTGATCGCGATGTTGTTCATCCTGTTCGATATCGAAGTGGTTTTCATGATCGGGTGGGGCGCGGTGTTTCGCGATTTGATCAAACCGGTCGAGGAAGGCGGGATCGGCTGGGCAATGTTAGGCGGAGCCGCGTTTTTTCTTTTGTTGTTGGAAGTCGGGCACATCTACGCTTGGAAGAAGGGCGCGTTGGATTGGGCGCCGAAGAAGGCGGCGAAATGAGTCGGACTCTCGAAACTGGTTTTGATCCCAAGGTCGAAGGCCGCGACGTCATCGTGACCCGGCTCGATGCGGCGGTGGATTGGGTCCGCAAAAACTCCTGCTGGCCGATGCCGATGGGGTTGGCGTGTTGCGGGATTGAGTTGATGGCGGTGGGGGCGAGTCGGTTTGATATTGCGCGGTTTGGCGCGGAAGTGATGCGGTTTTCGCCCCGGCAGGCGGATTTGATGATCGTGGCCGGTACTTGTGTTTACAAGATGGCCGGGGTGGTGAAGCGGGTGTGGGATCAGATGCCGAATCCGAAGTGGTGCATGGCGATGGGCGCTTGCGCGAGCACGGGCGGGATGTACCGGAGTTATGCGGTGGTGCAGGGCGTGGATCATTTCCTGCCGGTGGATGTGTACATCTCCGGTTGCCCGCCGCGACCGGAGGCAGTTTTGGAAGGGTTGATGGCGATTCAACGGAAGATCGCGCAGGAGCAGGCGTTGAAGAGCATGAAGACCGGTGAGCAACGCCAGTCGCTGTACGAGCAACCGCAGGGGCCGATCATCGTGCGCGGGGAGTACGCGCCGAAGTTTGTCGAGTCATGACAACGCAAGCCGCCGTCGAAAAATTGAAGTCGCGGTTTGGCGCCGCCATCGGCGCGCCGGTGGAGTTTCGCGGCGAGATTTCGGTGGCGGTGGCGCGGGAAAAGATTCTCGATGTGTGCCGGTGCGCGGCGACGGAGTGCGGGTTTGATTTGCTGACCGATTTGTCGGGCGTGGACAACTTCGGCGACGATCCCCGGTATGGTGTGGTGTATCACTTGTATTCGATTGCCGACCGGAGCGCGTTGCGCTTGAAGGTCGGCGTGTCGGAGGATGATTTGACGGTGGATTCGGTCGTGAGCGTGTGGAAGACGGCGGATTGGCACGAGCGCGAGGCGTTTGACATGTTTGGGATTCGCTTCCGGAATCACCCGAATTTGAAGCGGATTTTGATGTGGGACGGCTATCCGTACTTCCCGCTGCGGAAGGATTTTCCGTTGGCGGGATTGCCGACGGAACTGCCGGAGACGGCGGTGGACGCGGATACGGTGCGGGCGGCGCCGATGTTGGGCGGGCCGTTCGT
>CAZJCX010000047.1:9848-10509 GCA_964544425.1 uncultured Verrucomicrobiota bacterium
CCAGACGGATACGCCGGCAGAAGGTTTGGAGCGGTTGCGGAATCCCACGAAGAAGGAATCAGTTTAAGTGTCCAACTTTCAGAAAATGTCAGTGATCGAATCCGCCGCGCGGGCGCAGCAAGCGTTCGAGGAGGAAATCCACGGCGAGAAGATGATCATCAACATGGGGCCGCAACATCCCAGCACGCACGGCGTGTTTCGGATGGTGTTGGAGATGGATGGCGAGGAGATCGTCAACTGCTGGCCGGAAGTTGGTTACCTGCATCGCGGCGACGAGAAGATCGCCGAGAACATGACGTACACGCAGTTCATCCCGTACACCGACCGGCTCGATTACCTGGCCCCGCTCGCGAATAACGTGGCGTATGCGTACGCGGTGGAGAAGTTGATGGGCATTGACGTGCCCGAGCGCTGCAAGTACATCCGCGTCATCTGCGCGGAACTGGCGCGGATCAGTTCGCACCTGCTCGGCATCGGCGCGATGAGCATGGACTTGGGCGCGATGACGGTGTTCCTCTACGCGTTCCGCAAGCGGGAAGAAATCTACGATTTGTGCGAGTTGATCTGCGGGGCGCGGTTCACGACGAGTTACACGCGCATCGGCGGGCTGGCGAACGACTTGCCGGAAGATTTCCTGCCCCGCGTGAAAGCGTTCTTGAAG
>CAZJCX010000047.1:10539-18472 GCA_964544425.1 uncultured Verrucomicrobiota bacterium
CGAAATTGACGGGCTGCTCACGCGGAACAAGATTTTCATCGAGCGCAACAAAGACGTTGCCGTGTTATCGAAGGCGGACGCGATCAGCTACGGGGCGACCGGCCCCATTTTGCGAGGCAGCGGCGTGGAATACGACGTGCGCAAAGCGCAGCCGTATGGCGGCTACGAGTGGTTCACCTTTGACGTCCCGACCGGCACGGTCGGCGATTGCATGGACCGGTATCTCGTTCGCATGGAGGAAATGCGGCAGAGCGTGCGGATTCTGAATCAGGCCGTCGCACAGATTCCCGGCGGGCCAGTGAACGCGCCCGACGCCAAGACAGTCCTGCCGGACAAAACCGCCGTGCTGACGAAGATGGAGGAGTTGATTCACCACTTCATCAACGTCACGCAAGGCGTCAACGCCCCGGTTGGTGAAGTTTATTTCGGGGCGGAAAACCCGAAGGGCGAGCTTGGGTTCTACATCGTCAGCAAAGGCGGCGGCGTGCCGCATCGGCTCAAAATTCGCGCGCCTAGCTTTGTGAATCTGCAACTGGTCCCGTTGCTCTGCAAAGGTCACATGATGAGCGACACCGTCGCCATCCTCGGCAGCATTGATTTCGTGATGGGAGAATGCGACCGATGACCATTCCGGCCGAACTCGAACGTCACATTGACGAGATCATCACGCACTACCCGACAAAGCGGGCACCGGTGCTGTGGTTGTGTCATTTGTTGCAGGAGCATTTCGGGTTTCTCGGTGAAGAGCAGGTGAAGTGGATTGCCGGGAAGTTGGGATTGCAGCCAATCAATGTTTGGGAAGTCGTGACGTTCTACCCGATGTTCACGCAGAAACCGCGCGGCAAGTTTCATATCAAGGTCTGCCGGACGCTGTCCTGCGATCTGGCCGGCAGCAAGAAGTTGGTGGAACGGCTCAAGGATCTCGGCGCGGATTTCACGGTGGACACAGTTGAGTGTCTCGCGGCGTGTGGCACCGCGCCGGTTCTGATGATCAACGATGAGCATTTTGACAGCATGACGCCGGAGCGGCTGGATAAAATCGTCGCCGACTTGAAGCGCACCGATACGCTCGCGAAAGAGCCGATTGCGAAGCCCTTGCCGGCGCATCCGCTGGAGAAGCGCATCCTGCTCGCGAACATCACCAAGCCCGGTTACACCGGCTCGCTGGCGGATTACGAGAAGGAAGGCGGCTATCAGGCGTTGGCGAAGGCGTTGACGATGAAGCCCGAGGAAATCGTCAACGAAGTGAAGAACAGCGAGATTCGCGGGCGCGGCGGCGCCGGCTTCCCGTGCGGTTTGAAGTGGAGTTTCCTCGCGAAAAACACCGGCAAGCCGACGTACCTCGTTTGCAATGCCGACGAACCCGAGCCGGGGACTTTCAAAGACCGGCAGCTCATCAATTACGACCCGCACCAACTCATCGAGGGCATCCTCATCTCGTGCCACGCGACCGGCGCGAAGGTGGCATATATATACATACGCGGTGAAATGCCCCACGGCGCGAACGTTCTTCTCCGCGCCATCGAAGAAGCACGCAACAAAGGTTACGTCGGCAAAGGCGTCGAGATTTACGTCCACCGTGGCGCCGGCGCCTACATCTGCGGTGAAGAGACCGGCCTCATCGAATCGCTCGAAGGCAAGCGCGCGTACCCGCGCATCAAACCGCCATTCCCGGCCGTGGTCGGATTGTTTGGCAGCCCGACGGTCGTGAACAACGTCGAGACGCTCTCGAACATTCCGCACATCGTGAAAAACGGCGCGGCGTGGTTCAAGGCAATGGGCGTCCCCGGCTCCACCGGCACGCGCTTGGTCTGCGTCAGCGGGCCGGTGAAGCGGCCCGGCTATTACGAATTTGAGATGGGCAAACTCACGATGAAGCAACTCATCGAAGATGTTTGCGGCGGTGTGATTGGCGGCAAGAAGATCAAAGGCGTCATCCCCGGCGGTTCCTCGATGCCGGTCTTGCCGGCGGACAAGCTGGACGTGGCGCTCGACTTCGAGTCGCTCCGCAAAGCCGGTACGATGGCCGGCAGCGGCGGCATCGTGGTGCTGACCGAGGATGTGAACATCGTGGATGCGACGCTGAACGTCTCCCAATTTTACGCTCACGAAAGCTGCGGCCAGTGCACGCCGTGCCGGGAAGGCACGCTCTGGATGGAGAAAATGCTCCACCGCATCAAAGAAGGCCACGGCCGCCCCGAGGACGTCGATCTGCTGTTCGAGGTCGCCGACAACATCGACGGCAAGACCATCTGCCCGCTCGGCGAAGCCGCCGCGTGGCCGGTCAAAGCGTTCCTGAAAAATTACCGCAGCGAATTCGAGGAAGCCTGCAAGAACGGAGGGAAGAATGGCCACTAGCTATGCCGTCGTTCCCGCCGAGCGGATTCAGAACGCGATCTATTTGATTCGCGGCCAAAAGGTGATGCTGAGCGCCGACCTCGCAGAACTCTATGGCGTCCCGGTCGGAGTTCTGAACCAAGCCGTGAAGCGCAACGCCGATCGCTTCCCGGATGACTTCATGTTTCAGCTTGCACGCCAGGAACTTACAAACTTGAAATCACAAATTGTGATTTCAAGTTGGGGCGGTTCTCGGTTCGCTCCCTACGCTTTCACCGAACAAGGGGTCGCCATGCTCTCAAGCGTGCTTCGCAGCCCGCGCGCAGTAAAAGTGAACATCGAAATCATGCGCGCGTTCGTGAAGCTCCGGCAGTTACTCGCCACACATGTTGATTTGGCTCGCAAGCTCGGGGAACTGGAGAAGAAGTACGACGCCCAGTTCAGGGCAGTGTTCGAAGCGATCCGGGAACTCATGACCGAGCCGGAGCCGCCGCGAAAGCAAATCGGATTTCACGTCAAGGAACGACGCGCCACTTACCGGGTAAGACGCAATGGCCGATAACACAATCAAACTCAGGATTGATGGCAAAGAAGTCGCCGCGCCGAAGGGGATGAATCTCATCGAGGCGGCGAAAATCGCCGGCATCGAAGTGCCGCATTATTGCTATCACCCGAAGCTGACGATTGCGGGGAATTGCCGGATGTGTCTAGTGGATGCCGGGATGCCGAAGCTCGGGCCGGACAAGAAGCCGGAGATGGGGCCGGACGGGAAGCCGGTGATCATGTTTCCGCCGAAACTTTCCATCGGGTGCAATACGACGGTCGCGGAAGGCATGGTCGTTCACACCCGGGCGGAGAAAGTTCACAAGGCGCGCGAAGGTGTGATGGAGTTTTTGCTGATCAATCACCCGCTCGATTGCCCGATTTGTGACCAAGCCGGTGAGTGTCGGTTGCAGGAGTTTTCGGTGGATTACGGCAAGGGTGAGAGCCGGTTCATCGAGGAGAAGGTTCACAAGCCGAAGAAGTCGCCGATTGGGGAAAAGATCACGCTCGATGACGAACGCTGCATTCTTTGTTCGCGCTGCATCCGCTTCATGAAAGAAGTGGCCGGGCAGGATTGCCTCGGGTTTGTGAATCGGGGGAGTTACTCGACGTTGACGTGCTATCCCGGCCAGGAGGCGAAGACGAATTACGATCTCAACATTGTGGACATCTGCCCGGTCGGGGCGCTGACCTCGAATGATTTCCGGTTCAAGCAACGGGTCTGGTTCCTCAAAGAGACGAAATCGGTCTGCCCCAATTGCTCGAAGGGCTGCAACACGGTGCTGTGGTCGCGCGAAGGCGTGGTCCACCGGCAGACGCCGCGCGACAATGAGGCGGTCAACCAATGCTGGATGTGCGACTACGGCCGGTTGAATTTCAAATTCATCAACGACCCCGCCCGGCTCGCCGCGCCGAGCGTAAAATCGGCGGTGATGGGCGAGCGGTTCAACCTCACCTGGGTCGAGGCAACGCGGCAGGTGGCCGGTAAGCTGAAAGCGGCGAAAGGCATCGCCGGGATCGCCACCGGCAAGGCGACGACCGAAGAGCTTTTCCTGTTCAACAAGCTGCTCAAGCAGGCGCTTGGCGCCGAGTGGGTGGACATCGTGGCGAATTTGGGCGAGGCCGACGGCAAGTTGTTGCAAGCCGACCGGAATCCGAACACGGCCGGCGCGAAGCTGACCGGCGTGGCGACAGGTGATCTGCCGAAGATTCTCGACGGGATCAAGGCCGGTACGATCAAGACGCTGGTTTTGTTCGGCGAAGATTTGGTGGATGAGGAGTTGTTGAAGAAGCTGGAGTTGCTGGTGGTGATCGACACGTTGCCGGGCAAGGCGACGGAGTACGCGCATTTCGTGTTGCCGGGCGCGACGTTCGCCGAGAAGCGCGGGACGTTCATCAATCACCAGAATCGCATCCAGCGGCTGAACGCCGCCATCACCAGCCCCGGTATTGCGCGGGCGGAGTGGCAGACGTTTGCCGCGTTGCTGAATGAGCTGCAGGCGGACGGCAGCTATCTCGCGATTGAAGATGTGTTCGCCGACATGGCGCGGACGTTCCCAATGTTGGCGGGATTGAATTTGTCGAAGATTGGGGACCTCGGAACGGATTTGGGGCCACGAATGAACACGAGTTTACACGAATCTATTCGTGAAGATTCGAGTGGATTAGTGGCTGAAAAGAAATGAACGAGTTGCTCATCCATCTCCTCAAGATTGGCGGCGTCATTGGCGTGATGCTGACGATTGTGGCGTACACCGTGATGCTGGAGCGGTGGGTGTGCGCGTGGATGCAGGACCGGATCGGGCCGAATCGCGTGGGGCCGTTCGGGTTGCTGCAACCGTTGGCGGACGGCGTGAAGTTCATTTTCAAGGAAGACGTCTTGCCGCATCACATCCAGCACAAGATCTACTTCACGCTCGCGCCGGCCATTACGATGGTGCCGGCGTTGATTACGATTGCGGTGGTGCCGTGGGGCAGTTACTTGCCGGTGTTCGGGGTGAACATCAAAGGCGTGCTGGCGGACTTGGATGTCGGCATCCTCTATATCTTTGCCATCGCATCGCTCGGCGTGTACGGCATCGTGTTGGCCGGGTGGGCGAGCAACTCGAAGTATCCGTTCCTCGGCGGCATCCGGTCGAGCGCGCAGATGATTTCGTATGAAGTCTGCCTCGGCTTGAGCGTGGTGCCGGTATTCATGCAGGTCGGGGCCTTGAATCTCTCGAAGGTGGTGGAGTATCAGGGCGCGCACACGTGGCTGGTGTTGTGTCAGCCGTTGTCATTCTTCATTTTCATGGTCAGCGCGTTTGCGGAGACCAACCGGACACCGTTCGACTTGCCGGAAGCGGAACAGGAACTCGTCGGCGGCTACCACACCGAGTACAGCTCGATGAAGTTCGCGATGTTTTTCCTCGGCGAGTACGCCAACATGTTTGTGGCGGCGGCATTGATGGTGACGCTGTTTTTCGGCGGCTGGTCGTTGCCGTTCGCGCCCTTCAACGCGCCGGCGACGACGCTGGGCGTCGGTCTCGCGCACATTGGCATCTTCCTCGCGAAGGTGGTTTTCTTCCTATTCGTCTTCGTGTGGGTGCGCTGGACGATTCCGCGATTCCGGTACGACCAGTTGATGGCGTTGGGCTGGAAGATTTTTGTGCCGCTGACGATTGTGAACATCTTCATCACCGGCCTCGTGATCATGATTTTCTTCAATAAATAACATGCAAGTTCAACGACCCAAATTGACGCTGCTGGAACGGACGTACATCCCGCAAATCCTGAAAGGGATGTGGCTGACGTTGAAACATATTCCGCAGCGCAAATTCACGCGCATGTACCCGGAAGAGAAGCCGGTGTTGTACGGGGATTACCGGGGCGCGCCGACGTTGGTGAAAGATCCCGAGAACCGGGTGAAATGCGTGTCGTGTCAGCTTTGTGAATTTGTCTGTCCGCCGAAAGCGATTCGGATCACGCCCGGCTTTCGCGCGGACGGCGCGCCCGACGAGAACGTGGAGAAAGAGCCGCAGGAATTCGAGATTGATATGCTGCGGTGCATTTACTGCGGCTTCTGCGAGGAAGTCTGCCCCGAAGAGGCAATCTACCTGCAACGCGATTTCGCCATTGCCGGGTACAGCCGCGACGAGTTGAAGTTCAACAAGCAGAAGCTGCTCGAACTCGGCGGGGTCCGGGAAGATTCGATCTGGAAATGGAAATATAAAGGCGCACCGCCGCCCGGTACGCCGATCGGGCCGGTCAGAGATGGGAAGGTGGCCACGAATGCACACGAATGAAACACCAATCGGAAATGGATTCGTGTCTATTCGTGTGCATTCGTGGCTAACCCGGTTTTGAAATGAACGTGCACGACACATTGTTTTGGTTCTTCAGCATTGCGATGTTGTTGAGCGGCGTGTTGGTGATTGCCAACCGCAACCCGGTCAACAGCGCGATGTGTCTCGTGCTGCTGTTCGTGTTCATGGCTGGGCTGTTCCTGTTACTGGAAGCCATCTTCCTCGCGGTGATCCAGATTCTCGTCTATGCCGGGGCGGTGATGGTGTTGTTTTTGTTCGTGCTGATGTTGCTCGACATCAAAGCAAGCGAACGCCGGCGATTCATGTGGCTGGGACTCATCGGCGGCTTGGCGGTGGCCGGTCTGTTCGTGTGGGAACTGGCGACCATCTTGGGCAAGCCGCTACAACCGCTCGCGCCAGCTGGCCAGCCGTTTCACGCCGGGCTGGCGGACGTGGTGAAGCCGCTCTTTGTGAAATATATGCTGCCGTTTCAAGCGACGGCGCTCT
Organism: uncultured Verrucomicrobiota bacterium; assembly: GCA_964544425.1. Lineage (GTDB taxonomy): Bacteria > Verrucomicrobiota > Verrucomicrobiia > Palsa-1439 > Palsa-1439 > OMJI01. The sequence goes on from CAZJCX010000047.1 coordinate 17,211, forward strand.
TGCTGTTGGTGGCGATGGTCGGTGTGGTGTTGCTCTCCAAGAAGGATTTGCGATGACGAGCGAGATCACCCTCAATCACTACCTCATCGTCAGCGGTTTGCTGTTCGCGCTCGGCATTCTCGGCGTGGTCGTGCGCCGGAACGCGCTGGTGATTTACATGGCGTTGGAGATGAATCTGAACGCGGCCAATCTCGCGCTGATCGCGTTCTCGAAATTTAACCACAATGTGGACGGGCAGGTCTTCGTGTTCTTTATCATCGCGATTGCCGCGGCAGAAGTGGCGGTCGGCCTCGCGATCATCGTGGCGCTCTACCGACGGAAACAAACCATCAGCGTGGATGAACTGACGACGTTACGACTATGAACCCGGTCTGGATCATACTCTTTGCTCCGCTGGCTGCCGCCGCGCTGATCACGGTGCTGACGCGCAAGGCGCAGATGCTGAGCGCGCTGATTTCCTGCGCCGCCATCCTGACCGGCTTTGCGCTGACCCTGCAGCTCTATTTTCAACTGGGACATGCAGAATCGACGGCACTATCTCCGGTGCCGCTGCAATGGCTTGTCATCGGCGACCTGGTGAAGATTGAGATCGGCGCCACCGTGGATCATCTCAGCATCCTCATGCTGCTGGTGGTGACCGGGGTTGGCTCAGCGATTCACATCTACTCCCTCGGCTACATGAAGGGCGATCCGGGATTCTCGCGGTTCTTTGCGTGCTTGTCTCTGTTCACGTTCTCGATGCTGGGCATCGTGCTGTCGAACAACTTCATCCAGATTTTTATCTTCTGGGAACTGGTCGGCGTCAGCAGTTACTTGCTCATCGGGTTCTGGTTCGAGAAACACAGCGCGGCGGAGGCCGGCAAGAAGGCGTTTCTCACAAACCGCATCGGCGATTTTGGGATGATGCTTGGCATCCTGCTGCTCTGGACGCAGACCGGCACATTCAGCTTTGAGGAACTGCCGGCCAAGATCGCGGCGATTCCCGCCGGCACGCTGAGCTTGATTGCGGCGTTGATCTTCTGCGGGGCGGTCGGCAAGAGCGCGCAATTCCCGTTGCACGTGTGGTTGCCGGATGCGATGGAAGGCCCGACGCCGGTGTCGGCGTTGATTCATGCAGCGACGATGGTGGCGGCGGGCGTGTACATGCTCTGCCGGGTGGCGTTCCTGTTTCTGCCGAGCGAGACGGCGTTGACGCTGGTCGCGTGGATTGGCGGGCTGACGGCCGTGATGGCGGCAACGATTGCCATCGCGCAGAACGATAT
>CAZJCX010000048.1:0-3996 GCA_964544425.1 uncultured Verrucomicrobiota bacterium
GGTTCGCCCGCCGGCGACAACCGAGATAGCTTCCCCGCCGACCAGCGGTACACCACGCCGGCATCATCGCTGGTAAACACGCCGGACGCCGCGCGTTCCCACCGCACGACGCCATCGAACCCGACACACCACAGCGTGCTGCCCTGGCCCAAGTAAAACGATTCCGTCGCCTCGCACACCCGCAGCCGGTGCGCCCGAATTCCGACGGGGTAGGAATACTGATTCACCAGTTTGCTGGCGGGGCTGATCCGCACCACGCGCGACCGATGCTGGTCGAGCCCGTAAAAATCCCCGCTGGCCCCGACTGCAACCCAGGCCGGCGCGTCCCAGCCTTCCGCGTCGCCCGCTTTGAACTCGTTCCTCGCCGTGCCCACCGGCTCGAGAGTGGGGGTGTAGAGGTTGACGGCGTGGTTGAAATGCCCGTTGGCCGACGCAATGATTCCCGCCGCGTTGGCCGTGGCGTTGTGGACGGCGTACACAATCACCCCGCCGTGCTTCGCTGTGCCGTCGGGACTGAGCCGCAGCAAATAACCAATACTGTTCAGAAGGTTTCCCGCCAGGTACACGCGCCCGTCGCGGCCGACCGTCAACTGCGATTCGACAACGTTGAACCGGGTATCTTCCCGCGACACCACTTGTTCCAAGGTGACCCCGCCGACGACGGGCGACCCCAGGGCACAACCCAGCAACAGCAGCGTAACGATGCGGCGCAGCAAGGTCATGGCATGAGTTCCCAAAGCTGAAATCCATAGGCCGCCAGGGCGACGGGCAACGCCTGCGTTGGCTGGCGGGACCACCCGCGGCCGGATCCGGTCAGCACTCAGTTCCACCAGCCGTTGTAGTTCACGTACAAGTCCCCGGCACCCGATTGGTAGATGCCCTTGGATTGGTCCAACCGTCCATCCACCCAGAGCATGTTCCAGGAACTGGCGCGACGATGCGGACCGGTCATGCCAATCGCAGGCAGTTGCTGCGCGGGCATACAGCGCAGGATTTGGGCGCGGTCGGGAAATTCGGGTTTTCGCAGATTGGGCCAGAGCGGGTAAGCCCAGCCGGCCAGATACACATAGCCGCCGCCGAGAGCCCGCGGCGACCCCCAAACGTCGTACGGTTTGTCGAGCGGCCAGCCGGGGCAGTACCAGAGCTGGCTGTTCGCCGGCACAAGCGACTGCATGGCCTGCGCCAGGGGTGCGGTATAAAAGCTGGCGGCGGGCAGGTCGCCGTTGCGGTCATCAGCGTAGAGCGTCAAGGCGAGATAGATCTGCCGCAGGTTGTTGATACAACTCGTGTCGCGCGCGCGATCGCGGGCGCCGTTGAGCGACGGTAACAACAGCGCCGCCAACAGGGCGATGATGGCAGTCACCACCAGAAGTTCGATGAGCGTAAATGCCCCCCGCCAATGCCGCGCCAGATTCATGGAACTGACTTACGACGCTCGTGGCGGGAGGCAACGCGGCGGAGGAGCAAGCCGCCGCCGACCAGCAACGCGAGCGCGCTCGGCTCGGGGATGGTCACCACGTCAAACTCCCCGTAAAACGTTCCGAGATTATAGTTCCCGCTCCACCCACCCTGCGTGTCCCAGAGGACGTAGCGGTACATGCCGATCACGCCCGACGTATCCTGGAAGCTGACGCCTTCCGTGCCGCCGAACCACCCGTTGGCTTCGGTGTCCACCGAACCGAGGTTGACCCAGCCGGCGGTGGTCGGGTCGTTCGGATTGGCCACGCCATCCGGTGCCACATACAGCGTGAACCGTTGATGCGTGCGCGCCCCCCCGCCCGAGGACTGGCCCTGATCATAGCGGGAATACGAGTTGATCTGCGCGATCCGTTGATCGGTGCCCAGATCCATCCGGAACCGTATCTGATTCTGATTCGGATTATTGTCACCAACCACGCTTTCATTCAGTACATCCGCTCCGTTTTGGAGGGGACCGTTATTGGCGTTGGTGAGAAGGGCGGAACTGAACACCGATCCCAGCACGGTAGTGAAAGTGCCGTAGGTGCCGGCGTCCGTAGCGGAGTTGGACGGGACATTGTTCGTGAAAAGTCCATAGACTTGCGCGGTGCTGTTGGTGCCTTGGGACTGATAGATTACGATGGTGGCGTGGCTGGTGGCAGTCGCACTGACGGCCAAGCCAAGCAGTATGAGTCGTGTCCAGCGGCGCAGTTCAGACCGGAAAATCATTGTCGTCATGGGTTCTTTTCCTCTCAGGTTGTGCCCATAATATAGGATATTGACCAGCGATTAACAACAGAACATAAAGCGAACACAATGAAATCCAAGGCAACCGGCCGGTTACCACACGTGGCCGCCGCTGGCACCGCCCCCGTCATTCGAACGTCGCCAGCGCGCCCGCTTCGGGCGGCGAGAACGTTCCGTACGTGCTCGGCCAGATGAGATACTCCTGGACGTCGCCACCGGGCTGGTCGTTGTCATCAATCAGCAGGCCCAAGCGGAACGACGCGCCCGGCTTCACCTCCGGCGCCACGGTAGGTTGTCCGCCGGGGTCTTTGCCGTCGTACGTCTTGGCATCCAGCGGGAGTTTCAGTTCCATGATCATCACCCGCGCGCTGGCGAGATCGGTCCCGTACACCTCTTCGATCAATCGCCGCTCTTCGACTGCGGTCGCGTTGTCGAGGATGACAATTTTTCGGAGCGCGTGTGCGGGATCGAGCAGCGCCACCGGCGGTTGGCCGAGGAATTTGTCCCGCAGCACCACGTCCTGGCCGTCTTTCGTGCGACCGATGTTGAACTTGTACCCGGCGGTGAAGGAGTTGATCGCAAACTCAACGCAGTCCTGCTGGTAGAGCTTGTCCGTCGTCTGATGCGTGGTGAGAATGTCGTCGAAGCGGATCACTTGGACATAAAGATCCGTCCCGTGATACGCCAGCCGCATCGTCGCGCTGCAATCGCCGGGGCCGCTGATGCCGAGCGAACTGCTGGTGGGGAGCAGGACCGCCTGCGGGACCGGCACCGCGCTGCGCCACTTGGCGAGTTCGCCGTCGATGGGCAACGGCGCGTCGAGCCGCTTGATCATGATCTTCGTCGATGCCGGCGGCGCCACCGCCGGCGGCTGCGGGAGCGGCGCTTGCGCCAGGGCTGTCGCCCGCGACTCCGAGATCGTCACCGGCACGGTGGCGCGGGTGATCTGGTCCATCCCCGTCACGCGGAACCAATACACGCAGCATTCGTTGAAGTTGCCGTACAGAAGATAGTGCGCTCCGCCCGGTCCGCGATAGGCGCGGAACTGCAGCGCGTTGTCCAGCCACTTCCCGCCCCACGGAATCCCGCGCGGCTGGTTCACCCGGCCGAGATACAAGCCATCCTCTGCAAGGATCTGGGTCTCGCACGTCACCGGTGCCACGCCGTAAACGATGTTATCGACGACGTGCCCGCCGTGGGCCCCGTTGAGATGCGACATTGGTTGCCACCAGCGGATCTTCCCCGTCGTGTCGAAACAGAAGAAATCACTGCCCGCCCACTGCCCGAGCAGATGGTCGAACTTGCCGGTCTTCAGCGCCGTCGGCCGGACGATTGCCCCGTCCGGCAACAGTCCCCCCGGCCAACCGGGAAACGCCATCGTCTCGGGAGTCTTCACGTCGTAAGGCGAGATGATTTGGTTCTCCAGTATTCGCTCCTCGCGGTGATCCCAGTCGTAAACGGGCCGGCCGGCGGCGTCCCAGCCGGTGAGTTTGACCGTCGCGAAAACATTGTTCCAGATCCCCTTGATGTCCCCCGTCGGGCTGACCCACCAATACGCGCCATTGGGCACGGTCACTGGCTGGCCGGCGGAGTTGGTCAGCGGTTTCCATTGTGAATCGTCGTAAGGCGCGGCGGCGATGGGCTTGGAGAAATCCGTGCGCACCCGCAGTTCCTGGATGGGATGGCCCCACCCGTGCCAGGCGAGGAGCGGAAGCGCCTTTTGGCCTTCGATCCGCGCGATGACGTAGCAGGGGCGGGAGGGATTGTCCGGGCGGGCGTCCTTGGTCGCCG
>CAZJCX010000048.1:4006-6415 GCA_964544425.1 uncultured Verrucomicrobiota bacterium
AACATGCCGTACGTCCGGCCTTGCGCCTGGAACGGCACGAACAACGTGCCCTCTGGCTGCTCCATCCAGCCCTCGTCCCGCCAGGTGCCTGATTTGGCATCCAGCGCGATCATCCGATCGCGCCCCATCGGACCCGGATCGAAAACCTTCACGCAGCCGGCGGCGTCGGGCAGCCCGATCGCGAACGCCCCGAACCAGCCCGCCGTCAGCGACCGGCGCAATGTCCCGTCGGCATTGTACAGATTCACGCCGTGCAGGGGGTCGATGACCAGGAACCGTCCGTCCGTGTGCAGCGCGATCCGCGGCGGCGGATACACGCCGCGATCGCCGCGCAACCCGGTCGCGACCGAGCGGGCGATCTTCACCGCCGCGCCATCGTCGGGAATCTCCGCAAAATCAACCCGGCCGTCCCGGCGCAACACCGCCAGCACATCGCCGGCCAGCGCCATCGACTCAGCCTCCTCACCAGGCAGCTCGACGCGCCGCCGCTCCGTCAACGATTCATCCACCCCGACGATCTGCTTGTCCGACAACACCCACACCAGCTTCCGCTTCGCGTCCAGCACCGGGCTCCGCGCGCCGGCAATATCGAGCGACTGCTCCAGTTTCGCTGCGCCGGGTGAAAACACCCACAGCTTCCCCGTCTCGCGATCAGTGATCGCCAGCTTCTCGCCCAGCAGCGCCAGCCCCCCAAGGCCGGGCTCCGTCGTGCCGGTGATATCAATCGTGACGTTGAAATCGCCGTTGATGATCTCCTGCGTGTGCCCGGTCTCCTCATCGATCTTCAGCAGGATCGCCTTCTGACCCTCCGCGTTGCGGAGCGAATAGACCGTGCCCTTGCCGTCCGACACCAACCCGAGGTGCTGGCGCGAGCCCGAGATTTGCCAGCGCTGTCGTTCCAGCGCCTCGTCGAACCCGCGCACGTTGATCCCACTCTCGCTCCAGCCCAGCCCGATGAGCGGCCGCCCCTTGGAATCGAACGCGACCGCCGCATTATGAATTTGGCCGAGATTCGCCCGTTCCGTACCGATCCCCGTGTTGCCGGCGATCCCCGTGCCAACGGTCGCCAGACGCAACTCCGCTTCAGCGAGGCGGATTTCGTACTTTCCTGCTGCGATGGGTCGGCCTTGCCAATCGCGAGTCGGCAAATGATACGGATACTGCCCGGCTTGGAGCGGCAGATTGTGGAAGAGCCACGCCACGAGTTTGCCCTGCCGGTCGTACAAGCCCGCGCTCTTTGTCCCCCGATCATTCCGGATCTTCAGCGTCCCGTCGGGCTTGTTCTGCGGCGCGGAAATCGGCGGCTCCCAAGCGCCGACGGGCGGGCCGTACGCCGGCACCGCCCGGCCCTCGATGTCGGTTTTCGGCGCCGTCACTCCACCGAACGACCGGACGCCCCACCCGCTCAGGACCGACCGATCCGGCAACCACGCTTGCACGTCCGTCGTCAGATAAACCCCCTCCGACTCGCCGCGGGGAAACGTGACCGGCAGCGAAAGCGAATGCTGATCAAACCCCGTCTGGTCCCGCCAGGAGAAGACGCTGGTCGGCGGAAAATCCTGAAACTTGCCGATCGCGCTGCACAGGTAAAAGTTGTGATCGAGCAGCAACTCCGTGTCGGCGGGCGAGACGCTGATGCCCACCGGGCTGCCAGCGATGAGGTTGTTGAATACCCGACCGGCCTGGTTCTTACCCAGCGCGATGCCAAGCGACGTGTTGTCCGCAACCGTGCAGTTCACGATCACGGGCGCGGCGCACTCGTTCATGACGATGCCGTTGCGATTCCCCGCCGCGACGACGTTCTCGAGCCGGATGCGTTCGCTGCGGTGCGCGACCACGCCCGCCATGGAGCGTAGGACGCGCACGCGGCTGATCACCACGTCGCGGGCCCGATCGATGGCGATGGCGGATTCGAGCGCGCCGTCAATTGTGAGATCGAAAACGCATGCCGACGCCCCGCTGACACGGACACCCACGCCGGCAGTCGTCACGAGCGTGGTCTTGCCATAGCCAGCACCGGCGAGTGTCACACCGTCCGAAACGTGCAACTCGCGATCGAGTTGATGCACGCCGGCAGGGATGCGGACCGTCGCACCGCGTTGCGCGGCCGCGAGCGTGGCCCGCCAGTCAGCGTCCGCGGCGAGGGCGAATTCCGGCAGCAGCGCCGACCACAGGGCGGCGGGGAATAGAAGGTAGCGAAGAATCATGGGTGCGTTTCCTTTGCGATGGTGCGTTACCGTAGTGAAACCGCCAGCAGTTGACAACAGAACATAAAACGAACACAATAAACCGTGGCTCGCCGACCTGTTCCTCGCACGTTACCGCCGCTGGCGCTGGCTTGTCCCAACCTGGCACACCAGCCGGCTCACGCGAGCCGGACTCACTTTCTCTATGAAAGTCTCGGGGCTG
>CAZJCX010000048.1:6430-6689 GCA_964544425.1 uncultured Verrucomicrobiota bacterium
GAGAGTTGGCCGCGCGCTTTTTACCCGGTCCACGACGTGGCGCGGCATTTCGGCGTCTCGACCAGCATCGTCTCGAAAGTGTACGGCTGGCTGGAACGGGATGGCCTGCTCAGTCGCGCCCGGAGTTCGATGACGACACTGGTGGCGCGGGGCAGCCAGTCCCGCGCGCCGGTGCGGGGTGTGGTGGCACTGCCGGTCTGGCTGCCGGGTTTCTTGTTGCTCCGCGACTGGCGGTTATTCTTTATCGAGTTGGAAGAGC
>CAZJCX010000048.1:6699-18153 GCA_964544425.1 uncultured Verrucomicrobiota bacterium
AACTGCGGCGGCGTTTCCTGGTGGCCGATTTCATTCACTACCATCGGCGGGAGGATGATCAGCCGGAGTTTGTGGAGCGCGTGCTGGCCCACCAAGCCGATTCCTTGTTCTGGTTTTGTCCGGGGCCGGCCAACCGGCAGAATCTGCTGTCGATCATGGATGCCGGGGTGCGGGTGGTGATCCTCAACGACCGCACGATGGCCGTGCCGGGGCAATCCTATCTGCTGCGCTGGGAACCCGCGCTGCAGCGGGCGTTGCGCCGCTGGAAACAGGCCGGCATCCAGCACCTGGAACTACCACACAGCCTGCCACGGCCCGGCACCGCGACGCACCTGCTGGAGCGGGTCGCCGCGGCGGTGGGTCTGCCGGTACAAGCCCGCCGACCGGAACAGGACCAACTGGCAGACTACGTCGCCCAGCTTGGGGTGCAACCGCGGACGGGGGTGGTGTTTGATGATGACCTCTGGCATGCGACGTTGTGCGGGAAAGCGCCCCAAGCGATGGCCGCTTTGATGGGCCGGGCGCGGACGCTCGTCATGCACTCCTTGCATATGGATCCCGGGGCCTGTGGGGCGGCGCGGGTGGACCTGCTCGCGGTGGATTGGGTGAAAATGGCGCGGCAAATTGCCGAGGATTTCGGCAACGGGCAGGTCTTCAACCGCGCGGAGCCGCTCACGTTTTCCGCCGTTTACCGCGCGGGGGTGCCGGCGGCGGAACTGGCTCGGGATTTTGACCGCGAATGACCGCCGCTGTCGCCAGCAATCGATCCGATTCCGTTCAGTATTTGTTCTACTTCCCCTGCTCCGTCGGCCGCCACACGCTGCGGGAGACGAACCGATGACGACGCCTTCGGGTTTTTTATACGGCACGCAATACTGGCGCGATCCCTCACCGCGCCCGGCGGCATGGGAATCGGACCTGGCCCACATCCGTCAGCTTGGCCTCGACGCCATCAAGATCTGGATCACGTGGCAGCGCGTGGAAGCGGTGGAAGGGAAATTCGACTTCCACCTGGCCGACCGGTTGTTTGAACTGGCGCAACGCCACGGCCTGACCGTGATCCCCCAACTGAGCAGCGGGCCGCCCGCCTGGTACCGGCGGCAGTGGCCGGATTTTTATACGTCCGCCGCCCTGAGTCTCGATAACCCCGAGTTCGTTGCCCGTTACGGTCGGTTCGTGCGGGAGACGGTCGAGCGTTTCCGTTCCCATCCGAGCCTGCTGGCGTGGGATTGCTGGAACGAGCCGGTGCCCGAGCGCAACGGCAGCCCGCCGTGTCTGGCGGCGTTCCGCGAATATCTGCGCGGCCGGTACGGCACTCCGGCCGCGCTGGCCGAGGTGTGGGGCGTCAGCGACATCGTGGACTGGACCGACATCGAGTTGCCGCATCCCCACGAGTTGCCGGCCAGTCTCGATCACTACCGGTTTCGCCGCGAGCATTTTCCCAAACAACTGGCCCAACTCGCGGCCATTTATCAGGCAACCGATCCGCAGCACCCCGTCATGATGCACGATGTGTTTTCCGGTCTGCACGGCGGGTACAGTGACTACCACAACAGCGCGGTGTTGCCGGTGCATGGGGTTTCGCTGCATGTGCCGCAGGTTGATCCGGCGCATCCGCACTTCGCCACGCAGCGACACTTTTTGAGTTTCTGTCTCGACGTGAAAACGCACATTGCCGGCCAACTCGGCCGCCCGCTGTGGGTCAGCGAGTTGTTTGCCGGGCCGCAGCGCTTCACCGTGCCGTCAGCGCCCCCGCCCGCGCCGGGCACGGTGCGCACCGCTTTGTGGGAGAGCGTGGCGGCGGGCGCGACGGCCGCGGTGTTCTGGCAGTTCCGGCCTGAACGGTACACCTTCCAGTGGACGGAAGATGCCGGCTGGGGCATGGTCGGCCTCGACGGCCGCCCGCTGCCGCGCACGGCGGAATTGGCGGAGTTCGGGCGGGAAGTGCGGGCGCTCACGCCCTATCTGCCATTCGATCCGGTCCGCCAGGTGGACGTTGCGATCGTGGGCAACGATCTCGCGGCGCATTGTCTTAACTCGCGCCGTCAACCCAACGCGATGCCGTGGTTGCCGCAATACGTGCAGTTTGAATATCACGACGTGCCCAACCCGCACGCCGCCGCGGCGCTCGGTGTGTATCGCGCCCTGCGACCCGCCAATGTCTCGGTGGCCGTCATCAACGCGGATGATCCATCGTGGGAAAAACAGCCGCGCGTCTATTTTCCATTGCCGATGCAACTGGACGCCGCTTTGGCCGAGCGGCTGCAACGGTATGTGTCGGCAGGCGGGCTGGCCGTGATCGAAGGCGGGCTGGGGTTCTACGGCGAAGACGGCTGGGTGAGTGAGCGCGTCCCGGCCTGCGGGTTGGATGAGGTGTTCGGTGTCCGCGAACTCGAAAGCGAATTTCACCGAGTGCGCACCGGATTTTCTTTGGCGGACGGCAGTGCCGTCCCGGCGGCATGGCGCACGGCGCAACTTGAAGTGGCGGGAGCGGAGGTATTGGGCCGGTTTGCCGATGGATCGGTGGCGGCGGTGGAGCGACAGATCGGAAACGGGCGCGTGATCTATTTGGCCAGCAGTCCGAGTCTGGCGGTGTATGCCGATCCCGGCGAACGGGGGCTTGGGCTGGTGCGGCTGCTGGGGTGCCGGGAACTGAACTTCGGCGAGGATGTTGAACTCCGCCGGCGCACTCATGGAACGAATGAAGTGGTTTTTGTTTTTAACCATAGTCGCGCGGTACGAACGGTCAGCGTCCCACTGACGAGCGGCGGAAAGTTGACGGCCGTGATTCGGGGACGGGTGACGCAGGACGGCGAGCAACTACAAACAACCATCCCGCCGCACGATGTGGCAGTCGGAGTTTGCAGCTTATGAAAAGAACACGGCTGCGAGAATTCACCGGCCCCGCCCTTGCCCAAGTGGCGTTTCCGCTCGGCGGGATTGGCACCGGCATGGTTTCACTGGGCGGGCGGGGCAATCTGCAGGACTGGGAAGTGTGGAACAAGCCCAACAAAGGCGGCCGGCTCGAACTGACGTTTTTCGCCCTGCGCGTGCAGCCCCAAGGCGGACCAGCGGTCAGCCGCATCCTCGAACGCCAATACTTGCCCCCGTTTACCGGCTTCGCCGGGTTCGCGCCCGGTGGCTACCAACTGCCCGGCGTCACGCGCTTCCCCGAAGTGGTGTTCCGCGGGGAGTACCCGTTGGCGTGGGTGGATTTCCAGGACCGGCAGTTCCCGGTCAAGGTGCGGTTGGAGGCGTTCAACCCGTTCATCCCGCTGAACGTGGCGGACAGTTCGATTCCGGGCGCGATCTTCCGCTACACGATGACCAATCCCCGCCAACACCCCGTCGACGTTTCGCTGTTGGCGGTGATGCAGAACCCCGTGGGCGTCATGGCGGCGGGGGAAACCGAGCCCGCCCGCCAGGTGGACGAAACGCTCAACTCTTATCGGGAGTCAGACGGTTTGCGCGGCTTGTATTTCACGGCACCGGGTGTCGCGTGGCAGCATCCACATTTTGGCACGGCGGCGCTGACGACCGATTGGCCGGCCGTGGACGTGCAGACGCGGCTGGACCGGGGTGGCTGGTGGGACCGCGCCCACCGGTTGTGGGACGAGTTCACGGCCACGGGCCGACTGACCCCGCTGGTCGAACACACGCACGGCCAGCCGCTCAACACAGCGCGTGACAAACGCCGTGGGGAATGCGGTGCGCTCTGCCTGCGGCTCACGCTGCCGCCGGGCGCGAGCCGGACACTCCCGGTCTACCTCCACTGGCACCATCCGAACACGACGCTGTGGGCGGGGATGTTTCCGGCGGGCGATTCGATCCCCGTGCGCACCTACGTCGCGAACCAGTTCGAAGACGCGTGGGACGCCGCGCGGTACACCCAGCGCAATCTGCCGCGACTCGAGGCTGAGACCCGGCGATGGCATGCGACGCTATTCGAATCGTCGTTGCCGGCGCCCGTGCTCGACGCGGTGAGCAGCCAGATGTCGATCATTCGTTCACCAACTGTCCTGCGGTTGGCCGACGGCAACCTGTATGCTTGGGAAGGTTGTGGCGACCAGGGGGGCTGTTGCCACGGTAATTGCACGCACGTCTGGAACTATGAACAGGCGCTCGCGTTCCTGTTCCCGGCGCTGGAGCGGACCATGCGGCGGATTGATTTCGGCCCGAACATGAAACCCGACGGGGCCATGCAGTTCCGCTGCCATGCGCCCGCCGGCGCACTCAACAGCACCTGGCCCACCCACCCGTGCGTGGACGGTCAGATGGGCAACGTGATCCAAGCCTACCGCGACTGGCAGCTTTCCGGCGATGACGCGTTCTTGCGCGAGCTCTGGCCCAACGTGAAACGGGCGCTCGAATACGCCTGGACCGCACCGAACGGTTGGGATCCGGACAAGGACGGTGTGATGGAAGGCTGCCAGCCCAACACGTACGACATCGAGTTCTATGGCCCGAACACGATGCTCGGGAGCTGCTACCTCGGCGCGTTGCGGGCCGCCGAGGAGATGGCGCGCTACCTGGGCGACGCCGCCAAGGCGGCGGAATACCGGGCGGTGTACGAGAGCGGCCGGGCCCGGACCGAAACGGAGCTCTGGAACGGCGAGTACTTCTTCCAAAAAGTGGAAGTCCTGCCGGGCCGCGAGATTCCCCCGAACTTGATCGCCCCCGCGGCCAGGGGCGAGCGGCACGAGACCGGTGCCGTGCCGAAATACCAATACGGGGATGGCTGCCTCGCCGACCAACTGCTCGGCCAACTCTGCAGCCACGTCGCCGGCCTCGGGCACATCCTCGATCCGTCCCAGGTCCGGCGCGCCCTGCAGGCCGTGTTCAACCACAACTTCCGCGACCCCATCGGCGGATTCGACAACGTGCAGCGGGTGTACGCGCTGCAAGACGAAGCCGGCCTGCTGCTCTGTTCCTGGCCGCGGGGCAATCGGCCGGCGCTCCCGTTCGTGTACAGCGACGAGGTGTGGACCGGGATCGAGTACCAAGTCGCCGCGCACCTGATCTACGAGGGGCTGGTGCAGGAGGGACTGCGGGTCGTTGCAGCGGTGCGCAACCGCCACGATGGTGTCCGCCGCAATCCGTGGAACGAATTCGAGGCGGGTTGGCACTACGCCCGGGCGCTCGCGAGTTGGTCCTTGATTCCGGCTTTGAGCGGTGTGCGGTACAGCGCCGTGGAACAATCGCTGACGTTCGCCCCAAAGCTGCCGGCGCCGTTCACCTGCGTGGTGGTGGCCGGCACCGCTTGGGGGTTGCTGACGGTGACCAAGACAACCGCCTCGCTCGCGGTCCGGTTTGGCCAGCTCACCCTCCGCGAGTTCGGTCCGCCGGAAGACCCGGAGCGGTTCACTGCCCCCCGGACGTTGGCGGCCGGCGAAACCCTGCGGATCACTAGGCGGTAGCGTCCCGGCGCCACTGTGCCATCCGGATGGCGACACCGAACGTCACGGAAACAGGGGCTCGCTGTGCTGCCGCGGGCAGCCATCATATCTAAACGCTCGCGGTCGGCGCGCCGGACCATCTCGCGGGTGGCCGCGTCATAGAAGGGCTGGCGCGCGGCCCGCACATCCAGCAGGATGTTCGTGTCGAGCAGCAGCCTCACCGCGCCACTCCGTATTTATCCGCCAGCGCCTCGCCAAGCAGCTCGCTGCCCGATTGTCAGCGGGCAATGCGCCGCCAATTTCACAACGATCAATTCGCTCCGGCTGCCGGTGGCCGCAATCCGGACAAGTTTTTGGACGTGCAATTTATCGAACAGACGACCGGCCGGTCTCATGTTTTCTACGTCGTTGATTCACAACATCTTCACACCTCTGAAAATCGCTGGCACGGCGAACGCAAATGGGGGTGGCGACAGCCAATGCAAGACGAGAACATGAACGCAACCGTAAACAACATAGAGGTAATTCAGGTGGACGAAGCGAGTTTCGATTCGGAGGTGCTGCAAGCCAAGCAACCGGTCTTAGTCGCCTTCGTGACGCCATGGAGTCACGCGTGCGAGACGCTGGCGCCAGTGCTCGATGAAATCGCATCTGAGCATGAGGGTCAGTTGAAGGTCGTGCGCGTGAACGCGGACAGCAATCTCGACCTCAGTCTGTGGTACGACGTGCAATCCATTCCGACCCTCCTCTTTTTCGTGGACGGCAACGTCCGCGCCAAAATCGTTGGCACGGCCAGCAAGAAAGCCATCCTCGCCAAACTGCAGCTTATCTGAAAGGAATCCATGAACACACTCACACTGACTTCATTCGCTGATTCGCGACTGGCCCATGTGGTCGAGTCGAGACAGCCGCGCCGAAAATTCGGGCGCGCCGTTGCCCCCGTCGTGCTGGAGGTCCCGTTTCTCTTCGACGACGTGCGCGAAGCGGCGGAGACGCTCTGTGAGCGTCTGCTTGGGCAACTCGGTCCGCGCTACGCGATTCACCTACTGCCGTGGAAAACGACGGTAACGCAGTTTCCAACTCTCACCGACATCGTCGCCCGCGAAGCGCTGCGCGCGCCGTTCATGCTCGTGACCCTCAACGGCGCAAACACGATCACCCCGGAAGTCGAAGCGCTGATTCGGCGTTGTGCCGCAGCGTTGCAGCGTGGTGGCGGGGCGTTGGTCGCGCAGCTTTATGATATTGCCAGGGACGCGAAGGAATGGTCATCGGCATACCGGACTCTCAAGCAAATCGCCGACGACTCACACATCCCAATTTTCTCAACCGTCGTTGAATTGAACCAACAATCCCGGGGCGCTGGGCGCGCTTCTCCTCGCCGCAACGGATCTCCTTTCGTTGCGTTCCCGCCTCAAACCCTACTGCTAGCCTCCTAGCTTCTCCCCCACGCCCAGCGCCCCAAGGAGCTTTACTATGAAAATGAACAAAACATCACGAATCGAAAAAGTCACCGCGCTCGCTTGCCTCGCGCTTACACTGACCGGCTGCGAGAAAGAGGCGGCCAAAGAGCCGGAGAAAAGCCTCGTGCGTGCCGCCGTCGTCGAGTCGCTCGATAACGTCCGGTCGGATGGCGACGCCTCTTACATTGCCATCGTCAAGTTCGACCGCGAGACCGATCTCAACTTCAAAGTCGGCGGGATCGTCACCGTCATCGGCCCGGCCGCCAACAGCGATTGGGACGAAGGCACGCCGGTCACCACCGGGACGATGCTGGCCGAGTTGAAGCAGTCGGATTTCGAGAACGCGTTGGACACCGCGCGCGCGAAAGCGGAATTGGCGAACAAGACGCTGGAGCGGTTCCGGAAACTCCGCGCCGAGGACGCGATTTCACAGCAGGAACTCGACGTGGTCGAAGCCGAGTGGCGCACGGCGCAAGCAGCGTTGGACCAGGCGGAGCAGAATCTCAAGGATTCCCGGCTGGTGGCGGACAAAAACGGCGTGATCCTGGCGCGCTATATGAATCGGGGCGTGACCGTGCCGCCGGGTCAGCGCGTGTTGCGGTTTGCGGATACGAGTTTGATGTCGGTCGAATTGGGATTGCCGGATCGGTTGATCGGCAAACTGACGCCCGGACAGGAAATCGCCGTGGAAATTTCGGCGCTCGAAGGAATGCCGCCGTTCAAGGGACGGGTGTCGGAAGTCGGCGTTGCGGCCAGTGGCGAAGGCCGGTTGTTCCGCGTCGTGATCAAAGTGCCGAACCCGGACGGTTTGCTCCGTTCCGGTATGACGGCGCGCATCCGCGTGAACGACGCTGCCGGTGTGAAGGCCGGTACGGTGGTTGTTCCCCTCTCGGCGCTGGTGACGTTTCCGCCGGGCACGCAGGTCGGTGTCTTCGTCGTGCGAGACGGCAAAGCGGTGAAACGGCTCGTGAAGACCGGCGACATTCTGAACAGTTCCATTCTCATCACCGAAGGCTTGCGCGCTGGCGAACAGGTCGTGACGGCAGGCGCGGGATTTCTGCACGACGGCGCGCCGATCATCGTTGCCGGCAACTAAGGAGACAATTCGATGTCACATCCTAACGAGAGCGAGAAGAAAATTGGCGGTCTTGCGCAGTATTGCGTCGAGCACCGGGAAGTGAGTTGGCTGGCGTTGATCGGTGTGCTCATCTGGGGCGGCATCGCCTACACCCGGCTTGGCCAGCAGGAAGACCCGACGATTCCGCAACGCACCGCGATGCTGGTCACAGTGTTCCCGGGTGCGACGGCGGCGAAAGTCGAGGAGCTGGTTTCCAAGCCGCTCGAACGCAAGATCAGCGAGCTGAAATCCATCGAGGAAATCAAGACCGAGTCGCGGCCCGGTATCTCCACGCTGAAAATCAAACAGCTTCCCGCGTCGAACGCCACCATTGACCAGGAGTGGGACAAAGTGCGCGCCAAGCTATTTGAAGTGCAGTTGCCGGAGGGAACGCGCACGCCGTGGCTGAACACTGATTTCGGCAACACGATCACGATGTTGTTCGCCATCACGAGTCCGCCGATCAGCGACGCGGAATGCGTGGCGCGGGCGAATCTCATTCGCGACCAGCTCGCGGAGTTGCGCGCCGGTGCGCCCGCGACGGGCCGCGCGGCCGTGGCGGTTTATTTTCCGCCGCACGTCAGCCAGAATTACCGGGAAGTGTTGCTCGGCCGGTTCGAGACGGCGATTCGCGCGGCCGGTCTGGCCAAACAGGTGCGGACGACGCAGGGACGCGCGTTCATCCTGGCCGACCTCGAAACGCCGGCCAGCCGGGCGGACTTGGAGAAATTCATCGCCGATTTCACGCGGCGGGTGACCGGCACCGACCGCGAATTGATCCACCCGGATTCCACGCCGCCGATTTTGTTGATGGGCGACGAAGATCCGTTGCCGCAAATCCGCGCATCCGCGCCGTCGCGGTATAGTTACCGGACGCTCGAATTGTTGGCGCGCGATTTCGAGGATGAACTGAAGCAGGTCGAGAGCGTCGGCAAGGTCACCAAGGTCGCCATCGTGCCGGAGAATGTGTTCCTGCTGTTCTCGGATGCCAACCTGGCCGGCTACGGATTGACGGCGGAGACGGTGATGGGTTCGATCGGCGCGCGCAACGCGGTGATTCCCGGCGGCACGTTGCGCAGCGAGGGTCGCAACTTCCCGGTACAGCTTTCCGGTGAGTACAAAACGGAAAACGACATGCTCGGCACAATCGTCGGCCTGAACCGGCAAGGCGCGCCGGTGTATTTGCGCGACGTGTTCGAGGTCCGCCGCATGTATGAGTCGCCGATTCCATACAAGGTGGACGTGCTCACGCGTAACGGCGACAAACTCGACACGCGCCGGGCCGTGATGGTCGCGGTCGAGATGCGCGACGGCAAAATCATCCGGTATTTCAACAAGGATGTCTGGAAGGTGGCCGACGCGATGAAAGCGCGTAGCCCGGAAGGCGTCGAGTTCCAGTTGCTCTCCGACCAACCGACCGCGGTCGAGCACCGCATCCATCACTTTGTGAAATGCTTCATCGAGGCGGTGGTGATCGTGATCATCGTCGGCTTGTTCCTCATGGATTGGCGGTCGGCGCTGGTGCTGGCCACGGCGATCCCGCTCACAGTCGCCCTGACGCTGATCGGGATGCAACTGCTGCACATCCCGTTGCAGCAGATTTCCATTGCCGCGCTCATCATCGCGTTGGGCGTGCTCGTGGACGTGCCGGTCGTGGCCGCCGACGGCATCAACCGCGAACTGCATCACGGCGAGCCGCGCATCCGGGCGGCGTGGCTCGGGCCGCTGCATCTCCGGCATCCGATGTTGTTCGCCACGTTGATCAACATTTTCTCGTTTCTGCCGCTGCTGTTGCTGACCGGCGACAAGGGCGAATTCATGAAGAGCTTGCCGGCGGTGGTCAGCATTTCGCTGGGGGCGGCGTTGCTGGTCTCGAAGACGTTCACGCCGCTGGTCAGCTACTACGTGTTGCGCGGACAGAAAGGTTTCGATGAAGGCGGCGATGTCCGGTCGTTCTTCCTGTTCCGGTGGGTGGACAAATCGCTCATGGCGGTGTTGCCGCGCTACAAGGCCGGGTTGGAAGGCTCGCTGAAACGTCCGTTCCTGGTGCTGGGAATCGGCTACGCGACACTGGCGGCGAGTCTGTTGATCGTGCCGCATCTGGGCAGCCAGTTTTTCCCGCCGGCCGAACGCAATCAGTTGCTCGTGGACATTGATCTGCCGTCCACCGATTCGCTGACCGGCATGCGCGCCACGGTGGACAAAGCCGTGGACATCATCAAAACCCACGACGAAGTCACCAGCGCCGCGATCTTTACCGGCGGCACTGCGCCGCGCTTCTACTACAACGTCGAACCCAAGGCGCCGGCCAACTACCTTGCGCAGATTCTCATCAACACGCGCACCGAGCACGACGTGAAACCGTTGTTGGTGAAGTTGCGCGCGGAGTTGGACGCGAAAGTTCCCGGCGCGCGTTGTGTGGTCAAGGAACTCGAACAAGGCCCGCCGGTCAAAGAGCCGATCCAAATCCGCCTCAGCGGCGACAACCTCGACAAACTCTGCGACCTCGCCGACGAAGCGAAAGCCGCGCTCCGCGAGGCCGGTGGTTATCACGTCCACGACGACCTCGGCCTGCGGATGCCGAACATCCAGATCGAGATTGACCAGGACCGCGCGAATTCGTTGGGCGTGAACAACGATCAGATCGGCAAAGCGACGCTGGCGTCCTTCAATGGCTTGAAGGTCACCGAACTGCGCGAGGGCGACCGGCTGATTCCCGTGTTGATTCGCGGGCGCATCGAAGACCGCAGCGAAGCGGAAAAGATTCGCGGCCTCTACGTGCCGATCGCCAATGGCCAGAGCGTTCCGTTCGAGAGTTTCTCGAAAGTCACCATCAAGCCGGAGTTCGTCACGATTCCGCACTACAACCAACTGCGCACCGTCACGGTCAAATCGTACGCGCCGTTTGGCGAGTTGCCGTCCGAAATTCTGGACCGCGCCCGGCCCGCGTTGGCGAAGATCAAACTCGACCCCGGCTACGAACTGAAGTTTGCCGGCGAGGACAAGGAGTTGCGCGAGAACAAGGCGGAGATGTCGTTGGTCATGCAGGTGTGTCTCGCGCTGATCGCGTTCACGATGGTGCTCCAGTTCCGGTCGGTCATCAAATCGGTGGTGGTCATGCTGACCGTGCCGCTCGCCCTGATCGGCGCGTTGCTGGGGCTATGGATCACCGGCTCGCCGCTGGGATTCATGGCGATGCTGGCGATGGTCAGTCTGGTCGGCGTCATGGTCAGTCACATCATCGTGCTCAGCGATTACATCGAAGAAGCGCGCGCCGAGGGCATGCCGCTGGAGCAGGCGCTCGTCAAAGCCGGCCTGGCCCGGTTGCGGCCGGTCCTGGTGACAGTCCTCGCGACGGTTGGCGGACTAATCCCGTTGTTCGTGTCCGGCGGCGCGCTCTGGCATCCGTTGACGGCCGTCCACATCGTTGGCCTGCTGCTGGCCACCGTGATGACCTTGGTCATGTTGCCAACGCTCTACT
>CAZJCX010000049.1:0-11549 GCA_964544425.1 uncultured Verrucomicrobiota bacterium
ACCAACCGCGCGCCGCTGGCGCCGACCGGGTGGCCGAGGGCAATCGCGCCGCCGTTCACGTTGAGCCGGTCGCGGTTAAGCGGCAGGCCAAATTCCTTTTTCAGCACCAACTCGCACGCGAGCACTTGCACCGCGAACGCCTCGTTGATCTCCACCAAGCCGATCTCATCCCAGTTCAATCCCGCCCGTTTCAACGCCTGTGGAATGGCATACGCCGGGCCCAACCCCATCCGCTGCGGATCCACTCCGGCATAGGCGTACGACCGCAAGTAGCCCAGTGGCGACAGGTTCAACTCCCGCGCGCGTTCCTCGCTCATCACCAGCAACGCCACCGCGCCATCGGTAATCTGAGACGAATTACCGGCCGTCACTGTGCCACCATGTTTGGCGAAGACCGGACGCAGTTTTGCCAACGCTTCCCTCGTTTGTTGCGCTCGCACGCCGTTGTCATCCCGCACGAACTTCCCGTCCGGCAGGTACACGGTCATGATCTCCTCGCGCAGCCGCTCGCGCGCCGCGGTGGCTTTCTGGTGCGAGCCGAGCGCGAACGCATCCTGTCCCTCACGCGAAATCCCGTAGTCACGGTAAAGCACCTCCGCCGTCTGCCCCATGTTCAGGTTGCAGACCGGATCCGTCAGCCCCAGCAACACGCCGATGCGCGGTCGAAAATCAGCAGGCCGAAAGCTGGCTACCGCGCCCAACTTGGCCGGCAGGGTCTGGGCCTTGTTCAGCGCCGCGAACTTGTCCGCCGCGCGTGACGAATACAGCAGCGGGATGTTCGACATGCTCTCCGTCCCGCCGACAATGAAAACGTCACCCTGCCCGGCCACCATCTTTTCAGACGCGCTCGTGACCGCTTCAAACCCGCTCGCACAGTTCCGGTGGACCGTGTACGCCGGTACCTCTTGGGGGATACCGGCATTCAGCGCAATGACGCGCGCGACGTTGGCCGCTTCGGCCGGTTGGGCGACACAGCCGAAGATGGTATGGGAAATTCGGTGACGTTCCACCCCGGTGCGCTCCAGCAATTCACTGACGACAATCCGCCCCAGGTCCTGCGCCGGCCACACCCGCAACTCCGTCCCCGCTTTCGTGAACGGAGTCCGCACGCCGTCAATGATGGCAAGTCGGCTCACTTGAAGATCTCGGCGAAGAACTGCAGCATGTCGGCCCACGAACGCGTCGCGGCTTTTTCGTGGTAGGCGACGGCGGTGGCCGGGAAGCCGGCTTTACCGGCGTCGGGGTTGGTGAAGCTGTGGACGGCGGCCCCGTAGTATATCATCTGCCAGTCGGCACCGGCGTCGCGCATCTCCTGATGGAACGCGGCGAGAACTTCCGCCGGTTCAAACGGATCGTCCGCGCCGTGGCAGACGAGCACCTTCGCCTTGATGTCACCGTCTTTGGCGGGCATCGGCGTGGCGAGGCCGCCGTGAAAACTCACCACCCCGGCTACATCCGCGCCGCTGCGGGCGAGTTCCAGCACGGTCGTCCCGCCGAAACAGTAGCCGATGGCGGCGATGCGCCTGGTATCCACGCGCGCTTGTTGCCGGAGGGTCGCCAAGCCGGCCAAGATCCGTTGCCGACCGGCCGCGCGATGGTCTTTGAACTGGCCGGCACGTTTGCCGGCTTCCTCGGCGGCGGTGGTGACGAAGCCGTCGCCATACATATCCACCGCGAAGGCGACGTAGCCCAGGGCGGCGAGTTGCCGGGCGCGGTCTTTGGCGTAGTCGTTGAGACCCCACCATTCATGGACGATGAGGATCCCTGGACGTTGGCCGGCAAGAGCGTCGTCATAGGCGAGGTAGCCTTTGAGCGTCACGTCGCCGTCTTTGTATTCGACCGTTTCCGTGTGAATCGCCGCTTGGGCGGACACCACCAGCGCGACCGACATCAACCACCATTTCATGACCAACCTCCGTTACGGTTTTGGCCGGGAGTCTAACACCCGGACTTCTTTGAGCGAAGTTTCGAGTTTGATGCGCTGCAACATGTCCGGAAAGCTGTGCGCTACGAACCGGTTGGGTGTGATCTCGGTTTCGTCCTGGAAGCGCGCGCGGATTTTGCGCTCCAGTTCCTCGCGGTTCACACCGGCCACCGGGGCGAAATGGAGGACGAGTTCATCCACGTTCAACGGGTCGTTGTCGCGCTTGAGCAACTCGATCTGCCATTCGCCGACTTCCGGCAGGTCGTCGAGCAGGTGTTGCAACGTGTCGAAATTGACGATTGTGCCTTTGATCTTGTCGAATTGCAGTTCCTTGCTGCTCGACGCGCGGCTGATGTTGCCGATGATGCGCGGGACGGTGCGACCGCAATGCGGACACGGTTCCCACGTGATGCCGCCGTCCACATAATCGCCGGTCCGGTAACGAATCACCACGCTGCCGCGCGCATCGAGCGGCGTGTACACCAGTTCACCGGGTTCGTCTTCCCCTTGCACTGCGCCTGTTGCCGGATCAATCACCTCAAATACGCCCAGGTCCGAAAACAAGTGATACCCACTGCGCTCGCCGGGCGGCAATGGACATTCCCCCCACGCCATTCGCGCTTCCGTCAGGCCGTACGTGGTGCAAACCCGCACGTCAGACGCGCCCATCTCGGCAAGGAGACTGACGATTTTGCGGCGCATGCCGGGCGGGCATTTCTCCCCGCCGAGGACGATGCGCGAAACTTGCGGCCAGCGCTTCCCGGCCTCGTGGGCCTGCCGGAGGACGTGATAGACAAATGTCGGCATTCCGATGATCGCTTCCGGTTTGACCTGTTCAATGACGGTGATGTTGCCCTCGGTACCCAGCACTTTGCCGCCGCCGGTGCCCACGAGAAACATCCCAAACTCAAACCCGGCAAACACCACCTGCCAAAATCCCAGGTGCGGCGCGTACGGAAACATGTTCACCCCGCGCATCTTCGTCGTCGCGCCGAAAACCTGAATCAACCGGGAACCCGCCTCCCGCAGATTCCGCAAATCATGGTCGGTATAGACGAACGACACCCGTGCCGTGCTGCGGCCGGTCGTGGCCGTGAGAAAGATCGGCCGGAACTCGCGTTCCAGGGATCGTTCCGCCGCCTGTCGGCCATGCAGCAGCGCCTCGGCGATCACGCGCGGCCGGCGTTTGATGGCGGCCAGTTCGGGCGTGATCGCAAACTCCCGCACCTTGTCCGGCACGCCGTCAGCCGGCAACAAATCGAGCTTGGTCGTGAACGGAATGCGCCGCAAATCGGCCACTGTCTTGATCTGCCGGGGATCAATCTTGTGCTCCGCAAACAGTCGCCGGTAATGCGCGCTGAACGGCGCGACGATGTCGTTGAGAAACTTGTGCAGCCGGTCGTTCTGCTGCGTCCGTTGCGCTTCCGCGGGTGCCTGATCCCATTTCACGCGCCCACCAACTCTTTCATCTCGGCCAACGCGGCTTCCGCCGCTTCCTCACCGGCACGGATGTAGCGCTCGGGATGATAAAAATCGTACCACACCGCCTCGCGGGCGCGGGGACGGATCACAACGTCGGCGTCCCGGCAGGCTTCCTCGGCCATGTGCGACTGCATCGCGTGCATCGCGCGCATGTAAATGTTGAGGATGCTCGTCGGCGTATCCACAAGGGAGCCGACCTCGTGCAGTTGGGATTGCCGTTTCCACCACGTCCGCGGTGGTGGTGGAGCCGGTCGCTCGTGGACGCGCCGTTTCATGTCCTCGACGTTGGGGATGGTGTTCACGGCAATGATTTTGGCGACCCCCGTCCGCGTCAACGCACCCACCGGCACCGGGTCCACGATGCCGCCGTCAATCAACGTATGCCCGTTGCTCTCGACCGGCCGGAACACGCCCGGGATGGAAATGCTCGCCCGCACGGCATCCAGCAGCCGCCCTTCCTCAAACACAATCTCCTCCAACGTGTTCAACTCGCTGGCCACGATCTTCAACGGGATCACCGTGTCCTCGAAAGTCCGCTCACCCACGATCTGCCGCAGAAAATCCGTGACCTTCATCCCCCGGATCATCCCCGAACCAGGAAACATCGGGTCGAGCAACCGCAGGAATGCCCGTTTGCCGCGCACCTGCAACGCGATCTGCTCCATTTCATCCGCCGATTTCCCGACCGCCCATGCCGCGGCGATCAGCGCCCCCATCGAACTGCCGGCCACTACGTCCACCGCAATCCCCGCCCGTTCGAGCACGCGAATCACGCCGATGTGCGCCAACCCCCGCGCCGCGCCACTGCCCAGCGCCAACCCCACGAGCACATTCCCCAACTCGCGCGCCAGCCGCCGCACCACAAAACTGTATGGCGCCAGCGGTTGCCGCAGCACGAACGGGTCACCCGTTTCCTGTCCCGCCGGGATCCATTCCAGCCGCGCCGCGATGCGTTGTCCGATGGCCGCTTCCGCTTCCGCCACGCACGGCCGCCCGGCCTCGCAGCCGGTCAGGATGACTTTCACTTTCGGCGTCATCGCGGCGGATTTTTCGGACAAGTACCGGATCAGCAACCGCGTCCGCTTGGCATGCTCCGGCTCGTTGCGAGTCACCAAATAGATTAGGTCGCACTGGCCGAGGCACGCATAAACGGCCGGTGACGTTTCGTTCGGCAACTCCACGAGGACGTAATCGTACTGTTTGACCAAGGCGCCAAACAACGGGGCGAACGCCGCCGCTTCGCGCTCCGCCCCGGTGATCCGCAAATCCAACCGATCGTACCCCCACGGCGTGGGCGTCCCACCGGCGACGGGAGCGGAGCTGACCGGCACGCTCGTCGGATGCCCGCTCAAATCCACGAGCAAGACCGGCTCGCGAGTCTCCCGCGCGAGGCTGGCGACCAGGTTCGTCGCCAACATCGTCTTGCCCGCGCCCGGCAGCGCGCTGGCCAGCGCAATGACGGTGCTCCACTTGGCGCGGTGTTTTTCCTGGCGGAGCTCTTTCATCCGGTGCCCCATGCGCTGCAATACGCTCGCCGCGACGCGCGGGTCGCGTTGGACCACCGCGTCGAAGACGCCGCGCGGAATTTTCAGCAGCACAGAATCGTTCAACGCCCGGACATTCGACCAGTGCGTCTCACCGGAAAGCAGCGGCATCTCGCCGAAATAGTCGCCGTTGCAGTAAGTCGCAAAAACCCGGTCGCCCCCGCTCGGCAAACGCGTGTACGCCTGCAACCGTCCCGACACGACGGCGAACAACGCGTCCCCGGGATCGTCCTCCTTGACCACCAGTTCGCCCTTGCGCACCGCCACGACCTCCGCCCCTTCCGCCAGCGACTTAGTCAACTCATCGCCGAGCGATGCCAACAAGGGCACCTTGCGCAACACGTGGAGTTTCTCGTCCATTCGGTGTCAGTCCGTGGTCCGATGATAAAGCACGCGCCGCACCGAATCAATCTTTGGCACGGTGCCCCATGTTAGGAACGCTGAATCAGGTGTACGTCAGGTAGGCGGTGGCGGTGCATGTTACGCTCGCGGTCACCCGCACCCAGTGCGCGCTGAACCCCGCCGGAAACTCGTGATGGACGTAGCCGCGCGCCAACACCTTCACGGTCGCGTAGGTGCGCCAGCTCCCGTCGCCCAGAAAATCCACTTCGACGGCGAACTTGACCGGCTGTTTGGCTCGATGCGTCAGATGCAGGCATTTCTGATCGAAGCCGGTCATCAAGTACGGATCGGATGGCGCGCCCGCCGTGACGGGCGTGTCCCACCACGGTCCGCCCCACCCGGCCGGTTTGCCGAGCTTCCACAAATCATCCGTCCGACCAAACCAGAGGCCGGACTGTGGCTCGGCGCTTTGCAGATTGCCGCCGCCCTCGTGACTCACGTTGTCGGCCCCGATCACGAGCATTCCCCGCCACGAACAGAAATCGCCATGTACCCACAAATGGGTCGAGATGGGCCGGACGCCCCAGACGTGGTTGCCGTACGCCCACGGCGACAGTTCGTAGAACATCCCGTGGTGATCCATCAGCAGGCGCTCGTGTTCGACCGACCGGATCCGCGGCCACTCGGTCTGCCACTTGTGATCCCAACAATGGGACGCCTTCGGCAGCCGGTAGGTGCGCCATTCGCCATCCGCTGCGGTGAACACCTTCAAGATCGCCGACGCCCGATCCCAGCCCGTCGCGAAGATCGTGCGCCCAAAGGACCCCAGCCCGTTGACGGCCACATAAGGATTGCGGTCAATCACCTTCCACCGCTTGCCGTCAAACTCCGCCAGCGTGCCTTCCCGGCGGTTCCCGAGAAAATCGTCTTCGTTGTAATCGTTGTTCACCACCACAAGCCGGCCGTGGGCGCTGTAGCAATCTTTGAAATGACACGATCCCTCGCCCGGCGTCTTCAAGGTCTTCGTCAAATCGAAAAACTGCTTCAGCTTCAGCGTGCGCACGTCCAGCTCGAACAACTCGCCTTCCATCCCCAGCATATACACGAGGCGCGCCGGGTCGGCGAGATGGCGGGCTGTGCCGCAGAGGCGGACATCCGCCAACTCGTTCACCGTTCGCACCCGGTGTTTCTTGTCAATCACGTGCGGCCCGATGATCAACTGACTCGACTCATGATGCACGAACCGGTTGGCATACGTTCCGTTCACGGCTTGCGGGTGCCGGGTTATGGTGAAATCAGGCGCGATGACCCGCAAGCCGGTCCCCGTACCGGACTGCCGCCGATGCGAGACGTAATTGAGCACATACAGTTTGCCCAGCCAGGGCATCAGACAACCGACGCCAATTTCACTGCGCGGCGGACCAAAATCGGCCACCTGCGCGAGCTGGGGGAAAACGCCGCTGATGTTGAGTGGCTGACGCATGCTGACTCCAAGCCGCCGCTGGTAGCTTATCACCGCGATGACACCCCCGCGTCAACCCCGTAGCGACGCCGGAATTCTTGCGCCCGGCGGCGGTTCACGCCGAGGTCGCGTTGGCCAACGCGCGCGGCGGCGCGGATGTGAATGACGCGGGCGGATTCATCGAGGCGAAGCTCGAAATCGTCCACGAACCGGAACACCCGCGTGGTGAAGGTCGCGTGAAGATAGCCGGGCTCGTCCCGGTCGATGACGCCGCCCAGCGCGCAGATTGTCTGCTTGGCTCTCGCCCACGCAACGGTGGTGGAGCCGGTGATGGGCAGTGGCGACGCTTGGCCGGTTTCGCTGCAGACGCAGTTGGGCGTCCCCGGACAAGGACGCAGGCGGCCCGCGACCAGACCGAGCGGGGGCGGACGGCGAGAACGGATGGAGAGGACGATCAACGACGTGATGACGCAAGCGACCGCCCCGGTAACGAGCCAGATCATTCCGTGACGAGCGTGCCGATCGGTTCGCCGAGAATGACCCGCTTGATGTTGCCGGGCTTGAAAAGATCGAAAACAATGATGCTGGTCCGGTTGTCCATGCAGAGTGAAAAAGCGGTGCTGTCCATCACGGCCAACCGGTTCTTGAGCGCCTCGGTGTAGCTGATACGGTCATACCGGGTGGCGTTCTTGTCCTTCTTGGGATCGGCGGTGTAAATGCCGTCCACCTTCGTGGCTTTCAACAGCACTTCACAGCCCAGTTCGTTCGCTCGCAGGGCGGCGGTGGTGTCGGTACTGAAGAACGGATTGCCGGTGCCTGCGCCGAAGATGACGACGCGGCCTTTTTCCAAGTGGCGCACGGCGCGACGGCGGATGAACGGTTCCGCCACGTTGCGCATGTCAATCGCGGATTGGACGCGGGTGGAGACACTGGCGCGTTCGAGGGCGTCTTGCAACGCCAGCGCGTTAATCACGGTGGCCAGCATGCCCATGTAATCCGCCGTGACCCGGTCGAGGCCATGTTTGCTGCCGGACACGCCCCGAAAGATGTTGCCGCCGCCGATGACGATGGCGAGTTGGATGCCGAGCGCCCTGACTTCTTTGATCTCGGCGGCAATGGCGTCGCAGGTTTCCGGCGAAATTCCATGCTCGCGCGCTCCCAACAGCGCTTCTCCGCTGAGTTTGAGCATCACGCGGCGGTACTTCGGAGCAGGACTGGACATACCGGCGTTGTACACACTGCCGGCGCGCTTGGCAAGCGTGGCCGCAGCCGGCGCTTACGCCGCAGGGATTTCTTCGCCGAGCTGCCAGCGGGTGAAACGACGGATGAGGATGTTTTCGCCGAGCGCCGCGACTTTCTGGGTCACGTGATCTTTGATGGTGACGTCCGGATTTTTGACGTACGGCTGTTCCATCAGACACACGGTGGAGAAGAACTTGTCGAGCTTGCCGGCGCAGATCTTTTCAATCGCGGCTGTCGGTTTATCCTTCACTTGCGCGGCGTAGATCTCTTTTTCGGCAGCCACCACGCTCGCCGGGACCTCTTCGCGGCGGACCCAGCGGGGGTTGGCCGCGGCAATCTGTTGGGCGATGTCCTTGACCAGTTCGCGAAACTGGTCGTTGCGCGCCACGAAATCCGTCTCACAGTTCACTTCGAGGAGGACGCCGAGTTTGCTGCCGTGGTGGATGTAGCTGGCGATGCAGCCTTCGTTGGCGGTGCGGGTCGCCTTGCCGGCGGCGGTGGCGATCCCTTTCTTGCGGAGGATTTTTTCCGCTTCGGTGACGTCGCCATTGGCTTCAACGAGGGCCTTCTTGCAGTCCATCATGCCCGCGCCGGTCTTTTCGCGGAGGCTCTGGACTTGTTTCGGATCAATCTGCAGGGCTGTGCTCATGGTGTGAAATCAATTTGGGGTGAACGCCACCGGCTAGGCGGTGGCGGGGACGGGTTCAGGAACGGGTGCGGCTTCCGGCTCCGGTGCCGGGGCGTGCTTTTTACCCAGCTCGTTTTGCGCTTCGGCAACGGTTTCGGCAATGACGTTGGTGATACACTTGATGGAGCGGATCGCGTCGTCGTTGCCGGCAATCGGATACGTGACGAGGTCGGGATCGCAGTTCGTGTCCACGATGGCGATGATCGGAATTTCGAGCCGTTGCGCTTCGTGGATGGCGATTTGCTCGCGGAGAATGTCCACGACAAACATGGCGGCCGGCGGCTTTTCCATGTTCACGATTCCATCGAGGTTACGGTGGAGCTTGAATTGTTCGCGGCGCAGGAAGGCTTGTTCCTTTTTCGGAACGTGCTGGGCGTCCGCGTCGGCGAGCTTGGCGTCAATATCCTTCATCCGTTTGACGCTGTTGCGGATGGTGCGCAGGTTCGTCAGCGTGCCGCCCAACCACCGATCCACGCAATACGGCATGCTGGTCCGTTGCGCCGCCGCTTTCAGCTCTTGCTGCGCTTGTTTCTTGGTGCCGACGAATAGGATTTGGCCGCCGCCGAGGACGATGTCGTGGAGAAACCCGCACGCAACTTCCGTCTGGGTGAGCGTCTTGTTGAGGTCGAAAATGTGGATGCCGTTGCGTTCGGCAAAAATGAACTTCTTCATCTTGGGGTTCCACCGTTTGGTCTGGTGACCGAAGTGGACGCCCGCTTCGAGCAGTTCTGCGACAGTTGTGTTGGCCAATGTGTCCTCCGTGTTAGATCCCCGGTCGGCTTGCGCCGTGGAGACATCCCGTCTCTGGACGGGATTAATGTTCGTTGTTGTTACCGCACCGAAACCGGATCGGCGCGGAGTCGTACATAGTACGGACGCATCGGTGGTTTGCAAGCAGGAAAACCTCGAAGTTTAGGCTTTGTTTTCACCCGCAATCGCGCTAAAAATAGGCTTGGTACGGGTGAGGTTAAACCATGAATTACTATGCGTTACCGAGTCCCAAACGCGCCTTGCTAACCGAGGTTCAGCAACGTCTCCCCCCGGCCCGGCAATTTGTCCAAGAAGCCTTTAGCGCCGATCACGGGCGCCCCGTCATGGTGCGGCTCCCCTCCCTCTCGGCTAGCACGTTTTACTACTGCGACGACATGACCGCCCGCGCATTCTGCGACGGCGTGATCGAATTGGCCAGCCACCTCAATGGCGGCGAACTCACCGTCACCTACCCGTTTCACGGCGAACTGGGAGCGCAGGAACACCGGCTGCAGTTGCTCGCACCCAAGCTGACCGGCATCCGCGCCCTCGCGGTCGATGCGCCCCGGAAAGCGTCCGTGCTGGCCGGTCGCGTGACCTGGCATCCAATCGCCGGTCAGCCCCTCGCCAAGTTCCGCTTGGCGCTGCACGACGGCCACCGGCCCATGCTCTTCATCGCGCGGGACACGAAATCGGCGGCAGCTGACGGGGCCCGGTATTTGGGATTTTTCACATTTGACCCGGACGTCATTGGAGAAATCGCTGAGGACGTGGAACAACTGTTACACGGGGCCGGGACGCAGATGGCGGCATTTGCGCGACTGGAATTACTGCACCGCACCACGCAGCGTGTCTCGCGTGAGTTGGAAAGCTATTCCCGGCGTGTTGAACTCGCGATCCGCCGCGCGCATCGGCGCCCGGATGTCCTGACCCCAGCCCGGCTTGACAAGATTCTCGGTCAAGCGGTCGCCAAGATGCGGGAATTGGAAGAAATCCCGCGGCGCGCCATGCGAGCGATTGATAAGACCGCGCGCTGACAGGGAGTTGCATCAGAACTAATCTTGAATACATTTCCGGCAGAGATGTCCAAAAGATGGAGGAAAGCACTATGAAACGTTTTCTTAGAGCACTAGGCGTAACGGCAGCGATTACCGTGGCCAGTTTGTTCGCCGCGAGTCCAGCGGAAGCTGGCGGGTCGTTTGGATTCAGTTTCGGCTACAACAGTGGTCACTACCGTCATCATTACCGGGACTACCACTGCGGTCCACGGTACTATCCGCGCACTCACTTCTCCTACAACTACGTTTACGCGCCCCCGCCGGTGGTCTATTACGCACCACCACCGGTCTACTACGCGCCGCCGCCCGCGCCGCGGTATTACTACCGGGGCGGCTCGTTCCAAAGTTATTGAGGGATCGCACGCAGGCGAGTCAACGGCCAGACCGGTCAACCCGGTTTGGCCGTTCGCATTTTAGAGCACGACGGTCGCTGTGGGCGCATCCTGACCGGACACGGCGACCCGCACCTGCCGCGCACCGAGCTTGCCCAGCCTGTCCGCCACGACGCGTTGCGCCAACTCCGGCCGGTTGCAGTCCCGGCTCAGGTGCGCGAGGAACACATGCCGCAGCCGGTCGCTCGCGACGTCGCCAGCCAACGTAGCCGCCGCATCATTGCTCAAGTGACCGTGCCGGCTCATGATCCGCTGTTTCGTCGCCCACGGCCGCACCGTGTCGTCCTGCAACATTTTCACATCGTGGTTCGCTTCGACAATCAACACATCCGTTCCGCGGACTCGCTCCACGACCAGTTTCGTGGCGTGCCCCAAATCCGTCAACACGCCGATCGCGTGCGAGCCGTGGCGGACGACGAAATTAACCGGATCCTGCGCGTCGTGCGGCACCGAGAATGATTCCACGGTGAGATCGCCGACATCAAACGCGCTCCCCGTGGCAAAGACACGCCACGAAATGGACACCGCCGCATTCCGGTCGGGATCACTCGTAATGGCTTCCGCCGTGAGCCGATTTGCGTACACGGGAATCGCGCGCTGTTTGCAGAGCACCGTCAGGCCTCGCGTATGATCGCCGTGTTCGTGCGTGAGGACAATCCCGTGTA
>CAZJCX010000049.1:11564-18036 GCA_964544425.1 uncultured Verrucomicrobiota bacterium
TTGCTCGATGCGGCGTCCCAACGCCGCCAACCGCTCCTTGATCTGCCGACCGCTCAATCCGGCATCCACCAACAGACACGTCGCGTCCGATTCGATCAGCGAACAATTCCCCGCGCTGCCACTCCCCAAGATTGTAACTTTCACCCCCACGTCCGCGATTGTACTCAGCCGCGCAGGAGATGCAATACAGCGATTTCGGGACGGCAGTTGAAGCGGATGGCGGGGAAGATGCAACCGAGACCGCGGTTGACGTACATGTGCGCGGCGCCCCGTTGAAACAGGCCGTGCGCGTATTTCTGGCCGTAGAGAGATGGCACAATGGGCGGGCCGATGAACGGGATGTTCACCTGGCCGCCGTGGGTGTGACCGGCCAACACCAATTGGCAACCGGGTTGCGACCAATGCTCGAATGAGTCCGGGTTATGCATGAGGACGAGCGTGAATGGCGCGTCCACTCCGGCAAACGCGCGCGGAAAGTCCGGTGGCTCCGTCCACATGTCGCCGAGACCGACGAGGGGTAGTCGTTCACCGCGGATCGGGACTGCGACCGACTGATTTCGCAGCACCGGGACTCCGGCTGCTTCGATGAGCCGCGTGACTTTTGCTGAATCGTACCAGTGGTCGTGATTGCCGAGCGACGCGAAAACCCCATACCGGGATTGCGCGCGCCCGAGGCATTCGGCCGCATCCCGCGCATAGCCATCCGCTTCAGCCGCGTCGCCGTACACGTGTTCCCGCCGCGGACTGCGGGCGTGTGTGAGGTAGTCGCCCGTAAAAACGATCAGGTCCGGCTGCAAGGCGTTCACTCGCGCCACACAATCCGCGAGGTATTTCGCGCTGACGTACCGGCTGCGATGCAAATCCGTCAGATGGGCCACGATCATTCCTTCCCACGCGGCCGGCAAATCGGGAATTCGCAGCGGGACATGATTCACCACGACACGCGACGGCTCGATCAGCGCCGGGTACGCCACCCCGCCAGCCGCCAACGCGGTCCCCGACCAAACCATCCGCCGCAGAAAAGTGCGGCGCGTCATCCGCGTGGTGTTCACGGGGGGGTTCGACAGTGTTTTCACTTTACTTGCTCAATCGGCTGCCTATAGTGCGGACGCGATGGCCGGGCCCGGATTACATCAAGTACAACGCCTTTCGCTGCAACAGATTCTTGCGCCACAGTTGCAGCAGAGCCTGCATTTATTGCAGGTTTCGTCGCTCGAATTGCAGTCGCTGGTCGCCGAAGAACTTCAGCAAAACCCAATGCTGGAAGAGCTTTCGAAAGACGAAACGCCCCGCATCGAAGTCGAACGCACCAGCGACGAACCCGATGCCGCCAAATCGGAAAGCAAGGACGAGCTTGATTTCAAACAAGAATTCGAGGTGCTGTCCAAGCTCGATGATGAGTGGCGCGAATACTTCTCGCAAACCAGCGTCCATCGCTCGCGTTCCACCGAACAAGAGGAACAGCGGCAGCATTTCTTTGACTCGATCACCGAGGAAAAATCGCTTCAGCAACATTTGCTGGAGCAACTCAATTTCACGAACGTCATACCGGCCGAGCGGAAAGTCACCGAGTTGTTGATCGGTAACATCAGCGACGACGGCTATCTCCTCACGCCGGTTGAAGAGATCAGCGTCAGCTCCGGCGTTCCGCTCGACCAGCTCCAAAAGGCTCTCAACCTCGTCCATACCTTCCACCCGGTCGGCGTCGGCGCGCGCAATCTGCAGGAATGTCTCCTCCTCCAACTCAAGCGCATGGGCAAGTCGGACTCCATGGAAGCCCGCATCGTCCAGGAGCACCTCGAGGATCTGGGCCGCAAACGCTACTCGGAAATTTCCCGCTCCACCGGCCTCTCCGTCCAGGAAGTGCAGGAACTAGCCAATTTCATCGCCACGCTTGAACCCAAACCGGGTCGGATGTTCAGCACCGAACAACACCAGTACGTCTCCGCCGACGTCGTCGTCCAGCGAGTCAACGGCGAGTACGTCGTCATCCTCAACAACGAGCAAATCCCCCACCTCCGCATCAGCAACACCTACAAAGAATTGATGGCCGACCCCAAGAAATACGCCGAGGCCAAAGATTACATCCGCGACAAGGTGCGGGCCGGCAAATTCCTGATCAAGAGCATCCACCAGCGCCAACAAACCATCGGCAACATCGCCAAAGTCATCGTCGAACGGCAGCGTGAGTTTCTCGACAAAGGCATTTCCCTCCTTAAACCGCTCACGATGGCGCAGGTCGCGGAAGTCGTCGGTGTCCACGAAACCACCGTCAGCCGCGCGGTGGCGAACAAGTACATGCAAACGCCGCAAGGTTTGTTCGAGATGAAGTATTTCTTCACGCCCGGCTTCACCACCGACAGCGGCGCTGCGATGAGCAACACCAGCGTCAAAGACGAAATTGCCAAGCTCATCGAGCGCGAAGACACTTCCAAACCGCTCTCGGATCAGGAAATCGTCGCCATCCTCAAAGAAAAGGGCATCCCGATCGCCCGCCGCACCGTCGCCAAGTACCGCAGCGAGTTGAACATCCTCCCCAGCAACCTTCGCAAGCAGTACTGACCCGCCCGGTCAGATTTCCAAAAACCTAGGGAACGTCGTCAGATTTCGGCAGCCCGTCGCGGTGATGACCGCCACATCTTCCAGCCGCACGCCGCCGAGGCCCCGATAATAAAGCCCCGGCTCGACCGTCACGACGTGACCGGCCGCCAAAATGGATTTCCCGACGCTGATCCGCGGCGCTTCATGGATTTCCAAACCGAGACCATGTCCCGTCCCGTGGAAGAACCCTTGTTGAAAACCTCGCTTCACCCCGGTCGGGAATCCTTCCCGGCGAAACAGCTTGTGAATCGCCGCGTGAATCGTCCGCCCATCCACCCCGGCCCGCAACCGCTCGAGTGCCACGTCCTGTGCCTGCGCCACCAGCGCGTAAAGTTGCTTCACCTTCTCGCTCGCCCGCCCGCGCACCACCGTCCGCGTGATGTCTCCCCAGTATCCCGTCCGCGTGTCGCGCGGAAAAATGTCGAGGATGATAGGCTCGTGCGCCCGCAACGGACCGTGGCCGCGCTCGTGCGGATCGCATCCTTGGTTGCCGCCCGCGACGATCGTGTGCTGGGCGCACCCCCCGCGCGCGGCGATGGTCGCGTTGATCAACCCGCGCACGTGCGCCGACGTCAGCCGTTCCCCGCGCCAATACAAATACCGATTACGGCCCACGCGACTGCGGCGCAACGCCGCCACCGCGGCGTTCATGCCGGTCTCCGCCAATTCCAATGCCGCCACGATGCGCCGCACCTCGGCGGCCGTCTTGCATTCCCGCTCCGGAAAGAACGCCCCGTCCGCCACCCGCCACTTCACGCGCAATTTTTTCGCAAGGCCGACGGGAAAACTGCCGGGCACCACCACCTGCCGGATGCGATGCTCACGCAGAACCAGATTCAGCACATCGGCCAGCCGCGGCGCAGGATGGCCGGCCCGTTCCAACTGCCGACAGTACCGGCGGTACGGCAACACCCGGTCCACTTTGGCCTGCTGCCGGGCGCGGTCCACTTCCAAATCACTCATGACGACATGCGACCGCCCACCGGCCTCGAAGTAAATGAACGGGTCGGGCACGAACATCCCCACCGCGTACAACATGTCCGCGTTCTGCTCGCTATCGGCGACCATGAGCCGCGCGATCATGCGAGTCCCACCGATGGCGTCACAGCGGCCGCAAAAGTTTCCGGGCCGGCAGGTAATTTATGAAAGGCGAGCGCCGCAATCATGGCGGCATTGTCTGTACATAACTTCGCGTCCGCGAGCAAGAGCCGAATCCCGCGCCGGGCGCACTCCTCAGCCAGCCGCTCTCGCAGCCGGGAATTGACGGAAACCCCGCCCGCCAGCGCCACCGTCTGCACCCCGGTCGCCTCGGCAGCGCGCAGTGTCTTGGCCACCAGCACGTCCACCACCGCTTCCTGAAAACTCGCGCACACATCGGCGACGGGCGCGGCCGGATGCTTCTCGAGATAATACCGGACTGCGGTTTTCAAACCGCTGAAGCTGAACTGGTAGCCCGGCTCATCGCGCAGGCTGCGCGGGAATGCGATCGCGGCGGCGTTGCCCTGCTTCGCCAGCTGGTCAACCTCCGGCCCGCCCGGATACCCGAGCTGGAGCAACTTGGCCACCTTGTCGAACGCTTCCCCCGCCGCATCGTCCACCGTCTGCCCTAAAAGTTCGTGCCGGCCAATCGCCGTGGCGTGAACCAGCATCGTGTGCCCGCCGGAAACGATGAGTGTGACCAGCGGCCACGTTGCGGTCGCAATCACCGGCGAGTAGAGATGCGCTTCCATGTGATTGATGGGGATGAACGGAACGCCCAGCGTCGCGGCAATGCCTTTGCCGGTGTTCAACCCGATCAGCAGCGAACTCGCCAAACCAGGGCCAGCCGTCGCCGCGACCGCACGTCCGCCCACGTCACATCCGCCTCAGCCAGCGCTTGCGCCACAATCTGGTCAACGAGTTCGAGGTGGTGTCGCGCCGCCAACTCCGGCACGACCCCGCCGTAGGGCCGGTGCAGGTCAATCTGGGAACTGACGACGTTACTGAGGATGTCCCGGCCGTCGCGGACCACGGCGGCAGACGTTTCGTCGCAAGACGTTTCGATGCCGAGGATGTTCACCCGGTCAGTTGGCTGCGGCGGTTTTGGCGGGCCGCGCGCCCAGCTTGGTTTGCTTGGCGAACAGTTTGACGCCCTTGAGCAAGTCAATCGCCCGGTCGAGCTGCTCGTCGGCGACCGGCTCGACCTTCTCCGTCTCCGGATCCTCCTCCGGCGGCAGTGTGGCGCGGGCGCGTTGCTCCATCAGCTTGCGCTCCGTTTCCACCGCGACCGGGACGATGATGTCCGGCACGACGCCATTCTCATGAATCACTTTGTGGCTGGGCGTGTAGTACTTCGCTGTCGTCAGCCGCAACGCGGAGCCGTCCGGCAACTTGAGAATGCTTTGGACGGAGCCTTTGCCGAACGTCGTCTCGCCCACCAGCACCGCGCGTTGGCGGTCCTGCAACGCACCGGAGACGATTTCGCTGGCGCTGGCGCTGCCGCCGTTGACGAGGATGGCGATGGGATAGTTGGGCCGGCGTTTGCCGCCGACGGAAAAGTATTTTTGGTTCTGCTTCGTGTCGCGACCTTCGGTGGAGACAATCAGCTCGCCGCGCGGTAGAAACTCGCTGGCTACTTTGATCGCTCCCTCCAGCAGCCCACCGGGGTTGTTTCGCAGGTCAATGATCAACGCGTCCATTTCCTCTTTTTCCAGTTTGTCGAGCGCCTTGCGAAACTCGTCGGCTGTTGGCTGGTTGAACTGGGTGATGCGAATGTGGCCGATGTTGTCCGTGAGAATCTTCACATCCTTGACGCTGTCCACTTTGATCTCCGCGCGCTCGACCGTGTGATCTTTCATCCGCTCACTGGGGTCTTTGGCTTTCGGGCGAAACACGCCGATCGTGACTTTGGTGCCCGGTTCGCCGCGCAACTGTTTGACCGCCTCCTGCAACGACATCTTTTCAGTGGTCCGGCCATCAATCTTGATGATCCGGTCACCTGGCAGCAGCCCCGCCTTGGCGCCCGGCGTGTCCTCCATCGGCGCGACCACGGTGATGTAGCCTTCCTTCGATACGCTGATCACGATCCCCAGCCCGCCAAATTTCCCCTCCGTCTCCGCCTGCATATCCTCATACACGGTCGGCTCCATGAACTGGCTGTGCGGGTCGAGCGACCCCAACATCCCCTTGAGCGCGTCGTAGGTGAGTTGCTGGTAGGTCGTGTTGGTGCCGTCCACGTGATTGGCGCGGATCAACTCCATCACTTGCGCCGCGAGCTTGAACTGTGCGTACGGATCATCTTTGGCCGCATGATCGTTCGCCGCCGAATAAATCCGCGCCGCCACCGCCAAGTTCACTCCCAGCAGCGCCACGCCCAACGCCATCAACACACGTTTCACAATGATCATGGATTTGCCTTTCGCTATCCGACCCCGCGCACGATAGACGCGACCGCCCCGTGAATCAAGCCTACGGCCGGTCGGCGGCATCGTCCTCACCGACGCCCGCGACCACTTCCCCGGCAAACTGCACCCGCCGGTGGCCGACTGGCACGCGCCGGTAGGTCACCGTCTGGCGCAGCTTACCGGCCGCGTCCTGCGTCTGCAGGAGATGCGGTTGGTACCGATATGTGAAGTACAGCCAGACATCCTGTTCGCCGGCGGGTGTCGGCACGCGTTCCCGCCGGTCCGGTTGCCCGAGACTGGCGACGACTTCGGCGCGCGTCATCCCCACCGCGACCGCTTGCCGGGCAATCAACTCACGGCGCTCCACCTGCGCCGTGATGCGCCGTTGGAGTTGCGCCGCGAGTTCCGCCGGCACGTCGGCCACACTCGCCGCGGTCACCCATCCGCGCACCGGGCCGGTCGCCACACGCCCCGCCACGAAGTAATGT
>CAZJCX010000050.1:0-13200 GCA_964544425.1 uncultured Verrucomicrobiota bacterium
GTGGCGGGCAGGGTGGGCGTGGGGGCGGGGGGAACGACGGGGGGGTATCAGACGCGCGCGTTCAAGGGCTGGGCGATGCGCTCGGAGAAGCCGGCGAGGGAGCATCATCTGCGCGTGGTCACACACATTGCGCAGACGGAGACGCTGGAGGAGTGGCGCGACGGGTTGCGCCGACTCGTCGCTGCGCCGGACGCTTCACGCGAGGAGACGCTCGCGTGGTGGCGCGGATTTTGGGAACGCAGTTGGATCGTCATTCACGGCGACGAACGGGCGTGGCGCGTGGGACGCAATTACAATCTGTTCCGATATCAACTCGGGTGTAACGCGTTTGGCGAGTATCCGAGTAAGTTCAACGGAGGCAGTTTCACGTTCGACGCGAATCTGGTCGGCGAGGATTTCAAGCAGCACGGCCCGGACTGGCGGCAGTGGGGCGGGGGCGTGTTCACGGCGCAGAATCAGCGGTTGTTGTATTGGCCGATGTTGAAGGCCGGTGACGCCGACGCGATCTTGCCGCAGTTCGAGCTTTACCGGAAGGCGCTACCTGGCGCGCGGGCGCGGGTGAAGGCGAACTTCGAGCACGCCGGCGCGGTTTTCTGCGAGTACATCAGCGTGGCGGGGCTGGCGATTGGGATGGGGTACGGGTGGGAGACCGGCAAGCGGGCGCGCGGGTTGGAAATTCCGTTTGGTGATCCGCGCGCCGATGGGGC
Source organism: uncultured Verrucomicrobiota bacterium (assembly GCA_964544425.1). GTDB lineage: Bacteria > Verrucomicrobiota > Verrucomicrobiia > Palsa-1439 > Palsa-1439 > OMJI01. The sequence goes on from CAZJCX010000050.1 coordinate 708, forward strand.
GCAGCATTACGGAGACCCGGTCGAGCGCGGCGTGATGAGTTGCAAACCGATTGCGATGCACTGGGAATCGCAGTTGGAGCACGCATACATGATTTTGGAGTATCACCGGTTTACCGGCGCGGACATCACGGCGTACCTGCCGTTCATCGAAAACGCGGCGATCTTCTTCGACGAGCATTACCGGAAACGCGAGCGAATGCGGTCGGGCCGGGAGTTGGATGAGCATGGGCACTTGGTGCTGTTCCCGGCGAAAGCGTGCGAGAGTTACCGGGGGGCGCGGAATCCGACGGATCTCCTTGCCGGGTTGCATGCGTGTTTGGACGAGATTCTCAACCTGGAAGACGCAGTGCTGCGGTTGCGCGACAAGGCGTACTACCGGCAGTTCAAGGCGACGATTCCGCCATACACGTACGGCGAGACGGCCGGCAAGCGCGTGATCTTGCCGGCAGCGAGTTGGAAGGAATTCGGCAACGCAGAACTGCCGCAACTGTATCCGCTGTTTCCGTTCAATCGCTTCGCTCTCGGCCGGGATGATATGCAGGTGTTTCGGGACACGTATCAGCTTGGCGATTTTCGGAAGGGTAACGTCTGGAGTTGGCATCAAGACGGGATTTTTTTCGCGCGGATGGGGCAGACGGAACTGGCCGCCGATTTCAACGCGCGCAAACTCGACGACAGTGAACGCCGGTTTCCGACGTTTTGGGGGCCGGGTCACGATTGGGTACCGGATCACAACTGGGGCGGCAGCGGGATGATCGGCTTGCAGGAGATGCTGCTGCAAACCATCGGCGATGAAATCCGGTTGTTACCAGCGTGGCCGAAAGACTGGGATGTTGATTTCAAACTGCATGCACCCGGCAACACCACGGTCGAGGTCACATGGCAAGCCGGCAAGCTGGTGAATCTGATTGTCACTCCCGAGTCCCGGCGCAAGGATGTGGTATTGCCGGGATGAATCTGATTTTTGTTTTTGCCGACCAATGGCGGGCACAGGCGTTCGGGTATGCCGGTGATCCCAATGTCTCGACGCCCAACATTGACCGGTTTGCAGCGGCGAGCGTGAATTTCACCAACGCCGTGTCCGACACGCCGGTCTGCACGCCGTACCGGGGGACGTTGATGACCGGGGTGTATCCGCACCGGCATAAGTTGATGGTGAACGATCAGAGTTTGTTTGACCGGTACAAAGGGCCGTTCCTCGGCGAGTGTCTGCGCGACGGCGGTTATCGGACGGCATACATCGGCAAGTGGCACATTGATGGTCATGGACGCCACGCTTTCGTGCCACCAGAACGCCGGTTGGGGTTCGAGTGGTGGAAGGGGTTTGAATGCTGCCACGATTACCGGGAGTCGCATTACTATTTCGGCAATGATCCCACGCCGCGCAAATGGGCCGGGTACGATGCTGATTCGCAGACGGATGAAGCGTGCCGGTATTTACGCGAGGAAGTGAAGGATGAGAAACCGTTTGCGCTCGTGCTCTCGTGGGGGGCGCCGCACGTCCCGTTCGGAACGGCACCTGAGCAATTCGAGACGATGTACGACCCGGCCAAGATCACGCTACCGGCGAACGTACCGGAGAGTGTGGCGGCGCAAGCGCGGAAGGAAATGGCCGGTTACTACGCGCATTGTTCGGCGCTGGATGCCTGCTTTGGTCGGTTGCTCGACACGCTGACGGCGACTGGCCTCGACAAGAACACGATTGTGATCTTCGCGTCGGATCACGGCGACATGCTGGGCAGTCAGGGGATGTTTCGCAAACAGAAACCGTGGGCGGAGTCGTTGCGCGTGCCGTTTCTGGTCCGGCATCCAAACGTGAAACAGCCGCGCTCGGACACCACGCCGATTGACGCGCCGGATTTGATGCCGACATTTCTGGGGCTGTGCGGGCTGCCAATCCCGGCCAGCGTGCAAGGCCGAGATTTCAGCGGGACGATTGTTGAGGGCAAGCCGTCCGGCATTGAGAGCGCGTTGCTGGCGCTGTACATGCCATTTCACGAATGGCGGCGCGACAATGGCGGACGTGAGTATCGCGGTTTGCACAATGCGCGGTTCACGTATGTGCGCTCGTTGGCCGGGTCGTGGTTGCTGTACGACAACGTAGCCGACCCAGCGCAGTTGACGAATCTTGTGAACGATCCCCGGTATGCGGTGGCCGTCAAAAAATTGGATGCAGCCTTGACGAAGCGGTTGCATGCAGTGGGCGATGATTTCTTGCCGGGGGAGGGGATTCTGAAACGGGAAGGGTATGCCCTGAATGCGAAGGGCGACATCGCTTTCACTGCCTGAGCAGCCAGACCATGCAACCCAACCTCATTTACATCCTCGCCGACGACATGGGGTATGGCGATTTGTCGTGCCTGAATCCTGAGTCGAAAATTCGCACGACGCATCTCGACCGGCTCGCGGCGGGCGGGATGCGGTTCAGTGACGCGCATGCTTCGTCCGCGGTCTGCACGCCGTCGCGCTACAGCATCTTGACCGGTCGCTACAACTGGCGGTCGGCCCTTAAAAAAGGCGTGACGAACGGTTACAGCGAACACTTGATCGAGGCGGGACGCCTGACGGTAGCGTCACTGTTGAAACAGCACGGGTACACCACCGCCGCCATCGGGAAATGGCATCTCGGCTGGGATTGGGCGAAGTCCGGCCCGGCTCCGACCGATGTTGATTTCACAAAACCGATTGCTCACGGGCCGTGTAACAACGGTTTTGATTATTTCTTTGGCATCAGCGCGTCGCTCGACATGCCGCCGTATGTGTACATCGAGAACGACCGGGTCACTGCGCCACCAAATCATGAATATCCCGGCACGGAAGGATGTGCGTATTGCCGGCGCGGTCCGATGGCGGCGAATTTCCAACTCGAAGATGTCTTGCCGGAGTTGACGCGCCGGGCGAAGGTGTTTATCGAGAGGCAGACGGCAGCGCGACCATTTTTCCTGTACTTCCCGTTACCGGCACCGCACACGCCGATTCTACCCACACCGGAATTTCAGGGAAAATCCGGTACGAATCCGTATGGCGATTTCTGTTTGATGGTGGACGACGTGGTGGGACGAGTCATGGCAGCGGTGGAATGTGCCGGGCTGACCGAAAAAACCATCATCGTCTTAACCGCCGACAATGGTTGTTCGCCGATGGCGGATTTTCCGGCTCTGGAGAAATTGGGTCACCGGCCGAGTCACGTTTTTCGAGGCCACAAGGCCGACATCTACGAAGGCGGGCACCGGATTCCGCTCCTGATTCGTTGGCCCGCCGGTATCCGCGCCGGTAGCGTGGCAGAGAACACAGTCTGCCTCGTGGATTTGCTCGCAACAATGGCGGAAATCGTCGGCGTCCGCTTGCCCGACAATGCCGGCGAAGACAGCGTTAGCCTGTTGCCGACATTCCGCGATCCGCGATCCACATTCCGCACTCCGGTCGTTCATCATTCGATTGACGGCTCGTTCTCCATCCGGCAAGGCCGTTGGAAATTGGAACTGTGTCCCGGTTCGGGCGGCTGGAGTTCACCGAAACCCGGCAAGGAATGCGAGGGCTTGCCGCCGATTCAGCTCTACGATTTGAACGCCGACATCGGTGAGCGTCGCAACGTGCAGCATGAACATCCCGAAGTAGTCGCGGAACTCACCGGATTGCTGACCCGGTATGTCCGCGAAGGCCGCAGCACACCCGGGAAACCTCAACGCAATACCGGTCCGGCTTTCTGGCCGCAATTGAATTGGATGCAACCATGACTCATTCGCGACCAAACATCGTATTTCTTCTGACCGACGATCAACGCTTCGACACCATCGCCGCGTTGGGCAACCGGCAGATCCACACGCCCAATATGGATTGGTTGGTGCAACAAGGGACGGCGTTCACGCACGCCTGCATTCCCGGCGGCACGTCGGGCGCGGTTTGCATGCCGAGCCGCGCGATGCTGCATACCGGGCGGACACTGTTTCACCTGCAAGGTGACGGCGGGAGAATCCCCCAAGAACACAAGACGCTAGGGGAAACTTTTCGCAGTGACGGTTATCACACGTTAGGGGTTGGCAAATGGCACAACGGCAAGCCGGCGTTTCATCGTTCCTTTTCAGCGGGCGGCGAAATCTTTTTCGGCGGCATGGCCGACCACTGGAATGTGCCCGTTTACAACTTCGATCCGACCGGCCAATATACCCAGCGTTGCCTCTACGTCGAAAATCCCTTCCACAGCAACAAGACGGTGGAACGGCATTGCGACCACGTCCACGCCGGTCGCCATTCCACCGATATCATCAGCGAAACCGGTATCCGTTTCCTCCGCGAACATCCGACCGGCAACCCGTACCTGCTTTACCTATCGTTTCTCGCGCCGCACGACCCCCGCACCATGCCCAAGCAATTTCTGGAAATGTACGACCCGGCCCAGATTGAGTTGCCGGCCAATTTCGCGCCGCAACATGCGTTCGACAACGGCGAGTTGCGTATTCGGGACGAGGAACTGGCGGCGTTCCCGCGCACGCCCGAGGAGATCCGCCGGCATCTGGCTGATTACTATGCGATGATCAGTCACCTCGATGACCGGATCGAACAGGTCATCGCCGCTGTGCGCGAGCGGGGCGAACTCGACAACACCATCTTCGTCTTGGCCGGTGACAACGGCTTGGCACTCGGTCAACACGGTCTGATGGGCAAACAGAGTTTGTACGATCACAGCGTCCGCGTTCCGCTCGTGTTCTGCGGTCCCGGTATCCCCGCCGGCAAGACCAGCGATGCGCTCGTGTACTTGCTCGATATTTTCCCCACGCTCTGCCACCTGACCGGTCTGCCCGTGCCGGCAACGGTGGAAGGTCGGAACGTATTCGGAAACAATCAACGCGATACTCTTTATCTAGCTTACACCGACTTGCATCGTGGCATCCGCACCCGACAGCACAAGCTGATCGAATATGTCGTGAACGGCCAGCACACGATGACGCAGGTGTTTGATGTGCTGTACGACCCGAAGGAAACCCAAAACCTTGCCGGTGACGCGGTGTTGGTGGAGACGCTTCGTCGGGAACTGTTCCGACAGCGTGACGTATGGGATGACCGCGCGTCCAAGTGGGGCGAGACGTTCTGGAATGGTTTTGAGGCGGGCGCATGAAGCAACTCCCCAACATCGTTTACTTCTTCGCGGACGACATGGGCTACGGCGACGCGTCGTGCCGGAACACCGCCGGCAAAATCAAGACGCCAAGCATTGACCGGTTCGAGCGGCTTGACGGGAAGCCTTCGCCAAACCAATCAAAGAGGATTCTGTCGTGTGTGTGCCTGTCGTGAACCAGAATCAGGTCGTAGTTTACGGAGTTGACCTCGATGACATCACCAATAGTATCGCTATCGCCTACGAAGGTATGCAACTGCCCTCTGGCCTGATCGGGCCGGTCAACGGATCGTAATACAATGAGACACACCAAGGTGGACGAAACAGGGAATCTCAATCCCATCGGCGGCATTGGAAAATTGGAAAGTGTCCTCAACTCTACCGGCGAGGCCGTCCTCTTTGAACACACCGGTAAGGGTTGTCTCAACCACTTCTGGTTTGGCGGCAACTCGCCGGGGGTGGAAAACACGCGCATCCGGTACTACGTGGATGGCGAGAAGAAACCCTCCATTGACATGAACCTCTACATGGGGCACGGAGTCGGTTTCAACGAAAACCACGCTCCATGGGCCACGAAATTCATGGGGAAAATCGGCAAGCGGAACGGCTTCTTTAACAACTACCAAATCCCATTCAGCAAGAGCGTCCGGGTCACCGCCCAGCGGGTGGATAAATCCACCAAAGCCGAGTGGATCTGGTGGATCATCCGCGGCGTGGAAAACGGACGTGCCAGACTCGGCGGAATCACGCTCCCGGAAACTGCCCGACTGAAACTCCACCGTCGCGAAGCGTTCACGACCAAACCGCTGGAGGAATTCAACCTCTGTGATGTCAAAGGACGCGGCGCGGTCTTTCAGGTGGCCATCGCGGGACAGGGGTTGGCCGGGGATCACATGAGTTTTCTGGAAGCCTGCATCCGCGCCTACACCAGCGGAGCGAAGAAGCCGGTCATGCTCTCATCGGGACTGGAAGACTATTTCCTCGGAACATATTACTTCGACACCGGGAAATATTACGCCGACATGGCCGGTTTGACTCACTTCGACGAAAAGAACCTGCGCTTCTCAGCCTACCGCATCCATGATCAGGACCCCTTATTCTTCAACAACGGCCTGCGCCTCACCTGCCGCAACGGCGAGACTGAACACGGCACCGGCAAAGGCAAAGTCGCCTTCAAAAATCCGCCCAAGTCAAGGTTCACGACCTACACTTGGGTGTACCAATGGTAGGCTTCCGGGTCTGATCGCACAGGTGAGCTGGATTTGCCGATCGCTGGCGGGATGTGGCTGGGTGTAGAAGAGTTGTACAAGGGTCTGTGCCGCGAGAAAGTGATGAAGAAATTTATGAAACGAATGATGGGGATCGCTCTCGTCGTGGTGCTGGGTGTCTCGGCATGGGCCGAGGAGACCAAGGAGCAGAAGGACGCGCGGATGGCTTGGTGGCGGGAGGCGAAGTTTGGGATGTTCATCCATTGGGGCGTCTATGCCGTGCCCGCTGGCACCTATGACGGCAAACAAATCGGCGGCATCGGGGAGTGGATCATGAATCGTGGGAAAATACCCGTGGCCCGGTATGCCGAGTATGCGAAGGAGTTCAACCCGGTAAAGTTTAATGCCGACGAGTGGGTGAAACTCGCCAAGGATGCCGGCATGAAATACGTCGTGATCACGTCGAAGCATCACGATGGGTTCGCGATGTTCCCCTCGAAGGCCAGCCCATACAACCTTCACGACGCGACGCCGTTCAAGCGCGACCCGCTCGCCGAACTCGCCGCTGCTTGCCGGAAACACGGCATCAAACTCGGCTTCTATTACTCGCAGGCGCAAGACTGGTATCATCCCGGTGGCGCGGCCGCAGGTGGCCATTGGGACAAGGCGCAGGATGGTTCGATGGACGAGTACATTGATAAGATCGCGGTGCCGCAGGTGCGGGAGATTCTCAGCAACTACGGCGAGTTCCCGGCCATCCTGTGGTGGGACACGCCGACCGGCATGAACAAAGAGCGCGCCGCCAAACTCCACAAGGTGGTCGAAGAACTGAAGCCGAACATCATTCTGAATAACCGTCTTGGCGGCGGTTTCAAGGGTGACACCGAAACACCCGAACAACACATCCCTGCCACCGGCTACAAGAATCGCGATTGGGAAACTTGCATGACGATGAACGACACGTGGGGTTTTAAGAGTTACGACCATCGCTGGAAGTCCACGCAGGTCCTCCTCCGCAATCTCCTCGACATCGTCAGCAAGGGCGGCAACTACCTGCTCAACGTCGGCCCGACTGCCGGGGGACTCATTCCCGAGCCGAGCATCGAGCGCCTTCGCGAAGTCGGCGCGTGGATGAAGGTCAACGGTTCTGCGATTTACGGCATGCAAGCCAGCCCGTTCAAGCGACTCCCGTTTAACGGTCGCTGCACGCAGAAACCCGGCACGCTCTTCCTGCATGTGTTTGAGCGGCCCGCCGACGGGCGGATCACACTCCCTATCAACAATCCGATCACCCGGGTTTCTCTGCTCGCAGACCGATCGCAAACACTGAAAGTCGAAGACCAGACCATTCTCCTGCCGGAGAAACTCTCCGATCCGATCGCGACCGTCGTCGTCGTCGAGATCACCGGCGCGCCGGCCGTGATCACCACCAGCACGGCCATCAATCAGGCCGCCGACGGGAGGTTAATTCTCGGTGCCGCCGACTCCGAGATCGTGGGTGACAACGCCAACTTGGAGGAGAAGGGCGGCAAGCCGAACATCGGTTACTGGACGGATGCCGGTACCACCGTGAAATGGCAGGTGAACATCACCCAGCCCGGCGCGTTCAACGTCGTCGTGAGTCAGGCATGCGAAGCGGACACGGCCGGGACCGGTTATGAGTTGATCGTCGGCACCGCGAAGGTTGCCGGCAAAGTGGAAGCCACGAGTGGTTGGGAGGATTTCCGCAACGTGACGCTCGGTCAACTCAAGCTCGACACCACCGGCAAGCATGTTGTCGAAGTGAAACCCACCGGCAAACCCAAATTTGCCGTGATGAACCTGCGTGCAGTCACCCTCCAGCCGGCCCATCCCTGAGAGGTTGCCATCGAAGCGGAGGTTTACAAAAAGGCGGAAAATCGCGAGTTGAAAATCCTCACGGACCAGCCAGCGGATTGGAAAGCCACGGATCAACGGCCGGCAATCGTGTTTTTCTTTGGCGGCGGGTGGGTGGGTGGCACGGTGAACCAATTTCTGTGGCAGAGTGAATACCTCGCTGCCCGTGGCATGGTCGGCATTCGTGTGGAGTATCGAACCATCCCGCCGGGCGACAAAGGGCCGCCGCTGGTTTGTTGCGCCGATGCGAAGTCGGCGCTGCGTTATGTCCGGCCGCATGCAGCCGAACTCGGGATTGATCCCCAGCGCATCGCGGCGGCGGGCGGCTCTGCCGGCGCACATCTGGCGGCATTCACGGCTCTGGTACCGGGGTTGGATGATCCGCAGGATGACCGCGCGGTTTCCTGCCGACCGGCGGCGCTGGTACTGTTCAATCCGGTCTTCAATAACGGGCCGGGGCAGTGGGGGCATGAACGGGTTGGCCAGCGTTACCAAGAATTCTCGCCCGCGCACCACATCCGCAAGGGGGCGCCGCCGACGATTGTGTTTGTCGGCGATTCGGACAAACTGATTCCGGTCAGCGCGGTGGAGGAGTTCGCGGCCGGGATGAAACGGGTCGGCGCGCGGTGTGACACGCATGTTTATCCCGGGGCCGGCCACGGATTCTTCAATAGCGAGCCGTACCGCACCCGCACGTTGATCGAGACGGACGAATTTCTCACGTCGCTCGGCTGGCTCCCTGGTCCGCCTTGGTGCAAGGAAACCAACGCCGTCATGCCCACGCTGGCAAAGGATGGCAAATAACGTGCGTCTGGTGTTATTGACATTGTGCCTGCTGCTCGTGGCAGGGAAGCCAATGTCTGATCCAGAAATTCTTGAGAAAATCGAGTTGGGCAAAGTCTGGTCGGCGGTGCGCGTGGGTTTCGGCCTGTTGACACACGGTGACCGGCAGTACGTCGCATATTTCAACGCGGACCGCCGGCTGGTGGTCGCGATGCGGTCGCTGAGCGACACAAACTTCGTTCAGCATGTCTTGCCCTCGCGGTCGGATAAGCCACCGACACGGACAACCAGCAGCACGATTCAAGGTTGGGACTCGCACAATTACCTGACGCTCGCCGTGGATTCCGCCGGTCACATTCATCTGGCCGGCAACATGCACGCTAATCCGCTGACCTATTTCCGATCCCGCAAACCCGGCGATGTGACGACGTTGGAGCAAGTGGACGCGATGGTGGGCAAAAACGAGACGCGTTGCACGTATCCCAAGTTCCTGACCGGGCCGCGGGGCGAGTTGATTTTTCATTACCGGGACGGCGGGAGCGGGAACGGGAATGAAATTTACAATGTTTATGACGTGGGGACGCAGCGCTGGCGGCGTTTGTTGGACACCGCGTTGACGGACGGTCAGGGGAAACGGAATGCGTACTTGAACGGGCCGCGCCTTGGCCCGGACGGTTGGTATCATCTCCTTTGGGTCTGGCGTGAGTCGCCGGATGCCGCCACGTGCAACAATCTCTCCTACGCGCGGAGCCGCGATTTACGCCAGTGGGAAACCGCCGCCGGCAAGCCCCTGACACTGCCCATCACACTCGAAAGCGCAGGAACCATCATGGATCCGATCCCGGTCAACGGCGGCATCATCAACGGTTGCCATCAATTCGGCTTCGACAGCCGCAATCGCGTTGTTGTGACTTATCATAAACACGACCCCGCCGGTAACACGCAAGCCTACGCGGCGCGGTTCGAGAACGGCGCGTGGCGGATTCGCGCGGTGTCAGACTGGTTAGGGAAGCACGTTTTCTCCGGCGGCGGCTCAGGGCCGTCAACCTTTGGGACCGCCCTCGGCCTGGGAACTGTCACGCAGCACGGCGCCGGCAAGCTGGCGTTATCCTACCGGCATTGGAAGGCTGGGGCGGGATTGCTCGTATTCGATGAAACCACGCTGGAGCCGCTCGACACCGCGCCATCACCGCCAAGCCGGTATCCAAAGTCACTGCAGAAACCCACGGCGAGCTTCCCCGGCCTGCGGGTCAACTGGTGTGAGGACGGCCAGTACGTCTTGCGCTGGGAAACGCTCGGAACGAATCGTGACCGGCCGCGTGACGGCGCGTTGCCGGAGAATGGCGAGTTGGTGTTGTACAAGCTCAACGCAGGCGCGGACTGAGATTAGGCATGTCGCAAATCACCGTCTTACTTGGCGTAATCGTGCTCTAGGCGTTTTGGCAGCCTCCCGGTAAGTTGCCGGCGTCCTGAATGAATACCGTCGCGCGCTATTTTGTCGTGGGATTCTGCCTGATCACCGGCGCGTTGGCCAGTGAAGTGCCTGTCCAATCTGTCACGTGGTCGCCGCACGGGGCGAACAGCGGATGTTGGATGAATCTCGGGCCGACCGGCGCGAAAGCGTGGTTGCGCGGATTCCAGTTTGAAGTCACGAACGTGGAGGCTGGCTCACCGGCAGACGGAGTCTTGCAGGTGGGCGACCGGGTTATCGGGGTCGGCGAAACGATCTTTACTGATCCCGCCGATTCGCGGATGACGTTCGGAAACGCGATTGGCGCGGCCGAGGCGCGGGATGGCGCGTTGTGGTTGCGGATTCTCCGCGGCGGTCGCGAGCAAGACGTGACGGTGCGGTTGCCGGTCTTGGGAACATTCGCCGGCAGTTGGCCGTACAACTGCGCGAAATCGCAGCGGATTCTCGACGCGGCTTGCGAACACTTGGCGGAATTTCAATTGCCCAACGGCAAGATTATCACCGATGGCGGCGTCGGCATCTACACGGCCGGGCTGCTGTGGTTGGCGTCGGGCGATGCCCGGTATCTCGACAACGCCCGCCGCGCCGCCTACATGACCGCCGGCACGGATTTGGAAAAGTCGGATTTGAACAATTGGGGCTTGGGGATGGGCGGATTGTTGTTGGCGGAGTATTACCTCGCGACGGGCGACACGAATGTCTTGGCGCGATTGCAATCGGCGGTCGAACATCTCGCGCGCGGGCAGATGCGGTGCGGGTCGTGGGGGCACAGCAGTCCGTGGGGCGGGTATGGCGCGTTGAATCAGGTCGGCGTGATTGACACACTCACGTTGATCTTGGCGCGCGAGTGCGGCTTGGAAGTGCACCAGGTTGCGTTCGACCGGGCGACGACGTTCTTCAGCCGGTACGCGGAACTTGGCGCAATCCCGTACGGCGACCATCTGCCGAATCCGCAGTCACCCGACGACAACGGCAAGAATTCGGCGGGCGCTTTGATCTGTTCGTTGCTGCCCGGCAAAGCCGACGCGGCGGCGCTGTTCGCCCGGTCGGCCGCGTTGAGTTATTGGCAACGCGAGGAAGGACATACCGGCGGGTTCTTTGGGATGGCGCTGGGGCCGTTGGCGGTCGCGCAAACGGGGCCGGAGTCGTTGCGGACGTTTTTGGATTATCAACAATGGCACTACAATCTCTGCCGGACGTGGCGGGGCGGGTTGGTGATGTTGCCGTACCACGAAGCGCTGAAACGATTCGATGACAACGGCTACATCTGGGCCGGCAGCGAGTACACGACGGGCGCGATGGCGCTGTTGTTCGCCTTGCCGCAGCGGCAACTGCGAATCCTCGGCGCGCCGCGCAGTGTGTTCGGTGCAAAACTTACCGGACCGCTCTTGGCGGCGCGCGAAGCGTATCTGGCGCGCCGGTGGGATGAGTTTGAGACGGCGGCCGGCAAGGTGGTCGCGACCGGCGAGGAAAAATACTGGCTCGGCCAACTGCGCGCGGCGGCGGCGCGGGTGCGGGCTTCGACGCAGCGCACGTTTCAGGAGGTCGAAAATTATCTGACTGAGGGCGATGCGTACCGGGCGGAGGAACAGTTTCAGGCGTTGAAAAAGTTTCTGGGCGACACAGACGAACGGATCGTCGCGTTGGAGAAACGCTTCGCCGACGGCACCGTCCAATGGCACGTGCGAACGGGCCGGCAGTATTATCAGGGGTGGGAAGGACTGCAAGTTGTCGGCGTGATGTCGTGGTTGCCATACGGCGACGAAGCACGTTCCCGGCTCGCGAACGTGCCGGGCTTGCGGCTCCCGCTCTGGGAAACGCTTGCCCCAGCCGGTAAGGATAGCCGGCAGGTCGTGTTGACGACGACGAACTACGCGGCGTTGCGGTTGCAGTTGAAGAGTCCGCGCGATGCGCACAGCCGGGTGTTGTTGAACGACACGCAGGTCGCCGAAATCACGCGCGGACCGCGCAGCGGTTACGCCAAGATTGCGTTAGACAAATCCGCGCTCCGGTTGTTGCGGCTCGGCACGAACACGTTGT
>CAZJCX010000050.1:13289-15013 GCA_964544425.1 uncultured Verrucomicrobiota bacterium
CAGCCGGTAGCGGTGGGATTGGAATCGGCGTTTGACCGGGCGCGAGCGAATTACGCGACGCAGCCGGTCAGCTTCCCGGAAAGCGCGGGGATACCGGAACGGGTGCGGGTGCGGGATAGCCAGGAGCGGTTTCAGGCGGCGTTGAACGCGGCGTGTGATGAATTGAGCCTGGAAGAGATGACCCGAGCATTGCGGTCGCCGGTGCCGTACGTGCGTCACCTTGCCGTCAAGTCGTTGGCGCGGCGTGGCGACGCGGGCCAGCAAGTGGCGGTGGCCGGATTGAGCGATGCGGATTGGCGGGTGCGGAGCGCGAGTTGCGATGTGTTGGTCGCGCCGGTCGAGGATGCGGTGCTTGCGCGGTTGACGGAGTTGGTGGCGGACGAGAATGCGTGGGTGCGCTGCCGCGCGGCGATGGCGTTGGGTGTCGTGGGTCGGCCGGATGCGGCGGCGGCGACGGCCTTGGTGAAGGCGGCGCAGGATGACGACGAGTGGGTGCGCGGCGCGGCGTTGGGGGCACTGCAAAAAGTGGGGAGCGATCCGAAACTGATCGTCGCGGCGGTGACGACGGCGTTGCGCGCGTCGAATACGACGTTCGCGGCGGTGGGCCGGTCGGTCGGGTTGATTGAGAAATTTGAGATGGATGATCCGGCGTTGGTACCGGCCTTGGTCGCGGCGGTGGAGAATCCCGGCCAGGGCGCGGGCGCGGATCGGTTGAAGAGTTTATTCGAGCAGCTCGTCCGGTTGGATCCGGAGGGGAAACAAGCGGTACCGGCCTTGTCGCGGATGGCGGCCGGCGGTCCGGCGTATGATCGGATGCGCGGTAATCCGAGGGTGCGGGCGATTGAATTGTTGGGCGAGTATGGCGAACGCGCCGCGTCAGCGAAGCCGGTGTTGGAACAGATCGTGGCCGGTACGGCGGAGAAGGAGCAGGCGGTACGCGAGGCGGCGCGGACAGCGTTGGAGAAGATTGCGGCGAAGGAGTGACCGGCATGCGCCAGCCTGAGCGTGATGTAGCCACGGCGCCCTGTCGCGGTGCCGCGCAGAACGCCCCGACAGAGCGGGGCGGCTACAACTTGCTTTTTTCGACCATGCTGCTGCTCTTGAGTCTCGCGAATGCGACGTTCGCGGCGACCATGTCGGCCAGCACGAATGCGCCGCCAGTGACCGGTTACGACATCACCAATTCCGGCACAGTGACCGGCAATGAGAAGTGGTGGGCGGAAGACAGCGCCGCCGGTGCGGTAAAGGGGCAAACGTTCACGACCGGCAAAACGCCGGCCTTGCTCAAGGCGGTCACGTATCAGGTCACCGCCAGTCAAAAGGCGGAGCCGACCAAGGTGTACCGGATTCGCGTCGGCGCGGTGTCGGGATCAACCTTCACGCCCATCCACAGCGAGGATGCGACCCAGACGTTCACCTGGAACGGCGGGGAGTATATGACGTGGCGGTTCGATACGCCGGTCGTTTTGGCGTCGAACCAAACCTACGCGGTGGATGTGGGGTTGCTCAGCTCGACTTCGCCGTGGCAGACGGGAATTCCTTACATCAATTACACCGGTAATCTTTATCCCGGTGGGGCGCGCTACAGTTCCGGCACGTCCGGCATCGGGACCTCCAACATGACGCTGGTAACGACGAGTGACCGGAGTTTCCACTTGGACATGGAACATCCGCTGCGCCCCACACCGGAAGTCGGCGCGCTGGTGCCCGCGGGCAATGTCGTT
>CAZJCX010000050.1:15144-16693 GCA_964544425.1 uncultured Verrucomicrobiota bacterium
GTTGAACGTCACCAATGTCACCGTCAACGCCTCCGGCGGCGGGACTTATTATTGGCGGGTGGATTCGTATCTCAACGGCGCGCCCAGCGGTGCGCCGCTTGTGGGGGCGCTGTTTCATTTCGTGGTGTGGGACAGCGACCAGGACGGGATGCCGGACGCGTGGGAGTTGACGTATGGTTTGAATCCGTCGGATCCGGCGGATGCGGCATTCGACACGGACGGCGATGGGTTGGCCAACTTGCCGGAATATCTGCGCGGGACGAATCCCATCGTGGCCGATACGGATGGCGACGGGTTGGACGATGGCGCGGAGATTAACGTCTATTTGACGGCCCCCACCACGGCTGACACCGATGGCGACGGGTTGAACGATGGCCATGAAGTGAATGTCGCCCAGACCAACCCGCGACTCGCCGACACCGATCGGGACGGGCTGACGGACGGCGAGGAGATTTTGGTACATGGGTCGAACCCGTTGCTGAGCGACACGGACAGCGATGGCGCGGGGGATTGGTATGAAGTCGCCGCCGCGTTCACGAGCCCGCTGTATCCGGCCAGCAAGCCGGTCGTTCCGTATCCGTTGCCCCAGCCGGATGGTTCGCCGGGCGCCACGAACAAGCCGGTCAAAGTCTTCATTCTCTCCGGCCAGTCCAACATGGTCGGCATGGGGAATGTGGAGCCTGCGGGCACCCCGGGCACGTTGGCCAGCCTTGCGAAGCAGCAGGGTAAGTTCGCGAACTTGGTGGATCCGAATGGGAATTGGTCGGTGTGCAGCAATGTGTATTACCGGGGCGTCATCACGGCGCTTGGCAATGCCCCGTTGAAACCGGGTCAAGGCGCCGATTCGGGCAAGATCGGCCCGGAACTCGGTTTTGGTCACGTGATGGGTTGGTATTACGACGAGCCGGTTTTGATCATCAAAACCTCGCAAGGCAATCGCGGCTTATTCTGGGACATTCTGCCGCCGGGCAGCCCGCGCTACATCAGCGGCGGCACCACCTATGCCGGCTATGGGGAGTCACCGAACAGTTGGCCAACCAACGGCGCGCCGTCGCCCTTCGTCTGGTATGCCGGCAAGCAATACGACGATTTCTTCCTCGCGGAAAATGACATGGGGCCGACCATCGGCTGGACCAATGGCACGGTGTATCCGTCGGGTTGTCAACTGCGCCACAACGGGGTGACTTACATCAGCCGGACGAATCATACCGCCAGCGTGGTTACGGAGCCGGGCACGGGCGGATCATCCACCAACTTTTGGAACAGCTACTCGGTGTTCAACGTGACCGACGTGCTCGACAATTTTGCCGCGCAATATCCGCAATGGGCCGCACAAGGTTTCGAGATTGCCGGCTTCGCCTGGTTCCAAGGGCATTGGGACAGCCAGAGTTCACTCTACGCCAGCCAGTATGAGACGAACCTCGTCAACCTGATCCAAAACGTCCGGCAATACTACGAGGGCCGGTATCCGACGAAGATCAAACCCAACGCGCCGTTTGTGATCGCGACGATTGGCTCCGCCGTTGGCCTGGGCAATATCTGGCGCTTC
>CAZJCX010000050.1:16703-18015 GCA_964544425.1 uncultured Verrucomicrobiota bacterium
GCAAATGCACAGTTGGCGGTGAGCGACCCGGTCAAGCACCCGCAGTTTGCCGGCAACGTCAAGACGATGGAATCGCGCGGGTATTGGCGGCCCAGTTCGCAATCACCGACGGCGACGGGCTATCATTACAATCACAACGCCGAGACGTTCATGCTCGTGGGCGATGCGCTCGGACGTGGGATGATCGAATTGCTCAGCGCGCCCGGTGACACCACGTCACCGTTCATCACCACGCTGAGCCCAATCAACGGCGCGACCAATGTTTCGATAGCCGGTGTGCTGGTGGCCGCTTTCAACGAATCCATTCTCAACGGCACCGGCAACATCACGCTCCAGAATCTGACGGATGGCACCCAATCCACCATTGCCATCACGGATACCGGCCAGGTTTCCATTGCCGGCGCGACGTTGACGATCAATCCCGCCACTTCACTGACGCCCGACAAACAATACGCCGTTCACATCGCGTCCACCGCCATCAAAGATTTGGCAGAAAACAGCTTTGCCGGCATTACGAATGACACCACTTGGGCGTTCACGACCGGCGGTGATCCGTTGCTGACTGCTGTCGGCGACCTGAAGAATCACATCATCGGTGTCACGAACCTGACGGCCACCCAGATTGGCGCGGCCAAGCTGACAATTGATGCCAACACCAACCGGTTGGCCGAGAGCGCCGTCACGCTCACGAGCATTTTCGATTTGGTGCGGACGTTTGACGCCGTGCAAGGGCCGCTCTGGGTGACGCATCCGTCGTTTACACGCTCCACGCAAGTCAACGACCTCAATTGGACGATCTACGGGGTGATGCAACACATCATGGACTACGTTTACCAAACGCCGACGCTTACCAACTACGAGTCGCTGCTGAATGGCTTTATGTTTGGCAGCTCGTCGAACTTCCCGGGGCCGTGCGCCGCGCCGCCGACCAACCAGACTTATACGGTGGCGGTCAACGCCAGTTTCCCGGCCACGTTCGGTCGCGACACGCAAGGTTGGACCTTGCCGGCGCGGCGACCGACCGGGGCCTACTTGGCACCCGGCACGATTGTCACCGTCACGGTGCCGGCAGCGTTGGTCGGCAACGGCTACCAAATCCGTGTCGGCGCACATTCGTGGGATTTTTCCAACAAACCCACCGTCGGCCGCCTCGACCGCAGCTCGTTGGTGTTCGACATCAATGCCGTCACCAACCTAGTGGCCAGCCCGCTCGGTGGCGGCCTGTACATCGAGGTGCCGCTGGGCGCCGATGCCGGCGTGGTGAACGTCTCGTTTACCGGCGCGGCGCGGTCACCGTTTTTCCAAGCGACCA
>CAZJCX010000051.1:0-1211 GCA_964544425.1 uncultured Verrucomicrobiota bacterium
CGCGCCGGCGGCTTGCGATGGACGGTTTCCTGGATCGTTGCCGCCGCAAACCCCGCCCGGATACTTGCCGGTAAGCACGCGCGCAATGCCTCGGCCTCCTCGGCGAACGCCTCGTAAAAGAAAACGTCCATTCAGTTCTTCGCCGCGCCGAACACCTTTTGCAGCAACTCCGTCGAGCGCGCGACCGGGTTCTCCCGAATCTGCTTCTCTTCCGCCGCAACCCGCTTGAACAAGCCGTCCAACGCCTTGCTCGTCACGTACTGGTCGAGATCCGGTGGCGACTGCCCCAGCAACGCCGCCAGCCCACCGGCTTGCTGCGACATGTTCTTGTACGCCGCCGTGACCCCCGCTTGCTGCGTGGCGTGCCGGACAATCGGCAGCATCTTCTCCGTCAACCGCGCTTCCCCGGTTTTCCGAAAAAACTGCGTCGCCGCATCCGGCGGCCCTGTCAAAATCCCCCGCGCATCCGCGACCGACATCTGCGCGACCGCATCAGCAAAAATCCCCGCCGCTTCCGGTACCGCCGCCTCCGCCGCCCGGTTCAATGTCGTGACGAACTCATCCGCGAGCCGGTCCTGTTTCAACGTCCGCAACCCCTTTTCCACCGACCGCAGTTGCTCCGGCACCGGGATTTTTACATCGAGATTCTTCAAGAACCCGTCCGGCTTGCCGAGCTGCGTCACGGCTTGCCGGGTGCCCTGCGCGAGAGCGGCTTTCAGACCGCGCACGATTTCATCCTCGGTCAACGCATTTACGCCGGTGACAGTCGCGGTCCGATTCGTCGCGGCCGGTTTCAACCAATCAAGCCAACCGGCTCGCGCGGTCGTCGCCACCTGCACCGCCATTTTCGCGCGGCATCTGGGCGGGCACGACCTGATCGGCGAGTGTCGTCGAGCCGGTGCGCGACGTCAATGCTCGCATGCGGCTTACGGCAGGGCGGCGCGAATCTCCGCGGCGCGTTGAAGACTTTCCGACTGACCGCCCTTTGCGCCGGTGGCTTTGTAGAGTGCGGCGAGATTTTCCAGCACTTGGGCACAAGCATCGTCGCGCGGACCGCAAGACTTTTCATACGCCGCCAACGACCGGCGATAGAGCGCCTCCGCTTGTTCGTATTCGCCCCGCAACTTGTGCAGCAACGCCAACTGATTCAACGCGGCCGCCACCCGCCGGTCATCTCCGCCGAGCGCGCCCGTCCGGATGGCCAACGCCTG
>CAZJCX010000051.1:1271-4789 GCA_964544425.1 uncultured Verrucomicrobiota bacterium
GCTTCCCTTGGTACGTCTGCAACTCGGCCAACTGGCTGAGACTCGCCGCGACCAGCAGATGGTCGTCACCAAAATGCTGACGGCGAATGGCCAGCGCCTGCGTGGTGTACGCCTCGGCTGCGCCGAAGTTGTCGCGCGCCTTTTCGATGAACGCCAACGTGGTCAACGCGATCGCGACTTGGGGGTGATTCTTGCCCACCGTCTGCCGGCGGATCTGCAACGCGCGTTTGGCGAGCGGTTCCGCGCGCTCAATCGCGCCTTGGGCGATCCGAATTTCGGCGAGAGTCGTCAGCCCGGCGGCGACGTGCGGGTGGCCGGTGCCCAGCCCGTGCTCCAGAAGCTGGAGGCCGCGTTCCGCCAACTCGGCGGCAGGCTCAAACTCGCCGCGTACGCCTTTGAGATGGGCCACCGCGAGCAAGCTCCGTCCGACATCGGGATCGTTCGGCCCCGCCAGTTGCTCGTAAAGTGTGAGCGCGCGGTGGGCGTGTGATTCGGCCTGTTCGTACTCGCCGCGGGCGCGGTGATACTGACCGAGGTTGTCCAGCACGGTCGCCAAGAGCGAGTCGGCAGTGTCCCGGTCGGCCTCACAAATTCGCAGCGCGCGGCGGTACAACGGCTCCGCCTCGTCCCACCGGCCCTGCACGCGGTACAGTTCCGCCAGATTGTTGCAGCTCGTGGCGACGCGCGGATGGTCGGGCCCGAAGGCGGCCTCGCGAATCGCCAGCGCGCGGCGGTACAACGGCTCTGCCGCCACTTCCTGCCCGGTGAGCAGCCGCAGAGTCGCCACGTTGTTCAACGCCGTCGCCACCTGCGGGTGTTGCGAACCGTGTTCTTTTTCGGCCAGTGTCACGACTTTTTCAGAAATTTCTCGCGCCGCCGTGAAATTTCCCTGCCGGTACAGTTCGGCCGCGCGCGCATTGAGTCGTGTCACCGCGTCAGATCCGAACGCATGGGACACAGCGCCGAATGCCAAAGCCAAGAAAAAGGTCGTTTTCATGCCAGATGACGTAGCCTACCGCATACCGGAATCGCTCACCGGGCAAAAATGTAACATTGGCGGCGGCTTGGTTGACACTCCCGCGCTCACCCGGTACTATCCGCCGCGCATAAAACGGGGACGATTAGCTCAGTTGTATAAGTGTTTGCGTGCCCGGCTGTCTGACTTGTTGCAGAGCCATACGCCGTGTTGCCATACGCCGTTGCGTATCCGGTTGGCTAGAGCGCTTCCTTGACATGGAAGAGGTTGCAACGCGGTTTCTCGCGGAATCATTGGAGATTCCCGATGAACCTATCAAGTGCAGTTGTAAAGCCAGCCGCTAAAACCTCCGTCTCAAAGCATCGGCAAACCCTCTCCCGCGTCGCGGACTACAACTTACACACCGCCTCAAACCCACGGGTACTCTGCCTATCGGATGTTTTGGGTGAACTCCGACGGGACAATATACCGATGGGCTTGGAAGGGCTTCTAAGGCGTATTCTCTAGCTTGCTGCTGCCAATGCTATGACGTTTGTTGGCGTGTCCCACGTTACGCGGCGGGCGAATAGCTCCGATGCTTCGGCGCGGGCGTGGCCGTAGGTGCGGCACACCAGTTGCCCCCCGTCCTTGTGTCCGAGCCAGAGCGCCACGATATGCGGCGGGACACCGTTCTCAATAGCGTTGGTGGCGAAGTAATGCCGCATCTTGTGATGACTGAACACCGGCAGCCCCAGTCGTCGGCACGCGGCGGTGATGGCTGTCTTGGCGTTGGCAATCGGCAGCAGCAGGGCATCGGGCGCGGCGTCGGGATTGTGAGCGCGAAGCGCTTCCAGAAACGCTCGGAGCGGCGGGAATAGCGGCACGGTGCGGGCTTCCCCGTTCTTTGTTTGCCCATCGGCTCCGATTGTCAGAGTGCCCCGTTGGAAGTCCACGTCCCGCCAGCGGACGGCCACAGCTTCACCGAGACGGCAACCAGAGGCGGCGAGAAACTCCACCAGATCACCGGCTCCGCGTTGCTGGTGGTTGCGCCTCAGTTCGGCCAGCAGCCGCCCGAATTGCTCCCGCGTCGGCACGGCAATTCTCGGCTTGGCCACCTTGCGGCGTTTCAGATGCGCGGCAGGGCTACGCGGTAACGCTCCACGTTCGACGGCAAAGGCTAGAACGCGGCGAAGTATGGCAGCTTCCTTGTTGAACGTAGCGGGCTTGGTTTGGGTGCTACGGGTGGCGCTCCACGTGTCCACGTCGGCAGGGGTGATTTTGCTGACAGCTTGTGGGAAGAAGATTGTCAGCGCCTCTATGCACCATCGGCAATTGTCCACAGTGCGCGGGGCAATCGTCGCAATGTTCGATTGCAGCCAACGCTCGGCCACTGCCCCGAAGGATTGGAGCGCAAGCTCGGCATCCTTGCGAGCGGTGCTGGCATCGTTCAGGGCGTTGCGGATTTCCACGAGACGGTTTCGCGCTGCCGTCTTGTCGCTTGTCCTGAGGCTCCGGCGAATCTGCCGCCCATCCTTCGTGAGAATGGCGTAGATGATGCCGGTAATGTCGGAACGATACAGGCAGTCCACTGCCTCTGCTGGCTATAAACCACAATCTTGCCGCCAGCTCCATCATCCTCGACTTGTTGAGGCGGCCCCCACCACCTACAAGTTGGGCGAGGAGTGGGACACTTGAAACCATTCTGCTTTGTGAAGATTGGTTTCAAGCCGTGTAGATTGGTTTCAAGTCAGCAACCCCAAAGGAGAACAAACACCATGAGCACACCCCACAAGAAGCCCGCCCGCCGCCCCACACTGGCCGAGCGCAACCCTCTCGGCTATGCAAAAGCCCTGCGCACCTTCGCGGCATCCGGTGACGTGCAGAAAGCCGCTGAGGAAGCGGACTGCCATGCAGACACGATCAAGCGGATGCTGGCACGTGATAGCGACGGTTTTGCGATGGTGAAAAAGGAACTCGCCCGCCGCGCCCTAGAGCTTTCCGCACTGGCACAGGCACGCGCCACCGCCACCACCGGGCAGTTGTCACCCATGCAGGCTGTCATCGCGTCGAAAGTAGCAAGCCAGCAAGCGCAGGAACTACTCGGTGACGCCCCGCCGCCGGTTCAAGTCAACGTCCTGCAACTGCTGGCCGAATCCACCCGCGTCTTACAAGCCATCCAGCAACGCGCCGCCGGGGCCGACGCACCGGCGAAACCCACCGCCACCACGACGCGCTAGAACGCAGGCCAAGCCGGTGACGGCACGCGGGATAATTCGTTGTGCAGCACATACCTGACGAAGTGCGAAACAGAAATGCGGTGCATCCGCGCCCGCGATTTCATGAGCTTATGAACTGATTTGGGAACCGAACAACGAACTTGGATTACATTAGGCTTCTTCATCGCAGCTACTACACCCCATCAAGCCGCCACTGTCAAAATCACGAAAGGCGCTTGTCTGGCCAAAACTGCGTCAGTAGCATCTGAAGGCATGGAAAAGAACATCCTGCCCGCCCTTATTCTCGGTGGGGCTATCGTTGCCTCTACGCTCATCTACTCAGCCAA
>CAZJCX010000051.1:4828-7156 GCA_964544425.1 uncultured Verrucomicrobiota bacterium
CTGCCGGAGCGATCAAGCTGAACAAGAAAACGGGAGAAGTTACTTACATTGCCCCGAACAATGGTGACTTCACCGAGTGGGTGGTGAAATAGAACCTTGTAGCGCACCCGCGCCTATCAAGCGTAGTTGTAAAGTCAGGGTGCAAAAAGTCACCCGGACAGACGATTCAACTTGCTAGGCAAGAATACTGGTACTATAAGAACCGCACGATTCCTTAAAGAATCACGCGGTTGCTACGGGGACGATTAGCTCAGTTGGCTAGAGCGCTTCCTTGACATGGAAGAGGTCACAGGTTCGAGTCCTGTATCGTCCACCATCCCATCACGAATAAGGAGATTTGACCATGGCACTCAAAATTGGCGACAAGGCACCGGATTTTTCACTGACCACGAAGGCGTCGGATGGGCTGAAGAAGCTCAAATTGAGCGACAACCTCGGCAAAAAGAACACCCTGCTGCTGTTTGTGCCGATGGCGTTCACCGGGGTTTGCACGAAAGAGTTTTGCGAAATCAGCGCGGGCCTGAGCCAGTACACCTCCTTGAACGCCGACGTCTGGGGCATCAGCGGCGACAATCCGTTCGCGCAGGAAGCGTGGGCGCAGAAAGAGAAAATCACGTTGCCGTTGCTCTCCGACTACGACCACAAAGTCGCCGCGGCCTACGGCTGCGCGTACGCGTCGTTCCTGCCGGCCAAGAATCTCGATATGGGCGGCGTGCCAAAACGTTCCGCATTCGTCGTGGACAAAGCCGGTGTCATCCGCTACGCCGAGATCAACGACGATCCAGGCAAGCTGCCGAACTTCGACGCCATCAAAGCCTGTCTCGCGTCGTTGAAGTAGCGGCGCCGCGCCGAAAATTTCTTTGCGGAAAGGGTTGAACGCCGCCCTGCCCCGGCGTTACGCTCCGCTCCAGAACGCCGGCATCAAGGGCGACAGGGTGATGGTGGCACTGCAACCCACAACCCCGGAGGCGGATCATGCAAGAGATGCTGGAGCAACTGTGGCAGAAACTCGGCGCCTACCTACCCCATCTACTCGGCGCCCTCGCGATCCTGGTGATCGGTTGGTTGATCGCCCTGCTCGTCGCGACGGTCGTGCGGCGGCTGCTGGAAAAGACGACGGTGGACAACAAACTCGCCCACCTCGTCACCGGAACCGACGGGGCGCGCGTCGTACCGGTGGAACGCGTCGTGTCCCGTGCCGTATTTTGGCTGATCATGATCTTCGTGCTGGTGGCGTTTTTCCAGACACTACAACTGACCACCCTCACCGAACCGCTCAACCAACTGCTCAAGCAGTTGTCGGAATTCGCACCCCGCCTGCTCGGCGCGGCGCTGTTGCTGGGCGTCGCATGGCTGATCGCGAGCGTGTTGCGGCTCGCGCTGACACGATCCTTCGCCGCCGCCAAACTCGATGAGAAGCTCGGCGAGAAAGCGGCGGCGGGAAAACCCATCCCCGTCACCAAACCGATTGGCGACGCGGTGTACTGGCTGGTGTTTCTGCTGTTCTTGCCGGCCGTGCTCGATGCGTTGGCGCTTGAAGGCCCGCTCGACCCGGTCAAGGCGATGTTCAGCCAGGTGCTGACATTCCTGCCCAACTTGCTGGCGGCAGTTTTGATTCTGCTGGTGGGCTGGTTCGTCGCCCGCATCCTGCGGCAAATCGTCACCAACCTGCTGGTCGCCGCCGGCTGTGATACGCTGAGCGAACGCGTCGGCATCGCCGCGGCGCTCGGCTCGCAGAAACTGTCGGGCATCCTCGGCGCGGTCGTTTATTTCCTCGTGCTGGTGCCGGTACTCATTGCGGCCCTGAACGCCTTGCAGCTCGACGCGATTACCCAACCTGCCAGCGACATGCTGGGTAAGATCCTCAACGCCGTCCCGGCCGTGTTCGGCGCCGCGATCTTGCTCGTGCTGGCTTACGTCGTGGGCCGCGTTGCGGCTGGATTGGTGACGAATCTGCTGGCCGGCATCGGCTTCAACACCGTGCTCGTCAAGCTGGGCGTTGCCAAATCCGCGACGAGCGGCAAACACACGCCCGCCGAGATCGTGGGGCAACTGCTGTTGATCGCGATCCTCGTGGTGGCCGCGATGCAGGCGGCGGAGTTGTTGGAATTCACGGCGCTGGCAGGACTGCTCGACAAGTTCGCCACGTTTGCCGGTCACATGGTGTTGGCGATCGCCATTTTTGGCTTGGGACTGTTCCTCGCCAATCTGGCGGCCGACACGATTCGCGCCAGCGGCGCCGGTAATCAGGCTTTGCTGGCGACCGCCGCTCGCGTGGCGATCATCGTGCTGGCGGCGGCCATGGCCCTGCGGCAGACGCAGTTGGCC
>CAZJCX010000051.1:7166-8065 GCA_964544425.1 uncultured Verrucomicrobiota bacterium
GTGACATCATCAACCTCGCATTCGGACTGTTGCTCGGCGCGGTGGCCGTGGCCGTGGCAATCGCATTCGGTATCGGCGGACGCGACATCGCGGCGCAAACGCTGGCCGAATGGCGCACCGCGGCGAAACGCTCGTAAGCCAACCCCAGCCGACGCGCCGGCCACCTGCCGGCGCGTCGGCGCCCCCTGGTTGGCGGCTTGCCAGATCTGTCCGCGCAGCGTAGCATCCCGCCCATGAAAATCTTGGTCACCGGCGGCGCGGGCTACATCGGCAGCATCTGCGTGGAAGAATTGCTGAACGCAGGACACGCCGTGGTGGTGTTGGACAATTTGAGCGAGGGCCACCGGGCGGCAGTGGACAAGCGCGCCCAGTTGATCGAAGGCGATCTGGCGGACCGGCCAGTCCTGTTCAAGACTTTGGAGCAGATTCGCCCGGCGGCCGTCATGCACTTCGCCGCCAACGCGCTGGTGCCGGAAAGCATGACCAATCCCAGCAAGTATTTCCGCAACAACGTCGGCAACGGCATCAACCTGCTGGAAGCCTGCGTGCAGGGCGGCGTGCAAAAATTTGTGTTCTCATCCACCTGCGCCATTTTCGGCGTGCCAAAAAAAGTGCCGATCACCGAGGACGCGCCCAAGGACCCGGTCAACCCGTACGGCGAATCCAAGCTGATGTTCGAGCGCATCCTGCACTGGTACCACAAACAACACGGCCTGCAGTACGTTTGCCTCCGGTACTTCAACGCGGCGGGAGCGACCGCCTATTTCGGCGAACATCATTGGCAGGAAACGCATCTCATCCCCAACGTCCTCAAAGTTGCCCTCGGCCAAAAACCCGCAGTCGAAATCTACGGCACCGACTATCCGACGCCCGACGGCACCTGCATCCGCGATTACATC
>CAZJCX010000051.1:8129-9092 GCA_964544425.1 uncultured Verrucomicrobiota bacterium
TCGGCAGCGGCGACGGCTACTCCGTCAAGCAAGTCGTCGAAACCGCCCGCAAAGTCACCGGCAATCCCATTCCCGCCGTCGAAAAACCCCGGCGCCCCGGTGACCCCCCGAAACTGGTGGGCGACTCCCAGAAGATCCGCCGCATCCTCGGCTGGCAACCCCGGTACGACTCCATGGAAGCCATCATTCAAAGCGCGTGGGATTGGCACCGCACCCACCCCACCGGCTACGCCTGACCATCGGCTACGGAAACAGGCGCGGCATTTCGGACTGCACCGGGGGCGCATCCTGTTCGGGCGGCGCTGCGAGTAATGGATTATCAATGGTCACCAACCGGCCGCGCACCACCAGCAACGACTCGCAGGTGACCGGGTCAGTCGTGGTAAAATAGATCGTCGCCTCCAGCCGGTGATCCTCATCGCGCCACATGAAATACCGGTACAACCCAAATCGCTCGTACCGGCCCACTTCGATCCCGGGCACCCCGGCCGCGACCGGCGTGCTTTCCCCATGCGACCAATCATCGGGCTCGCCGTATTGAATCCGTAGATGGCGGAGCCACTCGTCGGGCGTGCTGACCCGCACAGGCATGACCGCGACGAACTCCCGCAACTCGTTTTGATAGAAATACACTGTCAACCGGTCAATCCCCCGCGCGTCCCGCGCCTCATAAATCTCCGGCAGCATGCCCCGCGTATTTTTCAGATAGAACGTGAACCGCCGGTCCAACGATTCCCGGCTCACCCCCAGTTGAATGCCCTCAAACTGATCCAGCGGCGTCACGGTCGCCTCCCGCGTGGGCGGCAGCGGTGACGCGACAAGGTCATTGGTTCGCGCCCACGCTGGTCGGCCATCGCTCACGTCCTCGCTGATGACGTACCGGCGCCCGTTCGTCGGGCTGCCGATTTCGCTCAGCCAAAACGGCGCGAGAACTCCCGCGACGAGGACCAATCCCGCCAGATA
>CAZJCX010000051.1:9113-9890 GCA_964544425.1 uncultured Verrucomicrobiota bacterium
AAATCCGCCGCAGTTCGCGCCGCGACGGCTCGTGGGGGGCCGCCCGAGGGGGCGGCGGCGCTCGGTGCCGCAACAGCATCACGCCACAATTCGGACACCGCACCTCGGCGGCGGCGGTCACGGGCACAAATCGGTGCTCGCAATGATGGCAGCGCACTTCCATCAGCGGCAGAGTAGCAGAGAGCGAGCGCTTGCCGCACGAAGATTCTTGCCCCTTCCCGGGCCGCTTATGCTATTGTCCCTCCGAGGTATGTACCGCCTGCTCTTCCAAGGTCGCCTCGCGACGCGCCCGGCGCTCGCCATCCGCGAGCCGCGTCTCTGGCTGGGGCGCGACGAGACGTGTCAGGTTCAACTCCCGGAAAATGGCGTCAGCCCGCGGCACGCCGTCATCGAACGCCGCGAGGACGGCTACTACATCACCGATCTCAACAGCGAAGTCGGCCTGCGCGTCAATGGCCAACCGGTCACACAACACCGGCTCCAAGCCGGTGACCAAATCGAAGTCGGTTCAGTGACCTTGCGGTTCGAAATCGCTTACGAGGCCGTCTCGTCCGTCCGGCGGCCCGACTGGCTCTTGAACATCACGGCCGTGGTGGTCGTTCTACTTGTCTTCGGCCAGATCGCGATGCTCGCATGGATTTTTTCCCAACCGCGCCCCACCGGGACGATTCGCCAACCACCTCTCGCTGAACCGTTGGAAACCACCGCCGATCCGCCCGCGACGCCGCCGCCTCCGCCGCCGCCACCGGTCGCGCCGGAACCGACTCGGCCCGCTGT
>CAZJCX010000051.1:9900-11871 GCA_964544425.1 uncultured Verrucomicrobiota bacterium
CGGCGGGGTGCAGTCATTCGCCCGCTCCGCCTCGAGCGGCTCACCGAGACCGCCGATGCGTCGCGGGTCGTCGTCCAAATCCAAATCCGCGCGCAAGTCGGCGAGCGCGAACTGGAGAGCCGCGCCACGGCGGTCAGCATTCATTTTTTCCTGCGCGGCAGCGACGGAATTGTCTCGCCGTGGGAGCCTCCCTTCTGGCTTGATCGGGCGGAGATGAAAAATTTCACGAGCAAGACATTTCATGCCACGTTTCCGGGGTTGCCCGCGCAATACGCCGGTTGCGTCGTCCGCACGTACTACCGCAACCAACTCCAAGACGAGGCGGCCAACCCCGCTGAGCTCCTGCGGCGCGCGCCCGCTCCTGTTTTGCCGCAATGAGCACACCGGACACCGACTTCCGCGGCCGCACCATTGGCCCCTATCAAGTCGAAGAACCCATCGGCGCCAGCCAGTGGGGCGACATCTACCGCGCCGTCCAGACCACGATCGGTCGGACCGTGGCGCTGAAAATCCTCACACCGGAAATTGCGGCCCTGCCCGGCAAGATTGAACACTTTCTCGAGGAATCCCGCACCGCCGCCCAGATTTCCCACGCCCACATCACGGGGGTTTACGAGGCCGGTCGCAACGGCGATCTCTACTTTTGCGCGATGGAACATCTGGATGGTCCGACCGTGGCCGAATTTCTCACCGCCTACCGGGAGACGGCGGACGGCGCGACGGAACCGGTCGTGGATGAGCATCATTTACTGACGGTCATCATCCACATTGCGCGCGGGTTGGATTTCCTCTGGCAAAAACAGATCTCCCATCCCGCGCCTGTTGCCGCCAGCATTCTGCTCAACAGCGAGGGCGTCGCCAAACTGCGCAGCATCGAACTGCTTGGCGAGGATGCCAGCCCCTCGCCCCAACACGACATGCAAACGCTCGGCATCACGCTGGCCGAGATTGCCAACCAGATCGGCCCTGTCAGTAAGCCGGTTAGCGAGCATGTCGAACGCATGCTGGGCCTGCCGGACCGCAAGCCGATCCCCACGTTGGCCGACTTGGCCGCCGAGACCGAGGCGCTCGACCGGCAGCTTTTTCCGCCCGCCGTTCGGCAATCCACCATCGAAAAATTCGAGCGGAAGAAAACCAACCCCCTCGTCTATGTCGGCATCGCGCTCGCGTTGATCGCGCTCGTTACTGCGATCACACTCTGGCGGCGACACCAGACCCAACCCCCCAAGCCCGACGTTCCCCGACCGGCGGACGTGGGCGCGATGGTGCAGATTCCGGCGGGTGAATTCATCTTCCAAGCTGGTGTCACGACCAATCTACCGACGTTCTACATCGACAAGTACGAAGTCACCATCGCGCAGTACAAAGAGTTTCTCGACGCGCTGGCGGCGGGCGCGACAGTACCCGCGCATCCGTTCCAGCCGCGCGACAAAACCTACGAACCCGCGTACTGGGATGCGATTCTCACTGCGGTCCTGACCCGCGCTCCGTTCAACGGCGTCCCGCTCCAATGGGACTCGCCGGTTTTCGGCGTGGACTGGTACGACGCCCGGGCCTATGCCCACTGGCGCGGCAAACGCCTGCCCACCGAGCATGAATGGGAAAAAGCCGCCCGCGGCCTGACCGGCAACAAGTACCCGTGGGGCAACGACCTGGCGGCGGGCGATAGCACCATTGCCGGCGACGAAACCAAATGGTCGCTCGTTTACGTTCCGGCCGCCGACCGCAGCATCTACGACGTGCGCGGCCTCGGCGGCAACGTCAGCGAGTGGACGGCCACAGCGGAAAATCGCGCCACCGCGGTCGTCCGCGGCGCGTCGTGGCTCGACAAGGAACCACTCACCACCTCCCGCCAACCGCAAGTCCGCGCCGACTTTCGCGGACCCACGATCGGTTTCCGCTGCGCCGCCAACACGCCGCCATAGTCGTCGCGCGCACGCCTGCGCGATTGCTTTCCGGGCGGAGATGGTT
>CAZJCX010000051.1:11921-14331 GCA_964544425.1 uncultured Verrucomicrobiota bacterium
GCATGTGCGGACGATTCCGCGCTCGGGGATCCGGGACTTCTTCGACATCGTGCAATCCATGGACAACGTCGTGTCGCTCGGCATCGGCGAGCCGGGGTTCACCACGCCGTGGCACATCCGGGAAGCGGCCATTTTCGCGTTGGAAAAGGGCAAGACCGGTTACACGTCCAACTTCGGTTTACTGAAACTGCGCCGCGCCATCAACCGGTATGTCGCCGAGAATTTTCACGTCGAATACGACCCGCACACGGAAATCCTCGTCACCGTGGGCGTCAGCGAAGCGCTCGACATTGCGCTGCGCGCGATCATCAATCCCGGTGACGAAATCTTGTACCACGAACCCTGTTACGTGTCGTATCAACCCAGCGTGACATTGGCGCACGGCGTCGCCCGGGCCATTCAGACCCGGGCGGCGGACAACTTCGCGTTGCGCGCGGAAGACGTGGCCGCCGCGATTGGGCCGCGCACCAAGGCGATCATGTTGAACTTCCCCACCAACCCCACCGGGGCGACACTCACCGGCGAGGAAGTGGAGAAGATCGCGCAGGTCTGTCGGGAGCATGATTTGTTGGTGTTGACCGACGAGATTTACAGCGAGCTGACGTTTACCGGCACGCATCGCTCCATCGCCGCCGTGCCGGGCATGAAGGAGCGCACCATTTTCCTGCACGGTTTTTCCAAAGCGTTTGCGATGACCGGTTTTCGGATCGGCTACGCCTGCGCGCCGGCCGGACTGATCGAGGGGATGTTGCGCGTGCATCAATACTCCATGCTCTGCGCCTCCATCCTCGCGCAGGAGGCCGCGCTGGAGGCGCTCGAACGCGGTCGCCCCGACATGGAAATGATGCGCGAGCAGTACCGGCTTCGCCGCAACTTCATCGTCAAGTCGTTCAACGAGCTCGGATTGAAATGCCATCTGCCGGTCGGCTCGTTCTACTCGTTCCCGGACATCCGCCGCACCGGTCTGACTTCGCGCGAATTTTCCGTCCAGTTGCTCGAACAAGAACGGGTGGCCTGCGTGCCCGGCAACGCGTTCGGTCCAGGCGGCGAGGGTTACGTCCGCGCCAGTTTCTGTTCCACGATGACCGACATCGAAAAGGCGGTGGAACGCATCACGCGGTTTGTGCAGCGGCGGAAATGACCCGGCGATGACGGCTGTCACCCGCCAACCGGTCGCGCTCTGGAAATCGTACATCGAAGGCTCGCGCGGGCGCGTGTTGCGGGCGTTGGCGACGATCCAGGAACTCGCTGCGTTTGCGGTGATCACCCTCGGCGTCACGGTCACGAAATGGAATCAATCGCCGCGCGTGATCCGCCCGTTGATCATCCGCCACATCTGGCAAGCCGGCGTGCGGTTGTGGGCGATGGTGGCCTTTATCGGCCTGGCGCTGGGGCTGGTGATTATTGGCCAGACGGTGGCGTTACTGACGCGCGTTGACGCGCAGGAGTATATCGGCACCGTGATGGTGACGGTGGTGTTCCGGGAACTCGGCCCGTTGCTGACGGCGATCCTCGTTCTCGCGCGGGCCGGCACCGCCAACGCCATCGAACTCGGCACGGCGCGCGCCCTCGGCGAGGTCGAGGCATTGGAGTCGCTCGGCATCGACCCCATCCACTATCTCGTCGTGCCCCGCGTCATCGCACTGGCGACAGCGGTGGTCTGTCTGACGACCTATTTAATCATGGTGGCGATGGCCAGCGGCTGGGCGTTTGCGTTCGCGCAAGATATTCCGCTGACACCGGCGGCGTACTTCGGTCAGATCAGCGCCGAGTTACGGGTCCAAGATTTCGTCCTGCTCGCCGTCAAGACAGGATTGTTCGGCACCGTGATCGCGGTGGTCAGCTGCTATCATGGACTCGCGCGCCCGCTGCAAATCGAGGACGTGTCTCACGTGACGACCCGCGCGGTGGTCGAGAGCGTCGTCGGCTGCGTGGTGATCGATGCACTGTTTCTCGTGGGATACTTTTTTGCATGACCGACGCACCGCTCATTGAACTGGAGCACGTCACCGTGACGCATCCCGACGGCGACGAGTCATTGCTGCAGGATGTGAACTGGCGGCTGGCGCGCGGCGAGTTTTGGGTGGTGGCCGGTGATCAAGGCGCCGGCAAGTCCGCGTTGCTCGCCACCATGGCCGGGCTGCAACGCCCCGCCGCCGGTACGGTGCGGTTGAAGGGCCGCGATCTAAGCGACGCGCCGGAGGCCGAGCAGATGGCGTGGCGGCGGCAAATCGGTTTTGTCTTTGAGTTGCATGGTCGCTTGTTGCATCACTTGACGGTGTTGGAAAACATCCTCTTGCCGTTGCAGTATCATCACAACGACGACACGACCGCCCGCGCCGAGACGTTGCTCGAACGCGGCGGGCTGACCGGGCTGGCGCACACGTTGCCGAGCCGGTTGAATCCGCGA
>CAZJCX010000051.1:14384-14998 GCA_964544425.1 uncultured Verrucomicrobiota bacterium
TGGTGTTCCTCGACAACCCGCTCACCGGCCTCGGTCCCCGCGGCCTGAAATGGTGGATCGAGTTTCTGGAAAAGTGGTGTGCCGACAATCCGCTCACGGTCGTCGCCACCAGCAATTCCCCCGACGATTGGCGCGGTTTGGCCAACTGTCGGGCCACCTTGGAGGCTGGCCGCATGGAAGTGCTCACCGGACTGAACTGACATGGCGCTCCAAGACCTCACCCCGCAACTCCGCACACGCCTCCGCCGCGTTGAACGGCTCGTCACGCTGTTTGTCGTGGTGGCGACGCTGTCGTTGGTGGCCGGTTTTGCGTACTACCTCTATCACACCGCTGCCCGCAAAGGCTGGTTCACGCCGAAAGTGAAATACTTCACGATGCTGATGAGCGGCGAAGGTCTCAAAGCCGGTGACCCAGTGGTGATGATGGGTTTCAGCGTCGGCGAAATCACCCAGGTCGAAGCGCAACCACCGGACTCGTACTACGCCGTGTACATCGAATTCAACATCCGCCGCCCCTACTACGGCTACGTCTGGACCGACTCGAAACTAAAAGTCGTCGCCGCCGGTTTCCTCGGCGCGCGCCGCCTGGAAATCCTCAAAGGCTACGCCGGCAA
>CAZJCX010000051.1:15040-17958 GCA_964544425.1 uncultured Verrucomicrobiota bacterium
AACTGGGCGAGGTCACCGGCCTTCTCGTCAAAGGCGAATACATCCCGCCCGCCCAATCCAAAGCTCTTTACCTCGCCGCCCAGGAAGACGTCGCGCTCAGCGAACGCGCCGAGAAACTCTTGTCGCAGGTCGAATCCGCCCTCCCGAACATTCTCATCGTCACCAACCGGCTCAACGCGCTACTCGATTCCACGACGTCCCTGACCTCCAACGCCACGGTCCTCGTCAGCGACGCCCGCCCCGTCGTCACCAATCTGACCGGCCAACTCGACACCACGTTCGCCAACGTCAACGTCACCATCACCAACGCCAATTCTCAACTCACGCTGCTTTCCAGCAGCCTCAATCAAACGCTGCTGAACCTGGCCGGCATTACCAGCAATCTCAACGTCCAAGTCCAATCCAACGACCAAATCCTTGCCGAAATCTCCGACCTCGTCCGCGCCACCGACGACATGCTCCAAGGCCTCAAACGCCACTGGCTGCTCAAAGGCGCTTTCACGGACGACACCCCGCCCCCGCCGCCGCTGCTTCTCGAACCAACCACCGGAGGCTCACGATGAACCAACGATTCTTCATCCTTCTGACTTCCGCCTTCATCCTGTTGACTGGCTGCACCTCCACCAAACCACCATCCCCGACCAGCCCGCTCCGCGACCAGGCGCAACGCACCCTCACGAGCGCCCGCGAAGCGTACTCCCGCGATAATTTCACTTCGGCCGCGCAACTCTACGCCCGCGCCGCGGAGACGTTTGCCGCGCTCGACGATTCCGCGGGGCAAGCCGACGCGCTGCACAACCAAGCTCAAGCATTCCAGCGCGCCCGACTTGTCGAGAGCGCCGTCGAATCCTACGAAAAAGCCCTCGCCCTCAACGAACGTCTCGCCCGACCCGTCCCGCAGGCCCAGAACCTGACCGGCCTCGCCCAATGCGCCGCCGCGCAAAACCGGTACGACCTCGCCATCGAAACCGGTGAACCCCGACCAGCTCGTCACGTCGCCGTTGCCGCCCCCGCCACCGAACCCGGTGAGCAAGCCCGGAAACTGGCGGAAAAGTCACCGGCCATCCGCGCGATCATCGAAAACGATCTGGCCGTCCATCTCCTCGACCGCGGCCAACCGACAGACCGCGAACGCATCCTGTCCCTGCTCACCGCCGCGGCCAACGCGAACCACCGGCTCCGAAACACGCGCGGTGTGGCGGTCAACGATCTCAATTTCGGACGCGCCCACTTGCAGTTCGCGCAACTCGATCTCGCCGAGGCCCAACTCGCCCGCGCGCTGGCCGCCTTTCGCGATCTCGACGACGTCCGCGGCCTTGGACAGACCCATGAACTGCTGGCCCAAGTCTATGCCGCCCGTGGCGAGGCCGACCGCGCCCAATTCCACCGCCAGCAAGCCCTCGACAAATTCGCGTACCTCAAAGACGAACCCGCCATGAAGCGCGTCCTGGACGCGAAGTGACAGACGTATCTGACGATATGATCAAAGACCGCCCCTGGCTCCCTTACTGCGCGCCGTTCTTTCTCTACATGGGGTTTCTGCTGCTCCAATCGCGCCTACCGGGCGACTCACTCCTTTACATGTACCCGGTCCGCGCCCTGGCGGTTGGCGCCGCGCTGGTCTACTTCTGGAAATATTACGACGAACTCCGGTCTCCCCGCCGCCCCGTCACCACTTACGTGTGGGCCATCGCCATTGGCATTGTCGCCATCGTCATCTGGATCGCAATTGACCCGTTCTATCCGAAACTTGGTCAACTGATGACCGATTTCAGCCTCTGGCTCGGCCGGCTGTTTGGATTCGCGGAACCAACCGACACGCCCCCCACCCCGCCGTTCGACCCCACGACCATCGAATCACTCTCGGCCCGGTACACTTTCATCGCGTTTCGGATTTTCGGCGCGGCCATCGTCGTGGCGTTTATGGAAGAATTGTTCTGGCGCGGATTTCTGATCCGGTGGCTCATCCAGGAAGATTTCAAACGTGTGGCCGTTGGCTCGTTCACCTGGTCGTCGTTCATCATCACCGTCCTGTTCTTCGGCGCGGAACACGAACAATGGCTGGCCGGCATCATCTGCGGCGTCCTCTACAACCTGCTTTACTACCGGACGCGCGACATCTTCGCCTGCGTCCTCGCCCACGCCGTCAGCAACGCCGCCCTCGCCGCCTACGTCCTCACGACGGGCGACTGGAAATTCTGGTAACTCAGCGCCGTTTGGCCAACTCGGCGCGCGCGCCGGTGTGTTGCGGATCCAGTTCCAATGTCCGCTCCCACTCGGCGACCGCCCCCGCCCGGTCACCTGCCGTCAGCAATGCCAATCCCAGGTTATACCGCCACTCCGGCTCGGCCGGTTCCTGGCGGACGCACTCGCGCAACTCACGAATGGCGCCGGTCGTGTCGCCGCCTTCCGCAAGATAAACCGCCAACGTGCTGCGCCACGCCACCTCGCGCGGAATCAACCGCACCGCTTCCGCCTGGTGCGCCACCGCCAAATCCAACCGGCCTGCGCCGGCCAGTAATCGCGCGAAATTCACGTGCGCCACGGCGTAATCCGGTTTCAAGCGCAACGCTTCCGCGTAGTGCCGACCGGCCGTCGCCGCATCGCCCAACAACGAGGACGCATACGCAAGGTTGTTGGACTTCCGGCAATTCCGGCGACAACGCGAGCGCGCGCCGGTAGTAGTCGCGCGCTTCCGCCGTCTGGCCGTTCGCCAGCAACAAGTTTCCGTAGTTGGTCACCGCGCGCCCATTGTCCGGTCGTTTCGCCAGCACGTCGCCCCAAAAGGCTTGGGGACTCTGGTACACCTCGTTCCGCTGGAACGTCAGCCCCACCAAAACCACCGCGACCGGCACCGCCCACCACACCGCCCAGCGGCGCGTGACCAACACCACCCCGGCGATCACCGCCGCCAACGG
>CAZJCX010000052.1:0-206 GCA_964544425.1 uncultured Verrucomicrobiota bacterium
ATTCGTGCCACGCGACGACGGTGTACGTGCCGGGTGGCAACTCTGGCAGCGCGAACGTGCCGTCCGCCCCGGTCACCGCGTAGAACGGGTGGTCGAGCACGCCGACGTACGCCGCCATCCACGGATGGACATCGCACTTGAACTTGACCATGACCTCCGGCGTGGAGAACGTTCGCTTCGTTTCCATCCCTTGATTCGGCTGGCCG
>CAZJCX010000052.1:216-610 GCA_964544425.1 uncultured Verrucomicrobiota bacterium
AATTCTTTGCTCTTCGCGGGCATGGCGTGGACATTGTGCAGCGTGTCGTCGCTGTTGCGAATCAGCAGCGGCTGCTTCGCCATCATGCCGAGCACGCGCGGTTGATACGCGCAGCCCTGTTGGTCGAGCACGACCGGCGTGCGCGGCGGGGTGTACGTCTGGCCGGCCGGCGCGGACTTCAAATAAACAAAAACGTTCCGCAATGATCCATCCCCGTTCGCGACGACCTCTTCCGACAACGGCGGTTCATCGGCGTGCATGGCGGCGCATTTGGGATCCGCATCCATCCGAATCAACGGCCGCCGGGGCGGCACCCCGGTCAGTTTCGCGACGCCCTTGATGATCGCAGGGCCGGTCATGGCGACGGGAGCAGGCGCGGGCACTGACTCTGAAG
>CAZJCX010000052.1:630-17734 GCA_964544425.1 uncultured Verrucomicrobiota bacterium
TTCGGGCGTTGTCGCGGGGGTAGGCTCAGGTGCCGGGCCGGGCTTATCAAGCGCGGCTACGGTCGGCGTGGCTTGTGGCGGCGGCTCGGTCAGCGGCTCCACGGAGGCGATGGCCGGTGGGGGCGGCGGTGGTTCGTGGGATTGTTGGCTGCGGAGAAACCGAAGGCCACCGGCGCCAAACGCGCAGATGACAACAGCAGTGATCGCGGGGCGAAGCCACGGGTTTGTGCTCATGGTGGCGGAACGTAGCAACGGGTCCGGTGCGTTTCCAGAAAAACCGGTCAGGGGGCGAGCAGGCGGCGGGCGCGGTCGAGGATCGGATCGGTTTCGGCGGCGGCGGCGTAGCCGGTGGTGGCGAGGCGCCGGTCGAGATCGCGGTGGACTTCGATGGCGATGTCGGGCGTGAGGCCGGTATCGTGGAAGCGGGCGCGGCCCGGTGTTTCGTAGTAGGCGACGGGCAGGGTGAGCATCGCGCCGTCGGGCAGCGCGAAAGATTGGCGATGCCGACCGCGACCGGCGGTGGTGGAGCCAACGAGGCGGGCGCGTTGGTGATGTTGCAACGCGGCGGCGAAGACTTCGGCTTCGGCGGCGGTGCCGGCATTGATGAGGAGGATCAGGGGGCCGGTAAATCGTGATTCGGCATCGGTCACAAACGTGGCGATGCGGTCGCCGCGACCGTAGGCGAGTGTGGTGACTTCGCTGCGAGCCGGTAAGAAGAGCTGGGCGGCGATGACGACGGCGTCGAGTGAGCCACCGGGGTTGTTGCGGAGATCGAGAATGAGCGCGCGGGCGCGTTCGGCGCGGAGATGTTCCATCGCGCGCAGGAGTTGCTCCGTGACGGGCGAGGTGAATTCCGGTAGGCGGCAGTACGCGATGCCGTGCGTGAGAAATTGGAGGGTGGGGTGCGGCGCTGCGGCCGCGCGGCGTTCGACGAGGATGTCGCGCGGGCCGGTGGCGGGGTCAATGACGCGAAGGAGGAACTTGGAGCCGACTGGCCCGGTGAGTTGGCGGTGAAGGTCGGTCAGCCGGGCGGTGGTGGTGGGTTCGTCGTTGATGGCGGCGAGGCGCTCACCGGGGAGCAGGCCGGCTCGTTGGGCGGTGGTGCCGTCGCGAACGCTGACGATGGTGGGTTGTCCTTCGCGCAAGGCGAGCAGGACGCCAAAATCAACGTGGGCATCGTCACCCGGCAACAGGTCGGCAGCCGTAAGCAAGTCGGCATCCGGGTCGAGTGATCGGACGAAGGCGCGCAGGGATTCAGTGGCGTGGACGTGGAGGGTGAGGTTGGTGGCGTCCGCGTAGTTTTTCAGGACGATGTCGAGGAAGCTGGCGAATTGGGAGAAGGCGTCATACGTGCCGGTGCCCGGCGAGAGGACGCGCCGTTCCTGGGCGTGGGCGGGACAGACGAGCAGGAGCAGGAGCAGGAGCAGGAGCAGGTGCGGAGGCGAGGCTGTGGGAGCGCCTTTCCGGGCGCGACAGTTTTTGTGATGGTTCACGGTCGCGCCCGGAAGGGCGCTCCCACAATAGAAAGGATTCACCCCAATTCCTGGCCGGAGACGGCATCGGTGATCTTGAACTGTTCGAAGTGGAAGGTGGGGTCGGCGCGGAAGCTGAGCTTGCCGCTGAGCTTTTTTTCCAATTCGATGAGGAGCGCTTCGTCTTCGGAGCGCAGCCGGTTGAGGATTTCGGGGTGGACGTAGATGCGCAGTTGGGGTTGGTCGGTTTTGCCCTGTTGTTTTTGTTTGCGGAGGATTTCACT
Organism: uncultured Verrucomicrobiota bacterium; assembly: GCA_964544425.1. GTDB lineage: Bacteria > Verrucomicrobiota > Verrucomicrobiia > Palsa-1439 > Palsa-1439 > OMJI01. The sequence continues at coordinate 2,387 of CAZJCX010000052.1, forward strand.
GATCTTGCGTTGGATTTCGACGGACATGGTGAGGGCGCTTTTCACGAGCCCTTTGCCTTTGCAGTAGGGGCAATCCTCGTACACGGCGCTGGCCATGCTTTCGCTGTGACGTTGGCGGGTCATTTCCATCAAGCCGAGCGGCGAGATGGGGACGATGCGGGTCTTGGCCTTGTCGCGCTTCACGCCATCGCGGACTTTTTGGAGGACTTTCATCTGGTCGCTGCGATTACGCATGTCAATGAAGTCAATCACGATCAACCCGCCGATGTTGCGGAGGCGGAGTTGGCGGGTGATTTCCTCGGCGGCTTCCATGTTGGTCTGGAAGATCGTCGTGTCCAAATCCTTTTGGGACTTGTGGCGGCCGGTATTCACGTCAATCGCCACCAAGGCCTCGGTTTCATCAATGCAGATGTAGCCGCCGCTCTTGAGCCAGACTTGGCGGCGGAAGGCGTTTTCGATCTGCTTCTCGACGTTGAATTTCACAAAGACCGGCGTTGGCTCGGTGTAGAGCTTGACCTTGTTCTTCGAGCGGCGGCTGATTTGGCCGACCATCTCGCGGATGCGCTCGTAGGGTTTTTCGGCGTCCACGACGATCCGGTCCACTTCCTCGGTGAGAAAGTCGCGAACCGTGCGTTCGACGAGATTGGGTTCCTGGAAGACGCAGCTCGGCGTGGGCTGGGTCTTGATTTTGTCCTCCACCTGCTTCCACGTCTGGAGCAGGATTTCGAGGTCGCGGATGAAATAGCGTTTCCACTGGTTTTCACCGGCGGTGCGGATGATGACGCCCATGCCTTCCGGCACTTTGAGCCGCTGGATGATTTTCTTCAGTCGCTGGCGTTCCTTGTCGTTCTCGATCTTGCGCGAAATGCCGCGCAAGGGATTGAACGGCATCAACACGAGAAACCGGCCGGGGATGCTGATGTTGGTGGTGATCCGCGGGCCTTTGGTGCCAATCGGGCCTTTCACGACCTGCACGATGACTTCCGAGCCGGGCGGATAGAGTTTTGGAATGTCGCCCTGCGTGATTTTCTTCTGCGGCTTGGGCGGTGTGTCGCCTTCGGCCTCGACGAGTTCGACGCGTTCGGTGAGCGACTCGGGGATGATGTCCCAGTAATGCAGAAATGCGTTCTTCTCGAAGCCAATGTCCACGAACGCGGCTTTCAAGCCCGGTTCGAGGTTCTTGATCTTACCCTTAAACACGCTCGCGACGATCTGGTGCTCGGTCGTGCGCTCGATGCTGAACTCTTCGAGCTGGCCGTCTTCGAGCACCGCGACGCGGTTTTCGAGCGCCTCGGCATTGACAATGACTTCCTTGAAAACGGCATTCCGTTTGCGGCCGGTGAGCAGTTCCTCGCCTTTGCGGATAAGTTGTTTGATGGCTTCCACGATTAATAAATCCTCCGGTGAATCCACACATTCTGCAGCAACCCGAGCGCGGTCATGCTCGCGAGCACAAACGACCCGCCGTAGCTGAGAAGGGGGAGTGGCAGACCGGTGATCGGCATCAAGCCGATGGTCATGCCGATGTTGATGAAGACATGAAAGAAAAACATTGCGACCACACCCGTGGCCAGCAACGTGCCCAGCCGGTCGCGCGCGTTCATCGCGATCCGCAACCCGCTGAACAAAATCACCGCGTACAACCCGATGACCGCCACGCTGCCGACATATCCTTGCTCCTCCGCAATCACGCTGAAGAGAAAATCATTCGGCGCCACCGTCCGTGGCAGGTACCCGAGCAAATTCTGCGTTCCCTGCAAATAACCTTTCCCAGTCAGCCCGCCTGAACCCACCGCAATCAGCGATTGGTTCAGATTCCACGCGCTGCCCACCGGATCCTTCTCCGGGTGCAAAAAAACCGTCAGCCGAGCTTTCTGATAATCCTTTAACTGCGTCCACGCCAGCGGCGACAACAACACACCCGCCACCGCCACCAGCACCAAATGTTTCACGCGCGCCCCACCCACATACGCCATCCCATAACAAATCGGCACCAACACCATCGCCGACCCCAAATCGGGCTGAGCCAAAATCAACACGACCGGCGCGCCCACCAACGCCAGCGACGCGATTACCGTGCTCCACTGGCGGCGCGTTTCGGGCGACCGATGGAATAGATAATACGCTAAAGCCACGATCACACACAACTTAACAAATTCGGCAGGCTGAATCCCGAATCCGCCCCAACCCAGCCACGACCGCGCCCCGTTCACCGTCGTCCCCACCGCCAGCACCAGCACCAGCGACCCGATCCCGGCAATCAACCACATCATCCCCCACTGACAAATCACCCGGTAATCCACCAGTGCCGTCACCAGATACAATCCCAACCCAATCCCAAACCACACCAGCTGCTGCCGATACAAATCCGGCATCTCCTGGCCGGCGCCCCGGTACGACGCGCTGTAAATGAACAGCACACTGCCCGCCGCGAGCAAGACCATCGCCGCGAACATCACCCAATCCATCCGACCCAACATCTGAATCGCGCGTCTCATCATGGCCATCCGCGGTCAATCGCCCCCGCCGCCCGCGACTTGCACCGCCTCCTTCCCAAACAACCCCGCAAAAATCTTCTGCGCGACCGGTGCCGCCGTGTACCCCCCGCCGTCGGCCTCCTCCAAAATCACCGTCACGGCGTACCGGGGTTTGTCATACGGCGCAAATCCGATGAACCACGCCCGGTTGATCCGCCGCCGCTGGCCGCCCTCGTACAGATCGAACTCCGCCGTGCCGGTCTTCCCGGCCACGGCCAGACCCGGCACGTGCGCCCGATGCGCCGTCCCGTCCGCTTCGCCGACCGCGCCCAGCAATGACTGCCGCGCCAACTCCATGTTCCGCGCACTCACGTTCACCCGCCCGCGCACCTCCGGCTTCGTCTCGCGCACCAACGCGCCGGCCGCGGTCTCGATCCGCTTCACCAAGAACGGCCGCATCACCGTGCCGCCGTTGGCGAACGCGCCCGCCGCCACGGTCATCTGCAACGGCGTCGCCAGCAGGAAACTTTGTCCGATGGACAACTGCGCGGTGTCGCCATCCCACCACCGCTCGCCGCGCTCACGTCGTTTCCACGCCGCCGACGGCACCAGCCCCGCGTACTCGGTGCCGATGTCGAAACCGGTCGGCTGGCCCAACCCAAATTGTCGCGCCATCCGCTCAATCGCCTCCACCCCGGTGGCCATCCCCTTTTGGTAATACCACACGTCACACGAACGCCGCATCGCCTGCATGCCATCCACTGTCCCGTGACCGTCGCGTTTCCAGCAGCCAAACGCGCGGTTGCCAATCTGCAACGAACCCGCGCAGGTCGCCTGATCTTCCACGCGCACCGTGCCGGTCTCCAACGCCGCCAGCAACGTGACCGGCTTGAACGTCGAGCCGGGCGCGTACAACCCGCCGTAAGCCCGATTCAGCATCGGGCGGTTCAAATCGGAAAACAACGCGGTGATCTGTCCCGCCGGCGCACCGGGATTGAACAGATTCGGGTCAAACGCCGGCAAACTCGCCAGCGCGAGCACCTCGCCCGTGCCCACCTCCATCACCACCGCCGCCCCCCGCAACGGCTGGCCGGGCCGTAACGGCGCGCTCGCCAACGCCGCTTCCGTCAACTGTTGCACCCGGACATCCAGCGTGAGCGTTACTGTGTGGCCGCGCTCGGCGGGTTTCTCGGCGATTTCGCCCACCATCGTGCCGCCCGGACTGACGCGGATGGTCCGGCCGCCCGGTGACCCGCGCAAGAGATCATCCAGCGAACGCTCCACCCCTTGTTTGCCGACCGTGTCCGGCTGGTAATAGTAATACTGCTCCAACGCCTCGTCGTCGCTCGCCGCACGATCGCGATTCACATAGCCGAGCACGTGCGCCGCCAACGTGCCTTGGGGATATTGGCGCACCGGCGTCACGATCAAATCCGCGCCCGGCAACGTGCTCGCCCGCTCCGCAAACGCCGCCATCGTCCCCACCGGCACGTCCTGCCAGATGGGCAGCGGGATCGGGCGGCGGCGCGAATAGTGAACCCGCACATCCCGGTCCGCCAGCGTGACCGGCAAGTTCAACGCCCGGCTCAGCGTGCCCAGCGTCCGCCCCGCCGCGCGCACCACGTCGAACTTCTTCGACTCGCGCGGCAACTGTTCGAGATAAATCACGATATCGTAACTCGGCCGGTTGTTCGCCAGCACCAACCCGTGCCGGTCGCGAATCTCCCCGCGCGTGGACGGCACCCGAATCCGCCGCAATGACTGCGCATCTTCGCGCCGGTCGAAATGCGCGGCACGGAACAATTGTACCCGCGCCAACGCCAGCAACAAAATCACCAACCCCCCGGCCACGACCAGCCCCAGCGCGAACACCCGTGGATTAAACTGCGTGGACGGCGAACTGATGATCATTCTGGTTCCATCCCCAGTTGCAGCCGCGCCAGGTCCACGATGAAAAAGACCACCACCGTCACCGCGGCGTTCAACGCGGCGATCCAGACCAGCTTGATGACCGCGACCGCCGTGACGCCGATCAGCAACACCGCGACTCCCCCGGCCACGAGTGAAACGGCTGTGCCGGTCACCAGTTGCACCCACGGCAACCCCCGATCCAACCAATCCCGCAACGCCCACAACCCCAACGCCGCCGCGCCGAACGTCGCCATCGTCATCCCAAACGGCGCGGCCGACAACGAGTCGTGCGCCAACCCCGCCAGAGAAGCCCACAAGGCGACGCGCCCCGGCTTCTTCACCGTCAACGCCACGTACGCCACAATGGCCGGCAAGATTTCCAACCGCACCCCGCCCAGCCACGAAATCGTCGGTCCCGCCGCCTGCAGTCCTGCGGCGAGCAGTACGCCGGTGATCGTCATGATGGTGAGCAGACTCATTCGGACCTCACGATCACCAGCACCTCTTCGAGCCGGTGAAAATCCACGGCGGGTTCCAGCGCGAGTCGTTGGTACATCCCGGACTGCGCGTCGAGACCGGCCTCCAACACCGCGCCGACTGGCAGACCACGCGGGAAAATTCCGCCGAGCCCCGACGTCAGCACGACCTCCCCGGGTTTCACCGTCGCGGCGCGATTCACGTACAACATCTCGCAGCGGCCTTGCGCCGTGACGCCCTGTGCGACGCCCGGCTCGCGCGATTCTTCGAGCAACACGCTCACCTTGCAGTCGGGATCGAGCAACAATAACACCCGTGCCTCCGCGCGCGTGACGGCGATGGTCTTGCCCACCAACCCATCGGCGTTGACCACCGCCATGTGTTCGCGCACTCCATCTTGCAGGCCGCGATCAATCTGGATGCTTTTCCACCAATTCGAGGCGTCCCGGCCAATCACACGGGCGGCGACAGTGGAGTGGGGGACGCGCGCTTTCATTTCGAGCAGACGTTCCAGCCGGCGATTCTCGCGGGCGAGTTCCCGGGCGGCGCGTTCGCGTTGGCGCAATGCTTCAATTTCGGTCAGCAGTTTTTGATTCTCCGTCGCCAACTCTCGCCGGGAGCGGACCGTGGGAAACCAGTCGCCGAGTTTGACGAGGGGCGAGGTGAGCCGGGTGAGCGCGCTGCGGAGCCGGGCAGACACGGCCGTTGGTTGGCCCAAGAAAATCACCCAGCCCAACGCCAGCAGTCCAATGATGACCCAGTCTTTGTGCTTCACGTATCTTTGCTGTAGCGGCGGTCTGCGACCGCCGACATAATTTCCGTCCACGGCGGTCACAGCCCGCCGCTACAGCTCAGGGTGGGGAAAGCCGCTACGTCGAATCCTTCGCGAGCATTTCGAGGTAGCCGAGCTCTTGCAGGACGACACCGGTGCCCATCGCCACCGCGCTGAGCGGGTCGTCCGAGACGTGCACCGGCAGGCCCGTTTCCTCGGCGAGCAACTTGTCAATGCCGCGAATCAACGCGCCGCCACCGGCGAGCATGATGCCGCGATCCACGAGATCGGCCGCCAACTCGGGCGGGCACCGTTCCAGTGTGACGCGGACACTCTCGACGATGGTCGATATCGGTTCCTGCAACGCCTCGCGGATTTCCTCCGAGGTAATCGTCAGCGTCTTGGGCAGCCCCGCGACGAGATCGCGCCCTTTGACTTCCATCGTCAATTCCTGCTCCAACGGATACGCGGAACCCGCTTTGACCTTGATGTCTTCGGCCATGCGTTCACCGATCATCAGGTTGTAGGCGCGTTTCATATACTGGATGATGGCTTCATCCAACTCATCACCCGCCACGCGCACGCTGCGACTCAACACAATGCCCGCCAAGCTGATCAGCGCGACCTCCGTCGTCCCACCGCCGATGTCCACGATCATGTTGCCGGCCGGTTCTTGCACCGGCAACCCCACCCCGATGGCCGCAGCCATCGGTTCTTCAATCAAATACACTTTTCGTGCGCCCGCATGGGTCGCGCTGTCCTTCACCGCCCGGCGTTCCACCTCGGTAATCCCGCTCGGCACCGCCACAATCACCCGCGGCCGGATCCGCAAGCGCCGACTGCCGACCACCTTGCTGATGAAATACCGCAACATCGCTTCGGTGATCTCGAAATCGGCGATCACGCCGTCTTTCATCGGCCGAATGGCCTGGATCGTCCCCGGCGTGCGCCCCAACATCCGCTTCGCTTCCTCGCCGACGGCGAGCACCTTGTTGGTGCCGGACTGAATGGCGACGACGCTGGGTTCGCGCAACACAATCCCGTGATCCCGCACGAAGACCAACGTGTTCGCCGTCCCCAAATCAATGCCGATGTCGGTCGAAAGAAAATTGAGATAATTATTCAGCATCTAACGCCCACCCCTGACTCACTCCTTGCAAACTTCAACGCAAGCACGGTCAAAATCACGCCGGTTTTACAGGCTCCCCGCCGCACCGTCAAGCGGCGATTCGCCGCCTTGGCACTCCGTTCGTCACCGCGGCGGTGGTGCGAGCGGGGGCTGGCCGCGCGGGGACGCCCGGCCCACCGGGTCTGCCAGTGGGCCGCCGTGTGGAGATCGCCGCCGGCAACGAAAGGTTGAGGTTCGCCCGGAACTGGGCTAGTAACGGCGACTTCATGAGCCAAGTCATTTTGCATGATCCAGACCGGAAGCTTTCCGCGACCCTCCTGGCCGTGGCCGACGCCTTGCCCCCGCAGTCGGTCACCCTGCGCGACTTGCTCACGCTGATCGGCGAGCAAGGCTTGCTGCTGCTCTGCGTGTTTCTCTGTCTGCCGTTCCTGATCCCAGTCTCGATTCCCGGTGTCAGCACAGTATTCGGACTGGCCATCATCTTCATCGGCTTGGGCGTGACGTTCAACCGGCTTCCGTGGTTTCCACGCCCGATCCTCAACCGCCCCTTGCCACCGAACGGCTGAAGAGCGTCTTCAAACGCGGGGCAGGCATCGTCGGCCGGTTCGAACACCTTGTCCGACCGCGGTGGCCGATGTTATCCGCCGGTGCCGGGGTCAATTTCTTCAATGGCTGCACGCTGGTGATGGCCGGTGGACTGCTGATGATGCCGCTGGGGCTGGTGCCGTTCTCGAACACCTTGCCGGCGCTGGCCATCCTGTTGCTCGCTCTCGGCATGTTGGAACGCGACGGCTGTTGCATTGTCGGCGGCCACCTGATGAACATCGCCACCATCGTGTACTTTGCGCTGCTGGCCATCGGTGTCGTGCGGGCAGGGGAAGGCTTGCGCAGTCTCTTCGGTTCGTGATCAAGACGGCTTTCGTCGCCACCACATCAGCAACTCCTCGCCCTGCCGATTCGGCCAGGAGCGCGGGACTTTTTCTTGGACCAACTCAAAGCGCGGTGAGAACCGCGCCACCAGCTCCTCCCGCGTCGCCCCAAACGGCGGCCCCTGCTCGGCGTGGAACGTAAAGAAAATGCCCAACACAGACCCACCGGGCTTCAGACACCGCGCCGCCGCCTCCACATACCGGTCGCGCCAATCGGGATGAATCGCGCAAAAACAGGTGTGCTCGAAAATCCAATCGTACCGATCCGTATGCGTCAGGAAATCGCCGACGACAAAACGCAAACGCTCCCCGCCGCGAAGGTCGCCCACTGCCGCAGCTGACACGTCGAGGCCGGTCACGTCAAAACCGCGCTCTGTCAACGCCCGGCAATCATGACCACGACCGCAGCCCGGTACAAGGACGGTGCCCGGCGTGTACGACTCCTGCGCCAGGAAATCCACCAAACCCGGTGATGGCTCGCCTTTGTCCCACGGCGTGTCGCCGGTCCGGTACCGTTCGTCCCACGCCGTGGGGTCGAGCGGGCCGCGTGGCGCTCCCATGTGCGGATACTCGTTCACCTCAGGCCGGTAGTTTCAGGTTTGCGTTTGATTCCGGCAAGTCTCTTGTCTAGTGTCCGCGCGGTGGCGACCAAAACACTGAATGTCACAGCGGCAGTGAAACGCCGTTACTCCGCCGGTGCCAAGCAACCGGAAAAGGCGCTCTGCTGTCCCGTCAACTACCGGCCTGAGTATCTCAAAATCATCCCCGCCGAGATTATCGAGCGCGATTACGGGTGCGGTGACCCTTCGCGGCATGTGCGGCTCGGTGAGACGGTGCTCGATCTCGGCAGTGGCGGCGGGAAGATTTGCTACATCGCCGCGCAAGTCGTCGGCGCCACCGGGCGCGTGATCGGGGTGGACTTGAACGACGACATGCTCGCGCTCGCCCGCAAGTACCAAAAACAAGTCGGCGACCGCTTGGGGTTTCACAACGTCGATTTCCGCAAGGGCGAGATCGAGAAGGTCACGCAGGTTGTCGCGCCCGAGTCCGTGGACGTCGTCGTGTCCAACTGCGTGCTCAACCTCGTGCGCCACGACGCGAAACCGATACTTTTCCGTGAAATCTTCGCCGTGCTGAAACGGGGTGGCCGCGCGGTCATCTCGGACATCGTCAGCGACGAGGCCGTGCCGGTCGCGATGCAACGCAACGCCAAGCTCTGGAGCGGCTGCATCAGCGGCGCGTTGCGGGAGGATGCGTTGCTGCGGGCGTTCGAGGACGCGGGGTTTCACGGGATCCGAATTTTGGAACGCGACGAGCAGCCGTGGCGAACGGTGAAAGGCATCGAGTTCCGGTCGCTCACGGTCGCGGCGTACAAGGGCAAACAAGGCGCTTGTTGGGAGCGCAACCAAGCCGTCATTTACAACGGGCCGTTTCGGCAGGTTTGCGATGATGACGGCCACGTGTTTCGTCGCGGCGAGCGGGTCGCGGTTTGCGACAAAACGTACCAACTCCTGCAACGCGAGCCGTATGCCAGTCAGTTCACGCTCGTGCCGCCGCGAACAGAAGTCCCGTGGTCCAAAGCGAAGCCGTTCGATTGCCACCGCGTTCGCCAGCGCGCCCCCCGCGAGACGAAAGGCAAAGCCTACCGAGTCACCGCCCATGGAGACTGTTCTGGCACCGGCTGTTGCTAATCGGTTTGCCGACCGGCTTGATCAGCCGTTGCGCCGCGCGCCCACGGAGATCCTGCAAATCAACGTCGGCAAACTCTGCAACCAGACGTGCGGCCATTGCCACGTCAACGCCGGACCGGGCCGCAAAGAAGTCATGACCCGCGCCACGATTGACCGGATCGTGGATTGGCTCGCGCAGACGGACATTCCGACGGTGGACATCACCGGCGGCGCGCCGGAAATCATCCCGGATTTCCGGTATCTCGTGGAGCGGGTGAAGGCACTGGACCGCCACGTCATGGATCGTTGCAACCTGACGATCTTCTACGAAGCCGGTCACGAATACTTGCCGGAATTTCTCGCGCGCCACGAAATCGAGGTCATCGCGTCGCTGCCGTGTTACACCGCCGGCAACGTGGACGCGCAGCGCGGCAACGGCGTGTTCGCCAAGAGCATCCGCGCGCTGCAGCGGCTGAACCAACTCGGCTACGGAACGACGTTGCCGCTGAATCTCGTGTACAACCCGGTCGGCGCGAAACTGCCGGGACCGCAGGCGGAATTGGAAAAGGATTACCGGGTGGAGTTGCAGCAACAGTTCGGCATCGTCTTCACGCGGCTGTACACCATCACCAACATGCCCATCGCCCGTTTCGCCGCCTGGTTGCGGCACAACGGCGAGTACGACCGGTACATGGACCTGCTCATCGCCAGTTTCAACCCCGCCGCCGTGGACGGGTTGATGTGTCGCACCACACTCAGCGTCGGCTGGCGCGGGGAGGTGTACGACTGCGATTTCAACCAGATGCTCGACCTGCAATGGCAGAATGGCCGGCCGTTGTTTCTCTGGGACGTGGATCCCGCCACCGTGGCGGGGCGGGAGATCATCACGGACGATCATTGCTTCGGCTGCACCGCCGGTGCCGGCAGCAGTTGCGGCGGGGCGCTGCTGAAAAACCCATGTCCTTCGCCCTGATCATTCCCGCTCGCAACGAAGCCGGTTGCATCGGCGCGGTGCTGCAACGAATCCCGACCGGCTTCGCGGCGCAAATCATCGTGGTGGACAACGGCAGCACCGACGCCACCAGCGCGATCGCGGTGCATGGTGGCGCGGAGGTATACCGGGAAGAGCGGCGGGGGTACGGCCGGGCCTGTCTGACCGGGTTGGCGCACCTGCGCAGCGATATTGAGGTCGTCGGTTTTCTCGACGCGGATGGCAGCGATGATCCAGCGTTACTGCGCCAACTGCTTGCGCCCATCGCGGCGGGCGAGGCGGATTTTGTCTTGAGCGCGCGGACGCTCGGCTTGGCGCGGGAAAATCTTTCGCCGCAACAAAAGTTTGGCAACTGGCTCGCGTGTTTTTTGATTCGCGCGCTGTGGGGCTACCGGTACGCCGACCTCGGTCCGTTGCGGGTGATCCGCCGCGCCGCTCTCGACCGGCTCCAGATGCGCGACACGACGTGGGGCTGGACGGTGGAGATGCAGATCAAAGCCGTCACGGCAGGGTTGCGGATCCGGCAGGTGGACATTCCATACGGCCACCGGATTGCCGGCAAATCCAAAATCTCCGGCAGTCTGCTCGGCACGGTGAGAGCAGGCTGGAAAATTCTCGCCACCATTGCGACACTTCGCCTGCGTGAACGCCGAACTCCTCGTGATCATGGCCCGGTACCCCGCCTACGGGAAAGTGAAGACGCGCCTCGCCGCTGACGTGGGGAAGGCCGCCGCGCTGCGAATCTACCGGCAGTTGCTGGCGCATCACCTCCGGGAGTTTCAGCGGACCGGCTTTGATGTGGAGTGGCGCTACACGCCCGCGCGCGCGCCGTTTCGAAGGATTGTGGCGCAAGCGTCTCGCTTGTGCTCCTCTGAGCGAATGCACAACCGGGACGGTTGTGCCACTCTCGTGGCGCAGCCGCCCGGCGATCTGGGTGAGCGGATGCGCCAAATCTTCGCGGAGAGTTTCGCGCGTGGTTACCGGCGGGTGGTGATGATCGGGACGGATGCGCCGGAGATGTCGCAGCGGACAGTGCGGCGCGCGTTCCAGTTGTTGCGCGAGCAGAGCGCGGTGTTTCAGCCGACGGAAGACGGCGGGTATGCGTTGATTGGGTTGGCGGAGATGATGGACGTGTTCTCGCGGATGCCGTGGAGCACGAACCGGCTGATGGCAGCGACGCGACGGCGGGTGAAGTGCGCGGAGTTGCCAGTAACCTTCGATATTGACACGGGCGCGGATTGGCGGAGGTACGGGGGGTGACGCGGACGCGCACGGTGTGGGTGCGCGTCACTCGGTCAGGGTGAGAGTGACGGCTGCAAAATGGCGATTGAATAGAAGCGAGTGGATGCGGCAGCACCGCCGATGTGAGTGACCGAAACGATGCCGCCGGTTCCGGCAATGTTGTTGGCGACCGTGGAATTGGTTCCACTCGCCAGACTGTCCCGGAAATCAACGCGGTACGTCTGGCCCAGCGCGGTGACGAAGTTGATCACGATATCCGCGCCACTGACGAGGTTACTGGTGACTGACGGTATCGGCAGACCATTCGTGGTCAGACCCGTCACCGGTGTACAGGGCGAGAATTCCGACGTGTCGTGTTGAACAGTAGAAAATCCCACGTGCTGTCGTGAAGCGGTGGCGGTGACGACCCAACCGTCAAGGATGGCATAAGGGAAGGTGACCGTGAAGGAGTTGGTGCAGTTGACGCCGGTGAGGACGTTGGTGCGACCGAAGAGAATCTCGCCCTCGCCGTGGCCCAATACGTTACCAGTGCGTTGCGCGAAAAATTCCAGCTTGTTCGTCGTGCTCGCCCGGCCGTCCATGACGCCGGTGATGGTGGTGAAGGTCGCGCCGCTGGTGACGCTGGTGAGGATCGGAAAGTTCTGGAGATTGTTGCCGCCGGCAATGTTGGTGTCCACGTCCACATCCACGTCGCACGTGTCGTTGAGCGTGACTTCCGGATCGTTGGGAAACATGATGGGGTCGCGGAACAGGTCAATGCCCAATCCTCCTAGTCCCGGGATTCCATTGGCGAAGATCGAGTTGCCACGGATGTCGTTGCGGGGCGCAAAATCGCCCACGAACACGCCATCCTCCGCGTTGTTGGCAACGATGTTGCCGCGGCCGACCTGGCCGGCGGTGGGGTGCCCAATGCCGACGTAGTTGCAGCAACCGTCCAACACAATGCCGTGGCCGAAGCCCAACTGCGAGCGGTTGCCCAGGACAGGATTGCGGTCCTTATCCGTGCCGATGAAGTTGCCCCAGATCCGGTTCCCGGCGCCGTTGATCCCGACCACGATGCCGCTACCGTTATTTCCCGAAATCAGGTTGCGCTGCCACACCTGCACGCCACCGATGACGTTGTCGTCGCCGTCCACGTTGATTCCATTGCCACCGTTGCCGTTATCCAGCGTGCCGGTGACATCCGTGCCGATGAAGTTGCCCTCGATGATGTTGTTTTCATGGTCATTGATAATGGCGATGCCGTCCGTCCGAAAATGGCTGATTACCAATCCCCGAATCCTGCAGTTGCTGACATCAATGACCAGTCCTCGGCTGGCAACCGGTGTCCCGCTGCCATCCAACACAACCTTGAGAACCGCGTTGATGTTGTTTGGTGACGTATTGCTGACGGCCCCGGACTGGGTGTAGCCGTCAATCGTCACGGCGCCGTTGGTGATCGGGGGCAGTTCGTTGCTGAGTGCAATCGTCTTCACCGTTCCATCCAATGGCGGGATCGCAAAGATAATCTGGTCGGTCGCAACCGTGCTGTCGGCGATCAGGATGGCCTCGCGCAGCGATGTCACGCCATCGGCCGCGACAGAATCATTGGTGGTGTCCACCGTAATTGTCACCGCGTTGACCACGGCACCGCCGACAAGACAGCCGACGGTCAAAAGCATTATGCTACGTTGGCGAAGAATCATGGCGGAGCCTCCCAAAATGGTTTGGTGACAATCTCGCCGCACGGCTGGGCCGACTTCCCGAAGGGTTGGAGGGACTGGTACATCGTTTGGCTACCGAGCGCATCACCCACGACCTGCGAACATACTGATATCATCGGGATGCGATGGCAAGCCTGTATTTCTGTGGTGTCACTGGCCACTTGCATTTCCGTTACCACCTTTCTACCGTGAGCGGGTGCGACCCGTTTTCATCGTTGGCCCGACCGCCGTCGGCAAGACCGCCGTGGCGCATGAATTGGCGCGGCGGTTGGCCGCGGAGATTGTGTCGGCGGATTCGATGCAGGTGTACCGGGGTATGGACATCGGGACGGCGAAAGACAAGTCGGCTCATCTGGTGGACATCTGCGAGGTGACGGAGGCGTTCGACGTGAAGCGGTACGTGACGCTGGCGGAGGCGAAGCTGGCGGAGATTCGCTCACGCGGACGGACGGCGTTGGTCGTGGGCGGGACGGGGATGTACGTGCGGGCGTTGCGGCAGGGTCTGTTTACCGGGCCGGGGCGCGACGCCAAGCTGCGGGCGCGGCTGGAAGCGATGTCGGCGGGAGAATTGTTCGCGATCTTGCAGCGCGTGGATCCGGTCACGGCACGGACGATTGACCGGTACAATCCGCGGCGATTGGTGCGGGCGGTGGAGGTGTGGCATCTAACCGGCAAGTCCATTCGCGGGCAGCAAGGCGAATGGGGCGGTTGTATCCGGCAGGGCGCGCCGATATTTGGGTTGCGGCGGGAGCGGGCGGATTTGGTGGCGCGAATCGAGCAGCGGATTGAGGAGCAACTGTCGGCGGGGTGGTTGGAGGAAGTGCGGCGGTTGTTGCCCGTGGCGGGGACGGCGTGGCAGGCGGCGGGCTACCGGGAATTGGCGGCGCATGTGCGGGGGGAACTGTCACTGCCGGAGGCGGTCGCGTTGGTCAAAGCGCGCACCCGGCAGTTGGCCAAACGCCAAATGACTTGGTTTCGCCGCGAACCGGGGCTAGTTTGGGTGGACGTGAAACGGGATGAAGCAGCGGGCGAAGTCGCCGGGAGGATTTTGAGTCAGCTTGAAGATGCATGATACGCAAGCGACGCTCACGGAGCGCGCGTTGCTCGTGGGGTTGGAGCGCAGCGGTCACGACAAGTGGGCGGTGCGCGATTCGCTGGTCGAGCTTCAGGAGTTGGCTGAGTCCGCCGGGACGGAGGTGCTCGAATCTTTGGTGCAGAAGCGCAACGCGCCGTGCGCGCCCACCTTCATTGGCAGCGGGAAAGCCGCTGAACTGGCTGGTCTGTGCCACACCAAATCCGCCAACACCGTCATCTTCGACGATGATCTGTCGCCGGCGCAGGGGCGCAACCTCGGCGAGATTCTCGGGCCGACGGTGAAGGTGCTCGACCGGACGGAGTTGATTCTCGACATCTTCGCGCAACGAGCTCGGACGCGCGAAGGCAAAATTCAGGTCGAGCTGGCGCAGATGCAATACATGTTGCCGCGGCTGACCGGACTATGGACCCACTTGTCCCGGCAACGCGGCGGTGTCGGCTGCCGGGGGCCAGGTGAAACGCAGTTGGAAGTGGATCGCCGGCGTGTGCAGGAAAAAATTACCCGTCTGCAACGCGAGTTGGCGGAGGTGCGGAAGAACCGGCGCGTCGAGCGCAGCGGCCGCCAACGATTGCATTGGCCGGTGGTTTCGTTGGTCGGGTACACAAACTCCGGCAAAAGCACGCTGATGAACGCGCTGACCGGAGCCAACGTGCTGGCGGAAGACAAGCTGTTCGCCACGCTCGATCCGACGACGCGGAAGCTGCGGTTGCCGAACAATCAGAACATTTTGCTGTCCGACACGGTCGGGTTTCTTCGCAAGCTGCCGCATCATCTCGTCGAATCCTTCCAAGCCACGTTGGAAGAGGTCGTGGAAGCGGACTTGTTGTTG
The DNA here is from genome assembly GCA_964544425.1 of uncultured Verrucomicrobiota bacterium. Taxonomy (GTDB): domain Bacteria; phylum Verrucomicrobiota; class Verrucomicrobiia; order Palsa-1439; family Palsa-1439; genus OMJI01. The sequence continues at coordinate 17,613 of CAZJCX010000052.1, forward strand.
CACGTGGTGGATGTGAGCCATCCGCAGGCGGCGGAGCAAATCAAGGCGGTGGAGGTGGTGTTGCAGGAAATCGGGGCGTGGGGCAAGCCGACGGTCGTGGCGTTGACCAAGATTGATCTGCT
>CAZJCX010000053.1:0-5346 GCA_964544425.1 uncultured Verrucomicrobiota bacterium
CAAGACCCGATTTGTGGAGCGGCGGTAAATGAAGGCGAAGGAAATCCGTGAGTTGACAGAGGCAGAGGCACAAGCCAAACTCCGCGACTTGCGTCAGGAACTATTCAACCTCCGCCTGCAGCAGCAGACGGCGCGGTTGGAGCGGTCCAGTCGCATCCGCGATGTGCGGCGGGATGTGGCCCGAATTGAAACCATTTTGAGCGAGCGTCGGTTGAAAGCCGGCGCGGCAGCGTAATTACGAGTCCCCATGACGGAGCAGGCAACGCTAACAACAGGACAGAGGAAGACGGTCGTCGGCCAAGTCGTCAGCGACAAGATGGAAAAGACGATTGTGGTCGAGGTCAGCCGGCGAGTGCGCCACCCGCAGTATCACAAGGTGGTGAGCAAGTTTAAGAAGTTTTATGCTCACGACGAAAAAGGCGAGGCGTTGCCGGGGGATACGGTTCGGATTGAAGAATCGCGGCCATTGAGCCGGTTGAAACGGTGGCGGTTGGTCGAGATCGTCAAGAAGGCGGCTGCGGTCGAGAAGGTCCAGGCATGATTCAGATTCGGACACATTTGGATGTGGCGGACAACACCGGGGCGCGCGTGGCGTGGGCGATTGGTGTGTTGGGTCATCAGAAACGGTACGCACGGATCGGCGACGTGATCAAAGCGCACGTCAAAGAAGCCGCGCCGGATGGCACGGTGAAGAAGGGCGAGGTCGTGACCGCGGTGGTGGTGCGGACGAAATCGCCGTTACGCCGCGCCGACGGGTCGTATTTGCGGTTCGATAACAACGCGATTGTGATCATTGACGACCAGTTGAATCCGAAGGGAACGCGGATTTTCGGGCCGGTTGCCCGGGAGTTGCGGGACAACAATTTTACGAAGATCATTTCGCTCGCGCCGGAGGTGCTCTGATGAATTCGCTCCACGTGAAGAAAGACCAGGTGGTCGTGGTCATCTCCGGTGAGGAGAAGGGGAAGTCCGGCAAGGTGTTGGCGGTGATGCCGGACAAGGGCAAGGTCTTGGTGGAAGGGATCAATGTTATCAAGAAGGCCGTCCGCAAGTCACAGGACAATCCAAAAGGCGGCATCATCACCAAGGAAGCGCCGTTGTGGGTCTCGAAGGTGATGACGCAGGAAGCGTTTGAGGCGCGGAAGAAGAAACGGAGTGGCGCCGCGGCGGCGGCGTAACGAAAGATTTATGGCAGCGTTGCACGAACATTACAAAGGCAAGGTCGTTGAGGAACTGCTCAAGTCGGGCCGGTATCAGAACCGGATGCAGGTGCCGAAAGTGGAAAAGGTCGTCCTCAACATGGGAGTGAATTCGAAGTTGGAGAAGGACGCCCTGACGGAGGCGCAGAAGGAATTGGCGACGATCACCGGCCAGAAACCGCTGGTGACGAAGGCCAAGAAGAGCATCTCTAACTTTCATGTCCGCCAAGACATGCCGGTCGGCGTGAAGGTGACGTTGCGCGGCCAGCGGATGTATGAGTTTTTGGAGCGGTTTTTCAACGCCGCGCTGCCGCGGATCCGGGACTTTCGGGGCGTGAACGCGCGGGGGTTCGACGGGCGAGGCAATTTTACGATGGGTGTGAAGGATCAGACGATTTTCCCGGAAGTTGAGATGGACAAGATCAAGTACAACCTCGGGATGGACGTGACGATTGTGACGACGGCGGGGACGAATGCGGAAGCAAAAGAATTGCTGAAGCTGATGGGGATGCCGTTCAGCAACTAGAGGATTTGGCGAGACCATGGCAAAAGTTTGTTTGGAAGTAAAACAGCGGCGGCCGGCGAAGTTTTCGAGCCAGCAGTACCATCGCTGCCAGAATTGCGGACGGCGACGGTCGTACATCCGCCGGTTCCAGATTTGCCGGATCTGTTTCCGCGAATTGGCCAGCCAGGGAAAGATCCCCGGCGTGGTGAAAGCGAGTTGGTGAGGTATGAACGTGACGGATCCGATTGCTGATTTTCTGACGCGCATCCGCAACGCCAATCAGGCGTTAAAGACGGATGTGACGATGCCGTACTCGCGCTTGAAGGCGGAGTTGGCGAAGGTGTTGAAGCGCGAAGGGTACATCGCGGATTTTTACTCGGAGAAGAAGGATGGCGGGAAGCAGGTGCTGCGAATTGAGTTGAAAATTCTCGGCAAGGAGCGCGCCATCGTCGGTATCAAGCGCATCAGCAAGCCCGGACTGCGGACGTATGTCGGCGTGAACGATGTGCCGCGGGTGCTGGGTGGGATGGGCATTTCGATTTTAACAACGTCCCGCGGCATCATGACCGGCCGCGAGGCGCGGAAGGCAAACGTTGGCGGCGAGTTGCTCGCGTATGTGTGGTGATTGGTATGTCGCGAATTGGCAATAAACCCGTTGAAATCCCCGCCAAGACGAAAGTCTCGGTCGCGGGACAGGTAGTCACAGTCGAAGGGCCGAAAGGCAAGCTCGACTTCACCGTTCCGTCCCCGATTCAAGTGGCCGTGAAGGACGGCAAAGTCCAGGCGACGACGCAGCAGTTGGATCGCGATGGCAAATCACGGTGGGGACTCACGCGCAGTTTGATTCAGAACATGGTCAAAGGCGTGAACGACGGCTACGTGAAAAAGTTGTTGATTGAGGGGGTGGGTTTTCGCGCGGCGGTGCAGGGCACGAACCTGCAGATGTCGCTCGGTTTCTCGCATCCGATCGTTTTCCCGATTCCGAAAGGAATCAAAGTCAGCGTGGCGGATACCGCCGATAAGAAGCCGGAAGTCACGGTTGAGGGGTGTGATAAACAGCTCGTCGGCGAAGTGGCCGCCCGGATTCGGAAATTCTACCCGGCGGAGCCTTACAAGGGCAAGGGCGTCCGGTACGTTGGTGAACAAGTGCGCCGCAAGGCCGGTAAGACGGTCGCGGCCGGTGGGTAATCATTATGCGTCCTCGTACTCGCAGTGAAGCAATCGAACGGCGGCATCTCCGCTTGCGGCAAAAAATCCGCGGCACGGCGGATCGGCCGCGCATGGCCGTGTGTCTGACCGGCAAACACATCTACGTTCAGTTTGTGGATGATGTGAAGGGCCATACGTTGGCCGCTGTCAGCACGTTGGCGGTGGCGGAGGCGAAGCCGACGGTGGCGGGCGCGAAGAAACTCGGCGAATTGGCCGCGCAGAAGGCGAAAGAGAAAAACATCGCGACGGTCGTGTTCGACCGGGGCGGGTTTCAGTATCATGGCCGCGTCAAGGCGTTGGCAGACGCGGCGCGGGAAGCAGGATTGAAATTCTGATATGGCTGACAAAAGACCAAAAAATGTGAGGTCACCGGCTCCGAAAGGCAAAACAGCCACACCGGGCGGCGTGACGGAAGACCTGAGTCTTGACGATGGCCGTGGCGGGCACGGCGAACTGGTCGAGAAGGTTGTGTATGTGAACCGGTCGGCCAAGGTCGTGAAAGGCGGGCGTCGTTTTCATTTCAGCGCGTTGGTCGTCGTCGGCAACCGCAATGGCCGGGTCGGCTGGGGGTTTGGTAAGGCCAACGAAGTGGCGGATGCAATTCGGAAAGGGACGGAGAAGGCCAAGCAGTCCATGCTGCGGGTGCATTTGAAGGATGCGACAATCCCGCACGAGGTGATGGGCGTGTTTGGGGGCGGCCGAGTGTTGTTGCGCCCGGCATCTCCCGGAACCGGCGTGATTGCCGGTGGCAGCGTGCGCGCGGTGATTGACGCGGCGGGAGTGCGCGACGTGTTGACGAAGTCGCTGGGATCGAGCAACGCCGTCAACGTGGTCAAGGCAACGTTGGATGCGTTGCTGAAGTTGCGGCCGAAGGAAGAAATTTTCCGCGTGCGCGGCATTGCAAGGCCGGTCGCGGCAGGAGCGAATTGACATGGCGCTGCGATTGGACAATCTGAAGCCGCGGCCGGGCGCGAAGCACCGCACGAAGCGGCTGGGATGCGGTGAGAGTTCGGGGCACGGCAAGACCAGTTGCCGGGGCGGCAAAGGCCAGACGGCGCGTTCGGGCGGTTCGGTACGGCTGGGCTTTGAAGGCGGTCAGATGCCGCTGTTCCGGCGAATTCCGAAGCGGGGTTTCAACAACGCGGCGTTTCGTTCCACTTTGGTCACCATCAATGTTGAGCAGCTGAACGTGTTTGCGGACGGGACGACGGTTACCCCGGCAACGCTGATTGAGCAAGGCGTGCTGAACAACACGCGGGATGGCGTGAAGGTTTTGGGCGACGGCGAGCTGAAGAAGAAGCTGACGGTCCAGGCGCAGCGGTTCAGCGCGACCGCCCGCGACAAAATTACGAAGGCCGGTGGGCAGTGCGTGGAATTGCCACTACCGGGGATTCGACACAAGGCGGCGGCGGCCGAGTCTGCGAAGTAGCCGTAGTTGATCGGTCATGTTCTCCGCCTTCCTCAACACTTGGAAAATTCCTGAACTGCGGCGGCGGATTCTGTTCACGCTGGGAATCATCTGCATCGCGCGGCTTGGCGCGAACGTGCCTTGTCCGGGCGTGGACGCGGGACCGCTGCAGCGGTGGATTCAGCAGCAGCAAGCGGAAGTGGGCGGGAGCATTTTCGGGCTGGCGGATTTGTTCACCGGTGGCGCGTTGCAGCAGTGCGCGGTGTTTGCGTTGGGCGTGATGCCGTATATCACGGCTTCGATCATCATGATGATGCTCTCGGCGGTGATTCCGTCGCTGGAGCGGTTGAAGCGGGAGGGAGAGAGTGGCCGGGCGAAAGTGATTCAGTACGGTCGGTATCTCACGGTCGGGGTTTGTTTGTTCCAAGGTTTTTTCCTCGCGAAGGCGTTCGAGCATCCCGAGAAGTTGTTTCAGGGTTTTACCGGCGTATTGGTGGCCAATCCGGGGTTGGGCTTCGAACTGATGACGGTCTTGACCATCACATCGGGCACGGTCTTGCTGATGTGGTTGGGCGAGCAGATTACGGAGCGCGGGATTGGCAATGGGATTTCGATCATCATCACGGTCGGCATCGTGGAACGGTTGCCGAGCGCGATTGCGCAAGCGTGGTCGCTGTTCTTCCCGGGGCCGGGCGTGGAGAGCCAGTTCAACATCATCCACGCCATCCTGCTGATTGTCATGTTGGTGGCGGTGACAGGCGGCGTCGTGGCGATGACGATTGCGCGGCGGCGGATTCCGGTGCAGTACGCGAAACGGATGGTGGGGCGGAAGATGTTGGCCGGTGGGCAGCAGTTCATGCCGTTGCCGATCAATTACGCGGGCGTGATGCCGATCATCTTCGCGCAGGCCATCCTGATGTTCCCGGCCCAGTTATTCCAGATGTCCGGCGTGACGATGTTGCAGCGAATGGCGCGGGTGCTCACGGAAGGCGAAGTCGTGTATCTGTTGTTGTACGGTTTCATGA
>CAZJCX010000053.1:5387-6135 GCA_964544425.1 uncultured Verrucomicrobiota bacterium
TGGGTGGCGATTCAGTTCAATCCGCTGGAGATTTCGGACAACCTGAAGCGGTACGGCGGATACATCCCCGGCATTCGGCCCGGGAAACCGACCGCGGAGCATTTGAATTTCATCATGACACGCATCACCTTGGCGGGGGCGATCTTCCTGACGGTGATCGCGGTGATCCCGTACATTTTGTCGCACAACTTGCGGATTCCGTATTTGACGGCGAGTTTTTTTGGTGGAACCAGTTTGTTGATCAACGTCGGGGTCCTGCTCGACACGATGCGGCAAGTCGAGTCGCATCTGATCATGCGCAACTACGACGGGTTTCTCCGCAAGGGCCGGTTGCGCGGCCGCCGGTGAGGTGAGTTACCGGGTTGTTCTTTTGGGACCGCCGGCGTCCGGCAAGGGGACGGCAGCGGCGGCGTTGAGTGTGACGTGGCCGGCGGCGCCCGTGCCCACCGGTCAGTTGTTCCGCGAGACGATTCGATGGGGCGGGCCGGCCGGACAGGCGGCGCGGCAGTTCATTGACAAAGGGCAGTTGGTGCCAGACGACGTGGTGATCGCCATTGTGCGCGACTGGCTCGCAGATCACGGGAGCCGACCGGAATTCATCTTCGATGGTTTTCCGCGAACCGTCCGACAGGCCGAAGCGCTGGACGCGATGATGCAGGAGCGAGAGTTGCCGGCACCGGTGGTGATTCTGATTGAGGTTCCGACCGAGGTGACGCTCGAGCGGATTTTGGGTCGGCTAGGCTGCGAG
>CAZJCX010000053.1:6149-9206 GCA_964544425.1 uncultured Verrucomicrobiota bacterium
CACGCGACGTTTGATCCACCCAAACGAGCCGGTGAGTGTGACAAGTGCGGGGCGGCGTTGAGTCGCCGGGCGGACGATAACGAGTTGACGGTGCGGGAGCGGTTGCGGTGGTACGAAGAACTGACTTTGGACGTGGTGTCGCACTACGAACAGAGAGTTAAATTGCGGCGCGTGGATGGGCAGCGGGGACGGCAGCAGGTGTTTGCGGATATGTTGCGGATTGTGAAGGCATGATCATCATCAAGTCAGCCAAGGATATCGAGCGAATGCGCGTTTCATGCCGGGCGGCGGCTGAGATTTTGGAAGCCGTGGCAGGACTGGTGCAGCCGGGGATGACGACGGCGGAGTTGGATGCGGCGGCCGGTAACTTGATAAAAAAATATGGCGGCAAAAGCCCGTTTTTGGGGTATAAAGGTTTTCCCTGCCACACGTGCATTTCGGTGAATGAGGAAGTGGTGCATGGGGTGGCCGGTAAGCGGCGCGTGCAGTATGGCGACATTGTGAGTATTGACGTTGGGATCATCCTGAACGGCTACGTCGGCGACAACGCGACGACGGTGGCGGTGGGGGTGATCGAGCCGCGCACGCAGGAATTGCTGGACGCGACGCAGGCCGCGTTGGCGGCCGGGATTGCGGCCGCGCGAGTTGGGAATCGGGTGGGAGCGATTTCGCACGCGATTCAAACCACGGTGGAGCAGCGCGGCTTTTCCGTAGTGCGGGAATTTGTCGGACACGGTGTGGGAAAGCGGATGCATGAGGACCCGCAAATCCCCAATTTTGGTCGGCCGGGTGATGGAGCAAAGTTGAAGTCGGGGATGACGTTGGCGATTGAGCCGATGATCAACGGCGGTGGCAGTGAAGTGCAGTTGTTGGATGATGGGTGGACGGTGGTGACGGCGGATGGCCAGCCCAGCGCCCATTTTGAGCATACGGTGTTAGTGACGGATGGTGATGCGGAAATTTTAACGTGGCGAAAGAAGAGCCCATTCGAATTGAAGGCACGGTAGTGGAGTTGCTGCCGAATACGATGTTTCGCGTGGAGTTGCCGAACAAGCATCGGATTTTGGCGCACATCTCCGGCAAGATGCGGTTGCATTTCATCCGCTTGATGCCCGGAGACAAGGTGACGATCGAGATGAGTCCGTACGATTTGAGCAAAGGCCGGATCACATTCCGGCAGAAGTAGGAAGCGACATGAAAGTAAAACCATCAGTGAAACGGTTGTGCGAGCGCTGCAAAGTGGTGCGGCGCAAGGGTGTGGTGCGCGTGATTTGCACCAATCCCCGGCACAAGCAACGGCAAGGGTAAAGGACGACCATGGCACGCATTATTGGTGTGGAAATTCCCGACCACAAGAAACTCGGCATATCGTTGCGCTACATCTACGGTATCGGGCCGACGACGGCGGTACAGGTGTGCGACAAGGCCAAGGTCAGCCCAGACGTGCGCACAAAAGACCTGAATGACGAACAGTTGGCGCATTTGACATCGGTTTTGCAGACGTACCGGATTGAAGGCGATTTGCGCCGGGAGATCCAGCAGAACGTCAAACGCAAGATGAGCATCAACTGTTACCAAGGTATCCGGCACAAGAAGGGACTGCCCGTCCACGGCCAGCGCACCTCGACCAATGCCCGGACCCGCAAAGGGCCGCGCAAGACGGTTGGTGTTCAACGCGCCAAGGAAACCAAGACCGCGCCGAAAGCGTAATTGAGGAATTGCAATGGCTGACGAAGCACCAAAAAAAGAAGTGAAAGAACCGAAAGAAAAACCGGCCAAGGCCGTCAAGGCGGAGCCTAAAGTCGAAGCGGCCCCTGCGGCGGCGGCGGCACCCGCGGCCGTCCCCGCCACTGCGGCGGATGTGTTGGCCGAAGGCGAGGCGACGAAAAAGGTCGTCAAGGCCAAGCACAGCAAGAATGTGTTTCAGGGCGTGGCGCACATTTTGGCGACCTTCAACAACACCGTGGTTTCCATCACGGATTTGAAGGGCCGGGTGATTGGCTGGTCGAGTGCGGGGCGGGTGGGTTTCAAAGGCTCGCGGAAGAGCACCGCCTATGCGGCGCAGTTAGTGGCGCAGGATTCTGCCCGGCAGGCGATGGCGCACGGGTTGAAAGAAATTGAAATTTGGGTCAAAGGCCCCGGCACCGGTCGCGAAGCGGCGATCCGGGCGCTGCAGGCGATCGGATTGGAGATCACCGTCATCAAGGACGTGACGCCGATTCCGCATAATGGATGTCGTCCGCCGAAACGGCGGCGCGTGTAAGTTTGAGGAGCAGACATGGCACGATATAAAGGACCTCGCGTTCGCATCAGCCGCCGGCTGGGCGTGCCCGTTTTCGGGCCGTCCAAATACTTGGAGCGTCGCGCATATCCGCCCGGCGTGCATGGCCCGAAATCGCGGCGCAAGCTCAGCGATTACGCCGTCGGCCTCGCGGAGAAGCAAAAGCTCCGGTATCAGTACGGGTTGTTGGAGCGGCAGTTTCGGCGCGTGTACCAGATGGCGCTGAAGAAGCGCGGCGTGACGGGGGAGACGTTGCTGCAATTGTTGGAGACGCGGCTGGACAATGTGGTGTACCGGCTCGGATTCGCCAGCACGCGCCCGTTCGCGCGGCAGGTCGTCTCGCACGGTCACGTCAAGGTCAACGGTCGCAAGGTCAGCACCCCCTCGTATCAAGTGAAAGTCGGGGATGTGATCGAGGTCAAGCCGACGGCGGTGTCGCAACAGCTCGTCACGAAGAGCCTTGAGTCCGCTCAGATCCGGCCGATACCGGATTGGATCGCGTTTCAGCGGGATGCCATGCGGGCGCAAGTGTCCCGGATGCCGACGATTGACGATATTCAGCCGATTGTCGAACCGCAGTTGATTGTTGAATTTTATTCTAGATAAACACCAGCACGCGAGTTGTCGGTCCGCGTTTCTAGAGCGCGGGAAACCCAACTCAGGAGGAAGTTCACATGCCCGTTCGCATGGCGCGGTTTGAAATGCCCAAGCGGTTAGCCAAGGAAGACGGCTCCGCCACCCCGACGTACGCCAAGTTTATCGCCGAACCGTTTGAA
>CAZJCX010000053.1:9216-17344 GCA_964544425.1 uncultured Verrucomicrobiota bacterium
GCTGGAGCGTGGTTTCGGCCTGACCCTCGGCAACTCGCTGCGGCGGGTGCTGCTCAGCTCGTTGGAAGGCGCGGCGATCACCTCGGTCAAGATCGAGGGCGCGGCTCACGAGTTCAGCGCAATCCCCGGTGTGGTGGAGGATGTGACCGATATCGTGCTCAATTTGAAGAAGGTCTTGTTCAAGTCCCACACGCGTGAGCCGCACACGGTGTTTTTGACCGCCAACAAAGAAGGTGCGGTCACTGCAGCCGACATCAAGAGCGACCAGGTGGTCGAAGTGATCAATCCCGACCAGCACATCTGCACGCTCGACAAGAAGATGCATTTCGAGGCCGAGCTGGAAGTGCGCGTCGGTCGCGGCTTCGCCTCTGGCGACGACAACAAGAAGCTGGATCAGCCGATTGGCGTGATTGCGATTGATTCGTTGTTTTCTCCGGTGCGCCGCGTGAAGTACTCCGTCGAGGCGACGCGCGTGGGGCAACGCACGGACTACGACCGGCTGGTCTTGGAAGTGTGGACGGATGGGCGGATCACGCCGGACGATGCGATGGTGCAGTCGGCCAACATCCTGCGTCATCACTTGGATGTGTTCTGCGATTACGACAAGAACATGGTCATCGAGTTCGAAGAAGGCGAGAATCGTGTCAGTGTCGAACAGCAGAAGCTGAAGAAGATTCTCAACATGAGCGTCAACGAGATCGAGTTGAGCGTCCGGGCGGCGAACTGCCTCAACAACGCCAACATCACCACAGTGGGCCAGTTGGCGATGAAGACCGAGCAAGAAATGCTCAAGTATCGGAACTTCGGCAAGAAGTCGTTGAATGAGATCAAGGACAAGCTGTCGTCGCTCAACCTCTCGTTGGGGATGAAGTTTGACGCGGCCTTGCTGGAGCCGGTCGGCGCGGAAGCCGTTCTGTCCGCGCCCGCGAAGGAAGAAGAAGCGGCCAAGGCCGAGTAGTCGGCGGGAGGGGAATCACATGCGACATCGGAAACGCACCGCCAAACTGGGGATGAAATCCCAGCATCGCCGCGCCACATTGGCGAACTTGGTGTGTAGTCTCATCACGCACACCCAAATCACGACGACCGTTGCGCGCGCGAAGGAAGCACGCCGGTGGGCCGACAAGATGGTCACGCTGGCCAAGAAAGGCACGTTGCATCATCGCCGGCAGGCGTTTGCCTTCCTCAAGCAGAAGACGGCTGTCAAAAAGCTGTTCGACGAACTGGGCAAGCAGCACGGCGATCGCGCGGGCGGCTACACCCGCATCATCCGAATTGGCGCCCGGCAAGGGGACGCGGCGGAGATGGCTATTCTGCAATGGACGGGCACGGTAGTCACGGCTCCCGCGACGCCGGAAACAGGGGCGACCAAGGAAGCAGCCCCGGCAGCCGAGAAGAAGTAAACAGGTTTTGCCACCATACAGGGCCGACCGCGAGGTCGGCCCTTTTTGTTTGGCGACCATTACGCGCTCAGGGCGAGAATCCGATCGCGTTTCGCGGTGTAGGCGAGTTTGCGGAAGCGGCGGATTTCGGTGGTTCGCCGTGTCGCGGAGAGGCGCTCCAGAAACTTGACATACCGGCGACCGAGGCGGTTGGATTCCCGGTAGCGATCGCGCAGGAGCGGCTCTTCGTAGGCGAAATTCTCAGCGTCGAACACGCACGACTTCAACCAGCGGCGGTCGGCGGGCGTGAGCTTCTTATCCGCGTTGAAGTGAGCGCAGTACATCTGCAGGATGAGATAGACATCCACTTTGGCTTGCAGTTCCAAGTTGCGCACAAAGGCTTCGGCATGGATGTTCGTGTCGCCCTCCCGGTATTTGAGCGAGGCGTGGACGGCGTGATCGAGCTCTTCCAAGAACACCATGAACGGCAGCACGTTGTCGTCGTTCAATCCAAATTGGGGGCTGTTGTGTTCCAGGGCGGCGATGACCCGTTCGTGAAAGTAGATGCCCAGTCGCAGCTTGCCATCCTGCGTGCGCATAAAAACACGACCGAGATCGGAAATCTGCCGGGCATAGGTGCCCGCCAGCGCCGACAGCTCCCGGCAGCGCGGATTGTCGAGAATGAACTCTTCAAAATTGACGCCCGTCGATCCGTAGGTCCGTTCCAGCAGGAGTTGGATTTCGCGCAGGAGTGTCATGATGTGACGTTCCAATGCAGGAATTGGTCCGCCACGCGATTCAACCCGCGCCGCACGTCGGTGAATTCGTTGCCGATGGTGTCCAGCACGTTCTCCAATCCGGTCTGTCGGGCCTGCGGTTGATGGGCCGCGAGCCGGTAGTGTGTGCTGCCGACGCTCTCGTAGAACCGAATGTCCGGTGCGCCCCGCGCCGTCGCGCGGTGACGGATGTGTTCCGGGAAAATGCCGGAGACGAACAAGGAGAAGTTGCCGACGTGCGCTTGCAGCAGGAAGGCCCGGTCGCCCTTCAGATCGGCCAGGATCGTCAGCATGTCGGTGACGTACCTCGTCTGGATGTCCGGGAGGCCAGGCAGAGTCTGCCACCGGTCGCCTTCGAGAAATTCGGCGAGCACACTGGCGATATAGTCCGCGACTGCCCGGTCATGGTGGACCAGCACCCGCCGGGTGAGCGCATAAAAATACAGCCGGGCCGATACCGGCAGGGGGGTGCGGACATGGAGCAAAGCGTGGAAGAGTTTGTCGCTTTCGAGCACCGCGTCCCGCGTCGTCTCCTCGGCCAGCAAGGAGATGACATCGGTTCCCAAGACGGACGCGATAAAGTCCACGTCTTGCGCCGACAACTGACTACGGCAGCTCGGAGTGATCGGCTTCATGTGCGACCTCCTCTAGTTTAGCATCGGTGATGCCACTGACAAATTTGTGACGCAATATCGCAGTCCCTGACTTGTAAAGTCTCCGCAGATGGTTCATAAAGTGGACACGGTGACGAAATATGAACACAAAAAGCCCCCACATTATTGCCTACATGAAACCCACGTGCGGCTGGAGCAACGGTGTCCGCGCGGTGTTGAAAAAATACAACCTGCCGTATGAAGATCGCGACATCATCAATGACCCGGCCAACTACGCCGAGATGGTCCAGAAGAGCGGGCAACCGTTACAACCGACGCTCGATATTGATGGAAAAATCGTCGCCGACGTGAGCGGGGATGAAGTGGAGCGGTGGCTCATTCAGAACGGCTACGTCAAGCCGAACGCCACCGGCACGGACGTCCCGACGAATGCGCCGTGCGCCCACGAGTTGCCGGATGTCAGCTTCGGGCAACGCCGCTAGTAATCAAACAAGGCGCGCACCGTCAGGGAGCCGTAGTAGTGCCGACCTTGCTGGCTGACGAATCGCTCGGTCTGCGCGACGCGCGTCCAGCTAAGTTCGAAGTGCCGCCACAGCCGCGCCGCCACGCCCCAACTCAGGTTGGCCACGAATGGCTCCCGCTTGACCGACCGGCTGTCGTGGACGGTGTTCCCGTCGAGAAAGATGTCTTGCCCGACCAGTTCGCCATCAACGGCGGCGAAGCCATAGACGCCAAATCGCGGGGACGACGGCGCCAGACCGCCGGTCATTCCCTTGGTGGAGACGATTCGCGTGACGCCGAAATCGTCCGGCAGGTTCCAGCCGGCGCGCAGCATCAGGCCCGCCTCGCCGCTGGTCTTGATGTTGCCCAGGTTGACACCGACGTGCGGGATCAATTCCACATGCTGCCCGGCCTCGCCGGTTGGTGCCAGCCGCCACGCCCGGTCGTATTTGAGCAGCAAACCGGGTTCCGCCTCGAGTTGATACTCCCAGCCACGGGGCCGCGGGGAGTCCGTAATGTCTCGATGGACAAAGATCTGAGCCGGCTTGCCAAGAGCAGGTGGGCCAACGATGCCGAGGTTGATCTCAAAATGCTCCATCACGGGGACGCCGATGCCGGTGGCGGAGCGACGCTGGAAGAGGGCGCCGAGGTAAAGCCAGCCGGCGTAAGGGTGATCCAGCGGGTCGGGGTTGAACAGGGTGATGTCATCTGGTGTGTAGATGCTCTGCCCTAAAGCCAGTCCAACGCGCGTCAATGCGTTGGAACCGTCAAACGCAATCGCCGGCAACGCGGAGTTCCACCAGTTGGCTGCCCCGCGCCATTCGGTTTCGCCGGCGAAGAAGGTGACTTTGGCGCCCTGGGAGTAGTGTCGGTCTTTGTTGCCGCCAAGGTAACTGAGCATATCGTTTTCTTGGTGCAACGAGAGCGTGCTGCCCACCGGCTGAGGCTCGACAGCCGAGGCTCCCATGGAACAGCCCCATAACGCGACTAGCAATACAATCCAAGTTTGCACGAGGGTGGACTGTAGAAAAGTTTCCTCGGGGTGGGAAGCGATAATTTTGTGTTGGCCGAGTGGCTGGTTGCCGATAAGTAAGGGCGATGGAATTTTGCTTTGATCCCGCCATTACCCAGCAGTGGCGACGAGTGCCGGCCCCGCGCCGCGCGGAAGTTTTGTTTCGCGCCGCGGAACGGTTGCGCGTGCGCAAGGCGGAACTGGCGGCGGTGATCACCGCCGAGATTGGGAAGCACTCCGCCGAAGCCGCCGGGGAGGTGCAGGAAGCCATTGATATGGCGTACTACATGGCCGGGGAGGGACGGCGGTCGTTCGGACAGACGGTGCCGAGCGAGTTGCCGGACAAGTGGGCGATGAGCGTTCGCGAACCGGTCGGCCTGGTCGCGGCAATCACGGCGTGGAATTTTCCGATGGCGGTGCCGAGTTGGAAAATCTTGCCGGCGCTCATCCTCGGCAACACCGTCGTCTGGAAACCCTCCGAGCGCGCCGAACGCTGCGCGGCAGCATTCGCGCAAGTGTTTGCCGACGCTGGCTTGCCGGCCGGTGTGCTGCAACTGGTGACCGGCGACGCTGCGGTCGGGGACCGGCTCGTGCGGCATCCAGCGGTCCGGTTGGTGTCCTTTACCGGCTCGCGCGCGAATGGGCGCAAAGTGGCCGTCGCCTGCGCGGAATCGGAGAAGCGATGCGCCCTCGAACTCGGTGGTAAGAACGCGGTGATCGTGCTCGACGACGCTGATTTGGAATTGGCCGTGGATGGCATCATCTGGAGCGCGTTCGGAACCAGCGGCCAACGGTGTACGTCTTGCAGCCGGGTCATTGTTCACAGGGGTATCCGGCAGGCGTTGACGGTTGCGCTCGTGGAACGAGTGAAAGACGTGGAGGTGGATCCCGCGGCGGCGCAACGTTGCGAGCCAGTTATCCAGGAAGCGGTCGCGGCCGGGGCGCGACGGTTGACGACCGGTGCCACGTTGCTCGACAACGTGACGCCCCAAATGCGAATCGCGCAGGAGGAGTTATTCGGGCCGGTATGTGTGATCATCGAAGTCGGTTCCCTCGAAGAAGCAATTGCGGTGAACAACAACGTGCCGTACGGCTTGTCGAGTTCGATTTACTCGCAGGATGTGAACCGCGCGTTCACAGCGATGCGGGAGTTGTCGTCCGGCATCGTGTACGTGAACGCGGGGACCACCGGCAGCGAAGTGCAGTTGCCGTTCGGCGGCGTGCGCGCGACCGGCAACGGCTGGCGCGAAGCCGGGCAGGCGGCGCTCGACACGTTCAGCGAGTGGAAAACCATTTACGTGGATTACAGCGGCCGGTTGCAGCGGGCGCAGATTGACCGATGAAGCGGCTCTACATCGGGATTACCGGCGTGGAACTCGATGCGGTCAGTCGCCAGCTCATCCAGGACGTGCACCCTGCCGGTGTGGTGCTGTTTGCTCGCAACATTCGTTCTGCTGACCAAGTCCGCGCACTGAACCGCGAACTGCATGCGCTCAGCGTGATGGTCGCGGTAGATCAGGAGAATCACCGGGTCAATCGGCTCCGTGATTTCGTGACGTTGCCGACGATTGCCGAAGTCAAAGCCGGTGGGGAAAAGGGTGGGGGAGACGTTGCGTGAGTTGGGTTTTGACTTGGATTTCGCGCCGGTGGCGGATCTCGATTACGGCGCGACAGACAACGCGTTGCAGGAACGGTGCTGGGGGCGCACCGCCGCTGAAGTCGTGAAATGGGCCGGTGGGTTCATTGACGGTTTACAGGCGGAAGGCGTCGCGGCCTGTCCAAAACATTTTCCCGGTCTCGGTCGTGCGACGAAAGATTCGCACGAAGAACTGCCGACCATCCGGGACGCCGATTTCACGGAAGACCTGCGGCCGTTCGCCGACCTACTGCCACGGTGCCGGTACGTCATGGTCGGCCACGCGCAATATCCTGCTTGGGACACCGGCCCCGCGTCGCTCTCCCGCGTCATCGTCACCGGCCTGCTGCGGGAAAAGCTCGGATTCACCGGCACGGTGTTGACGGATGATTTGGAGATGAAAGCCATTCGCCGCGTCGGTGATGCGGCCAAGCGGGCAGTTGCGGCCGGTGCGGATGGGGTGTTGGTCTGCCACGATCCGCTAAAGATTCGGGAGGCTCATGCCGCTTTGTCCCGCTGATATTACGCAGTGCCGGGCATGTCCGCGACTCGTGAAATGGCGGGAGCAGGTGGCGCGGGAGAAGAAACGCGAGTATCGCGATTGGGAGTACTGGGGCAAGCCGGTCCCCAGCTTCGGTGACCCGCGGGCGCGCCTGCTCATCATCGGTCTTGCACCAGCGGCACACGGGGCGAATCGAACAGGGCGGATGTTTACCGGTGATCAGTCCGGTCGCTGGCTTTACCGGTCGTTGCACAAGGCGGGGTTCGCCAACCGGCCGACGTGGGAGCGGCGGGATGACGGTTTGCGACTTACCGGGTGTTACATCACCGCCGTCTGCCACTGCGCGCCGCCCGGCAACAAACCGTTGCCGGCCGAGATGGAGAATTGCAGCGGGTACCTGCGCGCGGAATTGGCGCGGCTGACGACCGTGCGCGTCGTGATTGCGCTGGGACAGATCGCCTTCAACCAGTACCTGCGGCTGGCCGGCCTGCGGGGCTTGAAGTTCGGCCACAACCTCGTCCATCAGACCAAGCCAGTGCTCGTTTCCTCGTATCACCCCAGCCGGCAGAACACGAACACCGGCAAGCTGACGGAGCCGATGTTGGACGCCGTGTTCGCCCGCGCTCGGAGATTGCTCAGATGATTGCATTCTGGTTGGCGGTGGCGACGTTGGCGATGTTCGCGGCGATGCTGGTGGAGTTCGCCATCGGCCAGCGGACGATGCGGTGGCTGAAGCGGCTGCCGGTGTTCGCAGAAGCGGTCGCACCACGCGTGAGCATCGTCATCGCCGCCCGCAACGAAGCGCGCAACATCGCCGAAGCGCTGCAGTCGGTCTTGCGGCAGGACTACCGGCATCTGGAGTTCATCGTGGTCAACGACCGGTCCACCGACGAGACCGGCGCGATTCTCGACCGGCTCGCGCGCCAAGACCCGCGCTTGCATGTAGTGACGATCACGGAATTGCCGGCCGGTTGGCTCGGCGGATGTCACGCCCAGCATACCGGCGCACAGACGGCGACGGGCGAGTGGTTGTTGTTCACCGACGCCGATGTGGTGATGGAACCGACCACCGTGAGCCGGGCGGTGCAGTATGCGGAGAGCGCGGCGCTCGATCACGTCGCCGTCGCGCCGCACATGAAGATGCCGGGGTTGTGGCTGAATATGTTTGGCGGAGCGTTCGTGCTGTTTTTTTCGATGTTCGCGAAGCCGTGGAAAGCGCGCGATCCCCGCAGTGGGCGGTTCATCGGCATCGGCGCATTTAATCTGATTCGCGCGGCGACATACCGGGCGATCAGCGGTCACGAGCGGATTCGGATGCGGCCGGACGACGATATCAAGCTCGGCAAAGTCATCAAACGCGCCGGCTACCGGCAGGAATGCGTGTTGGGCGAGGGGATGATCGCGGTGGAATGGTACGCCAGCGTCCGTGAACTGATTCGCGGCTTGGAGAAGAACTCGTTTGCCGGAGTGGACTACAACCTGGCCGTGGTGATCGCCGCGGCGGTCTTCCAACTCGCCACGTTCGTCTGGCCGGTCATCGCACTGTTGCTCGCCACCGGCGCGACGTGGTGGCTGAATGCCGGCATTGTTGCCGTGATCGCGCTGCTGTACGCCGACAGCGCCAGTTTCCACGGTCTGAAACGCTGGCACTGGATTGGGTTTCCCTTCACCGCGCTCCTGTTCCAATTCATCATCTGGCGCGCGA
>CAZJCX010000054.1:0-4222 GCA_964544425.1 uncultured Verrucomicrobiota bacterium
AGCGGGAGCACGCCGGCGATGGCGAGCATGGAGTGCGGAGCGAAGCGCAGTTGCGGCTGGAGATGGCGCAGTACTACACGATGATCGCGGCGGTGGATAAGGCGTGCGGTCAGATCATCGACGTTTTCAAGCAGAAGGGCATGTGGGATGAGACGATCGTGCTGTTTCTCGCCGATCACGGCGACATGATGGGGGCGCATCGGACGCGGTTGAAGGGGACGTTGCCGTACGATGAACTGTACAAGATTCCGTGTGTGCTGAAGTTGCCGGCGGGACGGGAGCGGAAACGGGCGGTGATACCGGAAGTGGTCAGTTCGACGGCGTTGCCGGGGGCGTTGTTGGAGTTGGCCGGCGAGGATGCGGCGGCGCCATTTGCCGGGCGCGAGGTGATGCGGGCGTTGGGACGGACGGTGCCGACCGGGGATGAGCATGTGTTTTTCGAGCATTACGCGGCGTACTGGGGATTGCATCCGTTCTACGGGGTACGAACGGCGTCGATGAAGTTCGTCCGGTATTACGGCGCGGATCAGGCGGAGGAAATGTACGATCTGGCCAAAGACCCGGATGAGCTTCAGAATGTTGCCGGCGATCCAACGTACCGGCGCGAGCGTGACCGGCTCGCACGGTTGGCGGATGATTGGTGGCGGAAGACCGGTGGAAAGACGGTTGAGTTTTACGAGTCGGAGACATTCAAAGGGAATCTGAATCAATGAAACGCGGTTGGAATACTTGGAACGTCCGGAGCGTGCTGTCGCACGTTCACTTGCCGGAGGGGTATGCGATTTCGCTGGGACTGAAACCGTACAGCACCGGTTGTTGTTTGCGCGAAGCGCTGATCGGCCGGAAGGGCAAGGACGACGAGCGGATCGTGCCGGGGGCGCATGCGTATGATGGCTCGTATACGTCGCTCGAATTGGAATGGGGCAAGGCGAAGATCCGCGTGGAGACGGCGCATGCCGGTGGGGATTGGTTTGCGCGGGTGACGCCGGTGGAGATTTACGTCAAAGCACCGGCGTTGACGATTGAAGGCGCGGTGTTGTGGAATCGTCCGGGAGGGGTGCGTCGCGAGGGGGATGTGTTGCACGTCGGGCCGTTGACGGTCGCGGCGACCGGTACGAAACGCAACGACGAGCCGGTCACGGAAATTGCCGGACCGTATCTGCTCGTGGTGCTGGATCAGACGGTGTTCATTGCGAGTAATGCGGGGCGTTTGGGCGAGGCCGACGCAATCATCTCGCAGCGCCGGGACGAATTTGTGAAGAGCCGGCAACATCTCAGCGAAGCACATCACGCGATGCAGACGTGTTTGGCTTGGGACACGATCTATGACCCGTTCAAGGACCGGATCATTTCGCCGGTGAGTCGGATTTGGAGTTGCGGGTTCGGTGGGTGGGTGTTGTTTGAATGGGACACGTACTTTGCCGCGTGGATGGCGGACGTGGAGAACCGGGAACTTGCCGACGCCAACGCGATCGCGATTACCGAGGAAGTGACCGAGCGGGGATTTATTCCGTGCATGGTGCATCCGACCGGGTTCAAGACGCGGGATCGCTCGCAGTTGCCGATTGGTGCGCTGACGATTCAGGCGTTGTGTGATCGACGCGGCGAAATGGTTTTGGCGGAGAAACTGTTTGAGACGTTGCTCAACTGGAATCGTTGGTGGCCGACGTGCCGGGATCAGGACGGTTATCTTTGCCTCGGCTCGACTCCGTACGAGCCGGTCACGGGGAGCATCTTTGAGACGTTGCCGCTCAACACCCGTTTTGCGTCGGCGTTGGAGAGCTTGGACAATTCGCCGATGTATCAGGACATGCCGTATGACAAAGTGGTGCATCGGATGCAACTGGCCGACGTCGGCTTGATGTCGTTATACATTACGGATTGTCGGGCGCTGACGGATTTGGCTAAACGGATCGGACGCGGCGAAGTGATCGCGGAGTTGAACGAGCGCGCCGACCGGTACGCCGCCACGCTGCGAACGATGTGGTGCGAGAAGACCGGCCTGTTTCTCAACCGGCGTCTCGACACGGGCGAATATCAGACGCGATTATCGCCGATGCATTTTTATCCGATGCTGGCCGGCGTGCCGACGCCGGCGCAAGCCGAGCGGATGATCAATGAACATTTTTTCAACCCCGCCGAGTTCTGGGGCGAATGGATTTTGCCGTCGATTGCGCGCAACGACCCGGCGTATCCCGATCAGAATTACTGGCGCGGTCGCATTTGGGCGCCGATGAATTTCTTGGTGTACCTCGGCCTCTGTAACTACGACCTCCCAAAAGCCCGGCAAGCGTTGGTGGAGAAATCGGAGGCGTTGCTGCTGAAGGAATGGCGGGAGCACGGTCACGTCCACGAAAACTACTGCGCCGATACCGGCAACGGCTGCGGCAAGGAGAACAGTGATGCCTTTTATCACTGGGGAGGGCTGCTGGGGTTGATCAGTGTGCTGGAAGCGGAGTGGAAAGAATAGTTTGATGAAACGCTGGACAGTCGGACGGGCGCAAGCATGGGGTGAGACGCAGCCGTGGTTCTTTGGCGCGAATTTCACGCCGAGCACGGCGATCAACCAACTCGAGATGTGGCAAGCGGAGACGTTTGACCCGGTAACGATTGAGCGGGAACTCGGTTACGCGCAGCGCATCGGGATGAACATCATGCGCGTCTATCTGCACGACCTGTTGTGGGAGCATGACCGGGAGGGTTTCATCGAGCGCATCGACCTGTATCTGTCGATTGCTGACGGCAAAGGCATCAAGACGATGTTCTGCATTTTTGACGATTGCTGGAACACCGAGTTCGCGCTTGGGCCACAGCCGGCACCCAAACCATACACCCACAACTCCGGTTGGGTGCAGTCACCGGGGCACAAGATCGTCGAAGACCCGACGCAATGGCCGCGCTTGGAACGCTATGTCAAGGAACTGCTCGAACGTTTCAAGGCTGACCGGCGCATCGCGGTCTGGGATCTTTACAATGAGCCGACCAATTCCGTCGGTGATCCCATTACCGGCAAGCGTCGCCCGATCAACTCCGTTCCGCTGCTGCGCGCGGTCTTCGAATGGGCGCGTTCCGTTGATGGATTGTCGCAGCCGGTCACCGTGGGTTGTTGGAATGGAGCGGACGCGCTTGACCAGGTCTGTTTTGAACTCTCCGATATCGTGACGTTTCACGGTTACCTGAAGCCGGACAAGTTGCGTGAGCGGATCGAAAAATGCGGCTTGCCCCGTCGGCCGGTTATCTGCACGGAGTGGTTGGCGCGGGGAGCGGGTTCGACCTTTGCGGCTAGCCTACCAATCTTCCGGCAGCAGTGCGCCGGTGCGATCCATTGGGGACTCGTCGCCGGCAAGACTCAGACGAATTACCCGTGGGGCTGGAACAAGGATAAAGGCGAACCGCCAGTCTGCCATCACGATATTTTCAGGACGGACGGCACATTACTACATCCCGAGGAGGGGCAAATTATTCGGACAGCAACCATGAAGCTGGGAATAAGAGGATCGTAGCCTCGTCGCGCTGATTCTCGACGCGCTCTAGTCAATCGCCAATGGACTGTCGGTCCAAAGAAGACTCATAAATCTATTGCGGCGACCGGCTGGAATGCCGGGCTGGCGACATATCGGTGAAGGCTTTTCAGGAGTTGCCGGGCTTCGGGGTGCTCTTGCAATTCGGGTAAATGAATCGTGCAGACCAGCAGCTTTCCCTGCCCGACTTTTGTTTCGAGGATCAGGCCGAGCTTGTGGTTGCGGTCAATGCCGTCAATCACCTGCACGATCGGGCGATAACTTGCCGGCGTGCTGTCGAGGATCAGCGGGTCACAGTTTTTGCAGAGTTGCCACCATTGCCAGTTGCTGTGGAATTCGGTCGGGAAATCTGCGAACAACGGATGCCGAGGATCGCAGAGGATGCCTTGCGTGCCGGGCACTTCGTTGCCGTCCGGTGCTTTGCGGTCGCCCATGCGGAACATCGGTGACCAGAAACCGGTCTGCCACGCCATCGCCACCGTCGGCGTCACTGTTCCCGGCTTGGGGAGCAGCAGGACGCGGCCACCTTCCGCGAGCGTCTTGCGGACTGCCGGCGTCAATGACCGCGCCACCGTGATACCGGCGGGCGCGGTCGTGTTGATCTTGGCCGGATACACCCACAGGTCGTAGCTGTTCCGGTACGGCGTGCCGTCGAGCGCGATGGTGACGGTCAGCTTCTGCGCGGTGTGAATTGAACTCAG
>CAZJCX010000054.1:4236-12925 GCA_964544425.1 uncultured Verrucomicrobiota bacterium
CAATCTCGGTTACGGTGCCGGTTCGAATTAGCTTCGTGCCGATTTTGCCGTGCGCCACCACCGTCTTGCCGGCGGTAAGTGACCAGGAGGCGGTTTTGTTTTCAAGATGGACCGGACCGTAGTGCGCGATGCGGATTCTGCCGCGGAAATCTTCGTCGTTCGTCCAGGTGTATTTCTTCATCCAGAGCAGCGGGACGGTCTCGCAACAGAATTGCCGCCATTGCTCGGGGGTGATCAAGCCCTTCGAGTCCATGAACACATCGAGGATGCCAACCAACGCGGTGCCTTGACCGCTGAAGTCCTGAATGTCGAGGAGATGGAAGCCGCCAAGACCGGGGGTGCGAAATTGGGCTTCGATGTCTTCCCGGTGACAGAGCACCGAGAGCGCACCGGACGCGCGGAAGAAGTCGTGCGCTTGGTCGAGCATGCCGGCTTGCTTCAGGCGATCGCGGAAGATTTCGAAATTGTTGGCGCGCAGGACGCCTTTGTATTTCTTGATCTCCCGGTAATTGGGATAGACCTCGAACTCGGCGATCTCATGTGAAACCACCGGGATGGGGACGCCTTGGATTGATGCGCTGAAGTCGACCGTGGTGGACGGCGGCCTGTGGTCAATGTGCCCAAATGCCTCAAACGACGCGCCGCGCAAATGGAGATCCTTGCCGGTGGTGCGCGTGACCCAAAATTCGTCGCCGTCGTGGAGTTTTGGTGCCCAGTGGAAGTGACCGGAACCCATTGCGTAGAGATGTCGTTTGTCGAGTGAACGGAAGTGATCGCACATGCCTTTCATCACGGCTTCGTCGCCGCCGAGTTCGTTGCCGAGCGTGAACATCACAAACGACGGATGATTACCGTACGCGCGCAAAATGCGTTCGCCTTCGCGAGTCAAGTACGCGGTGCGAATCGCCGGCGGGCCGCCGTCGCCTTCGAGTTCCACCAACGTCTCGTAGGCCTCCTTCGGCGGTTTGTAGTATTTATTTCCCGGCGCTGTGATCTCACGTTTGTTGGGTAACTCGGCTAGTAGGTAGATGCCGAGTTCGTCGGCGGCTTCGAACGCGGCTTCGGGCGGACACCAGCTATGGAACCGGTAATGATTGATGCCGTAGGTTTGGGAAATCGCCAGCAACCGTTTCCATTCCGCCTTGTCCATCGGCGCGTAGCCGGTCAGCGGGAACAACGCGCAGTCGAGCTTGCCGCGTAGGAACGTCGGGCGACCGTTGATGACAAACTGCCCGCGCTTGGTTGTGAAACTGCGGAGGCCGCACGTCACACTGCGGCTATCGCGCAACCATGTTGCCACCGGCATCGCGGCGACTTCCGCCGTGATCCGCAACAGCGTCGGATTGAATTCCTCCCAACACGGCACCTCAGCCGGCATCTTGATGGTCGCCTTGACCGTCATCGCCCCGTGGTTCAATAGCTTGCCCATTCTGACCGGCGGGATATTGAACCCTTCGGCTTCCGCCCCGAATACGAAGTTGCCGGCCCCGCTCCACGGCGTTTCATTCACGACTTCGGCGACGACTTCCACCGTGCGATTTTCTGGATTCGGGTATGCCTGCAAATTCCGAATCCAGATTTTCTCGGTCATCCGCAATTCGATGCGGCCGAGGATGCCGTTCCAGTTGGTTTGCGTGCGTTCGTCCACCTGATGACAAGGCCCGACCGGCGGAAGCTTGGCGTTATCCACGAGGACCGTGAGCGTGTGCTTGCCGGGAGTGAGCCATTTCGACAAATCGAATTCGTGCGGCGTCGAGAGCGAGTCATCACTGCCGGCCCACGTTTCATCCACCCAAACCTGACTGTCTTTGGTGCGTTCGAGAAAGAGGAAGATTTTCTTCCCGGCCCACGTTTTCGGAATCGTGACCGGCCGCTGATACCAGGCCGGGCCGATCCAGCGGTGGACGCGCGAGAGCCGGTCAGCGCACGCTTCGCCGGTGAGTTCGCCGTAGCCGGCTTCGTCGGTAGTGCCGGGCAGTGCGATGGATTGTTTGAGTTTACGGGCGAACCAGCGTTCGCGGATGCCCTTGTTGCCGGCGTCGAGGGCGAAGCGCCATTGGCCTGTCAGATTCATTGATACCCCGGTAAGAATTTCTTTTCCGCCGCGAATAGTTCCAGCGTCATTTTCTTGATCTCCGCCGGTGTGCAGACGGCGGCGGTGTATGGGTCGAGCAGCAAGGCGTGAATCGCGGCTTCCTTGCTGTGTTCAATGGCCGCCGTCGCCGCGAGGTCGAACATCCGCATGTTCCAATCGCAAACCGCCGCCATCTGCGCCGGTAGCGCGCCATACCGGACGGGATGAACCCCGTTCTGGTCAATCAGACAGGCGACTTCTACGCAACCATCCGCCGGCAAGTTGGTGATGAGACTGCCGGCGCCGGTGGCGTCGCGGTTCATGACGTTGCCGTGGATGCGGAACGTCTGGTTCTTCTCGCGCGCCTCGATGATCCAGCTCGCGTATTCCCATGTGCGCTTCCGTCCGAGCGGCGCTTTCCTGGCCAGCATTTCCCGACGATTCTGGTCAACCGACTTGCGCCAATTCGGCCAGTTCGTCGCGTAAAACCGCGACCCGCCATCGTACCGCGTCCGCAACAGTTGCCGGCCCGCGTCGCTCTTCCGGTAATACGGCAAATACTCGCTGAGGTGGCCTGAACTTTCCGTGATGAACGCACCAAAATGCAGGCACATATCCTTGCGGATGAGGTCGTGTTGTTTCCACGGATCACCGTCCTTGGTGTCGCGATCGTCGTGCGACGCGAGGCCGGCTTCCGCCTCCTTGATGCCGGCGGCGATTTCCTTGCCGAACTTCGCGTAAAGTTTCGGGTACAGATTCTTGCCGTTGTGTTCGAGCTTGGTAAACCACGCCAAATGATTTACGCCCGCACAATCCCAAACCATTTCTTCATACGGCACGCCGGCATAGTTCGCGAGGAGATGACTCGTGCCCTGCACGCTGTGGCACAACCCCACCACCGGCATCGAACTGGTTCGTCCCGCTGCCAGACACATCATATTCATTGGGTTGGTGTAATTCAGAACGATGGCCTGCGGGCACAAGCGCTCGGCGTCCTGCAAAACCTCCAGCCAGACCGGGATCGTCCGCAACCCCTTGAACAAGCCGCCCGGCCCGATGGTATCGCCGATGCATTGATCCACGCCGTATTTCAGCGGGATGTCGTTGTCGAAATGCACGCAGGCCGCGCCGCTGACTTCGATGCAGTTGACGATGTAATCACTGCCAGCCATGACCGCGCGGCGGTTGGTGGAGGCGATCACCTTCCATTGTTTCTGTTTCCCGTGCTGCCGAATGAGCGCGTTCAACAGCTTGTGCATAGTCGCCAACCGCGTCGCGTCAATGTCCACAATCGCAATCACCCCCCCGACGTTGCCGGGAATGCTCATCACGTCATTGGAAAGATTCCGCGTGAATCCGCTGCCCGCGCCGAGCATGGTGATCTTGAGGGGCCGCCGCATCGTCCCCGGCAAGCCGCTTTCGACGGCCTCTTGCGTATGGGCTGCATGTCCAACTGAAGTGTGTTGTTTCGGCATCATCAGTTTTCCTTGGTTTGGTCCGGTGTCCAAGCTGCTGGGCGCGGGTTAGAAACGGTGAGCGGACTGGTGTCGCCGTATTCTTGGCGTGTCTTTTCCAACAAGGCCATCAACTCCTTGATTTTGCCGGCCAGCTCTGGCTTGCCGGCGAGGTCGTTCATCTCGTGCGGGTCGGTGAGGAGATCGAATAATTGCGTCTTATCAATCTGCGGATACCGGATCAGCTTCCAGCGGTCGTCCCGGATGGAACGCTGGCAATCTTTATACGCCGTGAACAGGCAATCACGCACTTTCGGTTGCGCGCCCTTGATCACCGGCGCGAGGCTCTGCGCATCCAACCCTGCCGGCACAGGAATCCCGGCCAATTCGCAGATCGTCGGATAAACATCGTACAAATAAGCGAGCGCCTTGGTTTCGCCCTTCCTGATACCGGGACCGGCAAAGATCAACGGGACGTGCATGCCGCCGTTCTCGTAGAGGTTTTGTTTGCCCAGCAAGCCGTGCTCGCCGAGCGAAAGACCGTTATCACCGGCCACGATGAAGATGGTGTTGTCGAACTGGCCGGCTGCCTTCAACGCTGCGACCACCTGCCCAACGTGTTCATCCCAGTACGAGATCGAAGCGTAATACCGCGCGAGTTTGGCGGTGACGTTCTCCTTGGTGCGCGGCCACGGCAATGTCAGCTCATCGCGCACGGTCATGTCGCCGTTGTCGAACGGATGAAACGGCAGGAAGTTGACCGGCATCGGAATGGCCGCCGGTTGGTACCGCCGGTAATGCTCCTCCGTCGCAAACTGCGGGTCATGCGGCTCTTTCGCCGCCATGTACAGGAACAACGGCTTCCCACCAGCATTATCCTTGATGAACTGGACAAGATGATTGGCGTGTTTGTCCGCGGTCTCACCCCAAAGATGCTGATCAAAATCCACGTCGAGATTGTTCGGATTGTTGCTGCCCTTGCCGCTGCGAATCGAAGCATACCCGGCGGCTTTTACCGTCTGCGCGAGCGTCGGCGCGGTGCGTTCCTTCCGCAGATAACTCATTCCGGTCAGGATCATCGTGCGGATCGGCAGGCAAACCGCGCCGATGTGCGAACCGAGAACGTAAGCATTCCGAAAGATGAATCCGTTTTCGACCAGGCGATCAATGTTCGGCGTCTTAACGACCGGGTGGCCGAGCACACCGAGACAATCAGGGCGCAAATCGTCAGCGAGAAAGAAAACGACGTTTGGTCGGTTGGCAATGGGTTTCGCAGCCGGTAAGTTAATGGCCGACACTGCCAGAGCCGCCGCAATGATTTTCCTCATGACATCTCCACGTGGATCTTCGTGAACGCCGCCGGGTTGTTGTTCCGCGCCTGCAATGCCGCCCCGACTTCGGCGAGCGAAACTGTCTTCGCGATGACGGCATCCACCGGAAACTGTCCGCGCTCCAGCATCTGGATTCCTGACTGGAAATCTCGCGGCGTGGCGTTGCGCGAACCGAGGATGTCGAGTTCCTTCATCACAAAATATTTCGTGTCGTACTCCACCGGCTTCTTGGCGTAACCGATATACACCACCCGCCCGGCAAAGCCTCCCAACCCCACTGCCTCAATCACCACGTCTGGTCCCGCTGTCACCTTCGCCTCCTCCGGCGACGCTTCGTGAAGGTTGCCGAGACAACTCGTGCCAAAGATAATCGGCGGCACGCGCGCGGCAGTTTTGCCGAGTGGTTGGTGGTTCATCACGTTGGCGTCATTGTTACTTTAACCGCTTCATTGGCGGCAAGGGTGAGCGTCAGTTTACCTTCAGTCACCTTCCATCCCCCAATTCGTTTTCTCCCCTCCCAAGTAAGCCGGTCGAGAACCACTTTGTGCCAAGCGGGCGGCACGTCCCATGTCTTGCTTGTGCAGCCGGTTTGACTGTAGGCGATGTACGTCGGCTCCTGGCACCACGGGGCCGGGAAGCACACGTCAGTGCCTTCGGGCTGTCTCTGTGAAACCCACGGCAACACTTTTAGGAAAAACTCTGCCGGATACATCGCGTAATCCGGTCCCGCTGGGTCGCCCCAGATTTCCCGGACGTTCGTCTCCATCACGTTGGTGCAATACAACTCCACCGGTAAATCCTTGATCGCGTCGCCCCCGTGCCACGCCCACGGTTGCAAGCCAACAAACCGGTCGTCACGGAAGCCGTTGACCCACTCCGAAGTGACATCAATCCCTCGGTCGCGCCAATACCGGTAAATCTTCCGTTGCGTCGCGACCTCCTCCGCTTTCGTATAGCCGAGATACGGGCTAATCGGCTCTTGCCGCGCGAGCGGTCGCGCGCCCAGAAACGCGTCAATGTGGATCGTCTTGCCTGCCACCAGTTCAGGAATCATCGCGAGGATTCCGTCAATGCGCTTCTGCGCCATGCCGGTCTGCCATTCCTGCGTATAACTGATCTGGTGCGACGTCATCCCGCCCCACGATTTACCGGGAATCACCGTGCCGTCCTTGTCCTTCGCGATGATGTCCATTGCCACGTACTCGTCCCAGAGCGGGCTGTCTTGGTACGCGTCGAACATGTTGAGATGCAGGCTGACGGTCGCGTTGTATTGCCGGGCTTCGCGGATCAACCAGCGTAAACTGTCCAACGCCGTTTCGTCTTGCGGACGTTTGAGATGCCGGTTGACCTCGCTCCAGTCCGGATATTTCGAGTCGTGTCCCTCGTGATGCCAGCCGATGAGATAAACAATCTGCGGGATGCCACACGTCAGGTTGTGGACTTTGCGGATCGCATCCAACGCCTGCTCGAACGTCAGATACAGCTTGTCCAGCTTCCCGGTGCCGTCGCGTGTCGCGAGCATCATCAGATAAACGAGGCTCTGATGATACGGGAGCAACCACGGCCGCTCGGGCTGCATGGTCTTGGTGTAGTCGTAATATTCGCCTGACGGTTCCACATTCATTTCTGCCAATTGCCCAGCGACTGGAGGAACGCGCCATCTGTATTTCACCGCGTGGACTTGGGAACGCCTCCGCGGGTCCGGCACCGCCGAGTCGCTGGTCATGAACTCTCCAACATTATCGCCAGTCGCCTCGCTTACACAGGACGTCCCTGCGGCAATCACCTGCCGGAATGGCGACGCGGTCAACCCACGCGCCGGACGTACACGTAGTAGGCTGACGCATTGAATCCGCTCGCCCCTGAAAACCGGGCACGCACATGGCGCGGGCCGGCTGGTAAGCGCAAACGGATGACCGCGCCGCGATCCGCCGCGTTGACCGGCACCCATCGCGTGGGAAGGCCGGACACTTCGAGTCCGGCCGTGTCAATGTCCAGCGCCACGCCGCCGACGTACAAACCTTCCGCGCCGGGCTGAATTCCGCCGGTATGAATCGGCACATCGGCACCCTCAATTCCGCTGCGAACAGAGTGGCCGGCTTCCGTCGGCCACCGGCGGAGGTCAAATTCGTATTCACCTTCGGACTCCACCATGACTTCCCACCAACCGTGGGCTGGCAGACCATGGCGAACCTGTTTTTGATTCCAGACGACGTCTTCTTCATGATCGCTTCGGATATCGTGTGTCCGCAAAACGGTCGCTGTCGTGCCGATGGAAAACGGCACGTCATCCTCCATCTGGCGGGCGCAAAGCGTCCACCACTGTTCGTAGGCCGACTGCAATTCCGCGACCAACGCGGGATGTTCGGCGGCGATGTCGTGTTGCTGACCGGGATCCGTGGCGATGTTGTACAACTCGGTGCGGTTCACCAACCGCCATGTGTCTCTCATCACGCAACTCATACGCCACTTGAGCGGATGCGGGATGCGTTGCGTGTCGGTGGTGATGATGCGTTCGCTCCAATGTTCATCCGCGTTACCTTCGAGGAGCGGGCGCAGGCTCTCGCCGTGAAATGTCTGCCCCGCCGGCACAGGCACGCCGCACAGATCGAGGAGCGTCGGCATGAAATCCACGTAGCTGGTGAGTTGGTTGATGCTTCGCCCTTCACCGAACCCACCGGCGGGCCAGCGCAACAGGAACGGCACCCGATGCCCGCCGTCGTACGGGCTACACTTCATACCGCGCATCCCGGCATTGTACATTGCGGACGCCGGATCGTTCACGCCGGTCTGGCCGTTGTCGCTCATGAAAATGAGGATCGTGTTCTCTTCCAAATTGAGTTCGCGCAATTTGTCGCGGAGCCGCCCGAAGTTTCCATCAATGTTGGTGATCATGCCGAGGAAGCGTGCGTAGTTCTCGCTGGGCGTGTGTTGGGTGTAGAGGTCCCGGTAACGCGGCTCGACGTTGAACGGCGAGTGCGGCGCGTTGGTTGCGATGTAACAGAAAAACGGCTTGTCCCGGTTCTCCTCAATGAACGTCAACCCTTCGTGGAAGAACACGTCGGTGCAATAGCCGCGGAACGAGCGCGGTTCACCGTCCACAAGATAGGTGTCGTCAAAGTAATCGTTGCCCCAGTGATCCGGTTGCTGACTGATGCCGCCCCCGCCATGAACGACGACACGTTGGAAGCCACGGTCTTGGGGCCGGTAGGGATACTCGTCGCCCAGATGCCATTTTCCGAAGATGCCGGTCCGGTAACCGGCTTCGCCGAGGGCGGTGGCGAGCGACCATTCATCCCGCCGTAACAGTGACCGGCCGCCAACGGTGTGCCAGACGCCGGTGGAGTTGCAGTAGTGACCGGTGAGGATGCCGGCCCGCGTCGGCGCGCAGGTGGTGCCGGTATGGAATTGCTCGAACCGCGCCGCCTGCCGGTGGAACGCATCCAGATGCGGCGTTTGGAGGAACGGATGACCGTGCGCACCCAGGGCCGGATAGCCTTGGTCATCGGTCAGGATGAAGATGATGTTGGGTTTTCGTGTGGTTGACATGTTGACTCCTAAGTCCGCGGCCGGACAGCCGCGTCCCACGCGGTTAACCGGTCGAGGAGTGTCTGGCGAAGATCGGTCACCGTGGGATCTTCGCAGCGGTTGTTGAGTTCGTAGGGATCGGCGTCGAGATGCGTCATGAACGTGGGGGCCAGGCCATCATCCTGTCGTTCGGCGGCGAGTTTCCAGCCGGCCTGCACGATCATGCACCAGTTCTTGTGTTCACTGAAAATCGCGTCGGCAGTCGGCGCGGACTCGTCGCGGAGGAGCGGCGCGAAACTCTG
>CAZJCX010000054.1:12945-16490 GCA_964544425.1 uncultured Verrucomicrobiota bacterium
TCCACACTGCTCACGGGTGGGATACCGGCCAGTTCCAGGCAAGTCGGCATGAAGTCAATTCCCGACACCAGCGCATCGGTGACGCGGCCGCCGGGCTGACCGGGAACGGATGCGATGAGCGGGATGCCGGCGGATTCCTCGTGCGGGAGACATTTGTTCTTGAGGCCGTGACTGCCTTGCATGTCGCCGTGGTCGGAGGTGAAAAAAATGGCCGTCTCGTCCGCCACGCCGCGACGTTCGAGCGCGGCGATCAGCCGGCCCACATTCGCGTCAATCTGCGCACACATGGCGTTGTAAAAGCGGATGTATTCGTCGAGGTTGTTGCCGTACCGTCGGAAGTCCGGATCGTTTTGCACCGGTTTCGGGCTGCGCGGCGAAACGGTCGGCGTGTGCGGGTTGATGTCCTGACAATTGGGACGGCGGATGATTTTGCGTCCCCGGTATTTCTCCTCCCACTCTGGCGCCGGTTGGACCGGATAGTGTGGCGCTTGATAGCTGAGCATCAGGAGAAATGGTTTCTTCTGCGTCGTCATCGCCGCCAACTCTGCAATCGCCAGATCAGTCGCCACCTCGTCCCGGTGTTTCTCGAAGCGATGCTCGACGTTGTTCTCGTCGTAGAAGCAAACGTCTTGGTAGAAACCGTTGTAACACTGGTAGCCCTTGAAGCGCCGGAAGCCACCGCGCAGTTCCGCCGGGATCGGACAGTTGCCATTGCCGCCGAGATGCCACTTGCCGACGTAGGAAGTCTGATACCCCGCCGCGTTGAATGCATCCGCCCAAGTGATCGTCCCGACTGGCAGCGGCAGGCCGTTGTCCGTGACGCCGCAGTGACTGGTGTACTGGCCGGTAAGTAACGACCCGCGAAAGGGTCCGCAGACCGGGTTGTTCGAGTAGCACCGGCGAAACAACATTCCGCGCTGCGCCAGCCGGTCGAGGTGTGGCGTCTCCAGATTCGGATTGCCCATGCAACTCAGCGCAAACCGCTGTTGCTGGTCGGTGAAGATGAAGAGAATGTTCACGCGCTCGCCGCGTTCTCCGCTTCCGTGTCGAGCGAGAGCACCTCGGCTGCGATGGAATCTTCGTGGATTGTCACCAGCACGAACGAGAACGGTGCTTCGCATAGTGCCGGCACGGTCATCGTCGTGATGCCGTCCGCCGTCTGAAGCTCCCGGCCTTTGTGATAATGCCCGCTCAATGCCAGGCGGTACCCGTGCGTTCGCATCGCCGCCGCCACTTGCTCGTAGTTTGTGTATCCGTATGGCGTTTCCCGCCCCGGCACACCCACGGGCACATGCTGCAATGCCACCTGCCCGCCCACCATCCGCGCCAGTCCGGCCGGAGACCGTCGGGCATTGTAGCCGGGCTGCTCTTCATCCACGAAGCTGACCAGCCGGACTCCGTTGACATCGAGTTGCTCGACTCGTTTGAAGACTTCGTAGAAAGCCTCCGGAGCGGGGTCGTGATTGCCGGGAATCACCAACCACGGAGATTGCAGCCGCTCCAGAATCGCCCGCAACTCCGTCAGCAATGCCGGCGCATCCGCGGCCTTGGGGTCATCCAGCAAATCACCCAAAATCACTGTTACGTCCGGCTGGATGCACCGGTTGAGCCGCTCAACTGTCCGCCGCAGCAAGACCGCGCCCCAGTTTCCCTGCCGGGCCGCGATGGCCGGAGGAGATCGGCTGTAGTGGATGTCGGTGATGACAGCGGTCCGGCACTTCATCGCGGTGTGTTCCCGTCTGCCGCCGCGATCGGCTTCAAGTCGCGCGTCAGTTGCACGCTGGTTTTCCATGCGCCGGACGCCGCGCGGACTTCGATGCTGGTGGGATTGGACTCCACCTTGAGTCCGACCGGCTGGTCGCCGCGCGTTAGCAGCGTCGCCAGCGTGACGGTGCGGACGTTCCCGCGCGTTTGCCAGCGGATGACGGTCGGCGGATTTTGTTCGCCGTCGCTCAGCAGCGCGGTCGCCTGCCGCAGAACGGCGGGTTGATCGGCGGCAAAAGTCAGGCGGGCCGTTTCGTGGTCGCCGGTCAGCAACACGTCGCGGTCGCCAAACTGCGCGGCCTTGAGCGTGTGTGCACGGGCTTCGACCGGGTTGGCGCCCGGCATCTCGATCCGATCCAGCACCAACAGACCCCGGTCCCCCAGCACGGCAAACAACCGGCACACGAGCCGGGGATTGTAGCGGGTCAGAACATACGCGCGCGTCGCATCCAAGCGCACAGCGGGGCCGGTGGGCAGATTAAATTGGCTGACCTTCGCCTCGGCGTGAGTGGATCGTCGGCGCGCGATGCCGCTGTAGGCGCTCAGCCCGGCCACGAAGAGCGTGTTCTTCGAGGCGGCGTTGCGTTCGTAAATCTCTTTCGCCCGCCATTCCCATGCGGAATCGTAATAACCGGCCTTGTGAAAGTTGAGGATCATCTTTTCGGTGCCGACGACGCCGTTCCAGGACAGTAAATCATCGTGGGTATGCGGACCGCCCAGCATGCCACCGCGAATCGAGGCGTAGATGTTTGGCCGCGGCCATCGGTCGGCGAGCGCCGTCCATCCCTGTCGCGGATAGGTGCGGGCGAAGTTCGGGATCGTTGGCGGGTGATCCGCATCCGTGACCGGATCGGGATTGACCAATAATCCGATGGGCACCCAATACCCAATGTTGTCCGGTGGCGGCGAGACGACCGGTTCGGTTCGCCCCTTGGCTTGTTTCACTTCCGCCACACGTCGCCGGTAGTCTTGAAGTTTCCCCAACACATCCCGGTATCCGAGAAATTCGGCCGCCGCGAGCAGCGTGGAATCAATGTTGCCGTGTTGATTGTCGCCGAATCCGCACTCTTCGTCGTAGGGGACAAAATAGTGACCAAATAGCAGCGCTTCGCGGAAGCCCGCGGATCGAAAGCCAGCGTGTCGTTGACCGGTGGCGCGCTCGTAACTCATGAGGTAGATGGACGTGTAGTGCATCGTCCAGTTCCAGTAGCCGAGGCCTTCCACCCAGCCGCCCTGGGTCTCTTCCAGCGACCGCAGGAGCGGCGTGAGCGAGTCCTCCACCCGGTCAATGACGAGTTGCGCTTCCGGGAAATCTTCGTACATCGTCAACGCAAGAAGGCCGGCCCCGCTGACGCAAACGGGATTCCAATTGGAGATGATCCGTTGCCACCACGCGCCGCGGCCGGTCACCCGCAGAAACGGCTGGAAGCAGTGCTCGCGCGCAAACGCCACGAAGCGGGCGCGTTCCGCGGGCGTCAGGTCGTTGTGAACCAAGTCGTAGGCGATGGCCACGGCAGCGAGATTCTGGCCTTCCTGCAAGGTGATGTCCCCGGTCGGCTTCAGCCAAGGTTTCATACCTTCGACATTTTTCACGAGGGCATCGAGATAGCGCCGGTCTTTGGTGCGATGCCATTCGACGGCCAACGAAATGAGCCGGCCCCCGATCTTGAATCCCCGGTCGAACGACGAAAGTTTGCTCATGGGCGCGGCGGCATCTTGGACACCGAACTCCGCCGCCGCCGCCACGGACCGGTAGGCGTCCGCCTCGGTGGGGCCACGGC
>CAZJCX010000054.1:16515-17340 GCA_964544425.1 uncultured Verrucomicrobiota bacterium
GCTGCGCCGAGATAAAAAGACGCGGATGCGTCGCAAGCGCAGGTTCGGCGGCGCGCGACGTGATCATGGCGCTCGCGCCGATCACTAGAATGAGGACAAGGGTGCGGAGGGTTTGCTGTGAGTGCGCGTTCAAAATGCTTACGTCGGATTCTCGACCTGAATCTGATGGTCGCGCAGTTGCTTGACGAGGTCGTCAATGTGGGCGTGCCCGCGTGTTTGCAACGTCCACGCGATTTCGACCCGACCGGGTTCCAAGCGGCCAAACGCCCGGTTGTGATGCACATCTTTCACGCTCGCGCTGGCATCGGCGATGATTCGCGCGACCGTGGCCAGCGCGCCGGGCTTGTCGTTGACAAACGTGCGGAGGCAAACCAACCGGCCATCCTTGGCGAGACCGCGCTCGATGATGTTGGCCATCATCGTCATGTCAATGTTACCGCCGCACAACGGCAACGCCACGGTGCGACCAGTCACGTCTAGCTTGCCGGACAACAGCGCGGCAAGGGTGGTCGCCGCCGCGCCTTCGACGACGGTTTTTTCGACTTCAAGCAAGATGAGAATCGCTTGGGCGATTTCGCCTTCAGTGACCGTGACGATTTCATCCACCACGGAAGCTGCGATGGCAAAAGATTGCCGGCCGACACAGCGGACAGCCAGGCCGTCGGCAATCGTCGGCGCGGCTTCAATGGTGACTGGCTGACCGGCGGTGAGCGCGGCTTTGAAGGAGGCAAAACCCTCCGGTTCGACCCCGATGATCTTGGCCTGCGGTCGCAACGCTTTCACGGCGCTCCCGACACCCGCGAGCAGACCGCCGCCGCCGATAGG
>CAZJCX010000055.1:0-5472 GCA_964544425.1 uncultured Verrucomicrobiota bacterium
GCTCGACAATGCCCTCAAATACAGCCGCGGCGCGAAACCGTCGCGGGTGACCATCAACGGCTGGGTGGACCACGACCGTTGCTGCGTGGCCGTCGCGGACAACGGGGTGGGGTTCGACATGGAGCACGCGGAACGGATTTTCAGCCTGTTCGAGCGGCTGCATCCCACGGAGAAGTTTGAGGGGTCCGGCATCGGGCTGAGCATCGTCAAACGCATCATCGAGAAACACGGCGGCCAAGTCTGGGCCGAAGGCAAACCCGGCCACGGCGCCACCTTCACGTTCGTCGTCCCGCAAAAACAGCGGCCCGCTACGTGAGCAAGTCCGCCAACTCCGCCGCCGTCGTGACCGGCGCGGCGCAGGCGAAATCGCGGCAGACGTAAGCGGTTGGTTTTCCTTCCACCACCGGGCGCGGCGTTTTCTGGTCGCGGGCCAAGACCACGACTTGTCGCGGCCGGTAGCCGGCGCGGATGGCGGGGAGGAACGGCGCGGGATTGCCGGCCAACACGACCTGCACCGGGCCGCGAAGATGGAAATCCAGCGCGCAGAGCAATTGGGGGACGGCGTGCGGGGCGCGGTGCATGAACTCGGCATTCGCCTGAAGTGATTTCTCGGCGACGGCCCGGTAATCATCGCGGTCCAGCATCGCGGCGAGCCGGAGCAGGAGCAACGTGGCGAGCGAATTGCCGCTCGGTTCCGCGCCATCGTACTGTTCCTTCGCGCGGACGATGACGCTCGCGTCCCGGCCGTCGGTCATGAAGAAGCCACCGGCTTTGTCGTCGGCGAACCGCGCGATCATCGTGTCGGCGAGTTCGGTGGCGCGATGAAGGTACCGGGCCTCGAAGGTGGCTTCGTAGAGATCCACAAAGCCGGTGGCCACCGCCGCATAATCGTCGAGGACGGCCACGACGGTCGGTGTGCGTTTGAGTTCGCCGGTGAGGTAGCGTTCGGCGGCGCGTTGCGCGGCGGGAATTGCCGCCGGGATGGAGGCCACGACACCGGCCCGGCCAAGCGCGGAGATCATCAGCCCGTTCCAGGCGGCGAGAATCTTTTCGTCGCGGTGCGGACGGATGCGTTGCGAGCGGATCGCGAGGAGTTTTTGGCGCCATTCTTCCAAGTGCGGCGGCGCGGGATGACCGGCCACGTGGAGGACGTTATGGCCGCCTTCCCAGTTGCCGGATTCCGTGACGCCATAGTACCGGCCGATGGCATCGTCGGGGATCTCGGCTTTCGACCAGACGTAAAACTTGCCCTCGACGCCTTCGCTGTCGGCGTCCTCCGCCGAAAAGAATCCGCCGTCGGGCGCGGTCAGGTCGCGCAAGACGTAGTCGCAGGTGCGGCGGGCGATGTCGGCGTAAAACGGGTCGCGGGTGATTTGAAACGCGTCGCAGTAGCTGCTGATCAGTTGCGCCTGGTCGTAGAGCATTTTCTCGAAGTGCGACACGAGCCAGCGCTCGTCCACGCTGTACCGGTGAAAGCCGCCGCCGAGTTGGTCGAACATGCCGCCTTCGGCCATTTTGCGGAGGGTGAACAGCGCCATCTCCTCGCCGCCGGCGCGGAACAGGAAATTGAACACAACCGGACGCGGAAACTTGGGCGCGCCGCCGAATCCGCCGTGCTCGGTATCGAAGCTGGCTTGGAATTGGCGGAGGGCCGTTTGGATTGGCGCGGCTTCGAGCGGACGGCGCGGTGAACCGTCCCGACCGGAGTCAGGAGAAAGCAGCGCGGTGATTTCGTTGGCTTGGGCGAGGATGCCGGCGTGGTTGGTGGTCCAGACTTCATGGATGCGTTCAAGAAGCTGACGGAAACCGGGCCGGCCGTACCGGGCGTCGGGCGGAAAGTAGGTGCCGCAGAAAAACGGTTTCAAGTCCGGGGTGAGCCAGACACTCATCGGCCACCCGCCGCTGCCGGTGGTCGCCTGGACGGCGGTCATGTAGATGTGGTCAAGGTCCGGCCGTTCTTCGCGGTCCAGCTTGATGCAGACGAAATGCCTGTTCATCACGGCGGCGATTTCCTCGTTTTCGAACGACTCGCGTTCCATCACATGGCACCAGTGACAGGTGGAGTAGCCGATGGAGAGAAAGATGGGTTTGTTTTCCGCGCGCGCTTTGGCAAACGCTTCGTCGCTCCACGGAAACCAGTCCACCGGATTGTGGGCGTGTTGGCGGAGGTAGGGACTGTGTTCGCGCGCGAGCCGGTTGGCCATGCGCGGAGAATAGCATACCGGACTACAAAGCGGCGGGTGTTCGTGGTATGGATAATTCCATGTGGCTTTGGCTTTGGTTGGCGATGGTGGTGCCGGTCGCGGCGGCGACGGACGACGGCGTGGCGCGCGCCATCCAGCAACTCGGCGCGGCGAAACATTCCGACCGGGAACAGGCGCAGCAATTTCTCTGGCAGGCCGGTGACGCGGTGCGACCGGCTTTGGAACAGGCGGCGCGCAGTTCGGATCCGGAAATCAATCAGCGCGCCCGCGCGATTCTGAACGACATCAAGCTGGGGATCCGGCCCGACACACCCCCGGAGATCCGCAATCTGATCCGCCAATTTCACAACGCGGACGATGATGAAGCCCGGCAGATCGTGGTGGCCGGGTTGCTGGCGGCGGGGGAAACCGCGGAGCCGGTGTTGGCGTCGCTGGCGCAATCGGTCTTGTCGCTGGAGCGGCGGATGATGATCTTCCTGCCGGCCGTGGAGCAGATTTCCATCGCAGTCGGAACGCTCACGGAGAGGGAGGCATTGACGGAGGAGGACGTGACGACGATCACCAGGGCACTGCGCTGGCACACGCTGTTGGTGCCGGAGGACATCACGGTGCCGACGCTTGTGATCCCGCGTCTCGACCGGCTGGGGAGAACGAAGGAGGCGGATGCGATTTTTGCGCGGTCGGTGGCGGCGTTGCGGCCGGGCCTCCAGCAGACGCCGCCCAGCGCGGACGCACACAACAACGTCGCGTGGCTCTGCGCCGTGGCGCGGCGGCAACTCGATGAGGCGTTGGTCTGGTCGCAGAAATCAAATGAGTTGGCGAAGAATAATCCAGCCTATCTCGACACGCTGGCGGAGATTCACTTCCAGAAAGGCGACCGGGCCAAGGCGCTCGAATTGATCGAGAAGTGCATCGAACTGGCGGAGGAACCGGAGTATTTCCAACAGCAACGCGCCCGGTTCAAGGACGGGAAGCCGTCGGATCCGGTGCCCAATGCGGAACTGTTCGGGCATTGAGATATCGGGCGAGCGGGCTGTGGCCGCGCTTGGCAAGCGCGGCTACAGGGCGGGCCGCCGGGACGGCGGCCGCACACCGGTTGTAGAGGACGCCGTCTCGGCGGCAATCGCGCTTCGTTCTGCGGCGCTCGTTTGGTACGCTCTCGGGTATGTTTGTAGATCGAATCCAGATTCGGGTGCGGGCCGGTGACGGCGGGAACGGGGCCGTGTCGTTTCGACGCGAGAAATTTGAAGAGATGGGCGGGCCGGACGGCGGCGACGGCGGCAACGGTGGCAGCGTGGTTCTCGTCGCCAGCAAGGACGCCAGCGATTTGTCCGACCTGTATTACAAACCGCACCTGCTCGCCCAACGTGGCGAGCACGGCCGCGGGAAAAAGTGTACCGGCAAGTGCGCGGCGGACGTGATCGCCAAAGTGCCGGTGGGCACGCAGGTCTTCCGGCTCGGCCCGGTGATTCGCGAGGCGAAGGCCACCCGGTATCACCCGGCGCAGGCGACGGAGGTGTTCGACGCGATGGCGCGGGTGGGGTTGCCGTTTGGGAGCAAGAGCCGGCGCGGGGCCGCCGAGACGGCGGCCGCCACACCGGAGGACGGGCGCGAGTTGATTGCGGATTTGGTGGAGGACGGTCAGGAGTTTGTGTTGGCGCAAGGCGGCCGGGGCGGGCGCGGCAACGAGGCGTTCAAAAGCTCGGTGCATCGCGCGCCGCGAGAGTTTGAATACGGCCAGCCCGGCGAGCAGTTGCAGGCCGAGTTGGTATTGAAGACGATCGCCGATGTCGGGTTGGTCGGTTATCCGAATGCTGGTAAGTCCACCCTGATCTCGCGGATTACCGACGCGCATCCGAAGATCGCGCCGTATCCGTTCACGACGCTCGCGCCCAACGTCGGCGTGCTGATCTATGATGATTTCACCCGGATTCGCATTGCGGACATTCCCGGACTGATTGAGGGGGCGCATACCGGGCGCGGGCTGGGGCATGATTTCTTGCGGCACATCGAGCGGTGCCGGTTGTTGCTGGTGTTGCTCGACATGGCCGGCACGGACAACCGAAAACCCGGCGATGATTACCGGCAGTTGATGGCGGAACTAAAGCTCTACAACCCGGCGATTCTCAAAAAACCGCGCTTCATCGTGGCCAATAAACTTGATGTGCCGGTCGCGAAGAAAAATCTCGCCGCCTTCAAACGCAAGCACCGCGTCAAGGTCATTGAAATCTCCGCCCTCACCGGGGCCGGGCTGGACCGGTTGAAAGCGGCGCTGCACAAAGCGGTGGGCACCCGCGTTGACTTGGCACCGGGCGCGCCGTAAGCTGCGGCCATGACGCGGATTCGCCCCAGCACAGTGACGGAGTTTTGGCAGCGGGCGCAGCAATTTCTCTTCGAGATACCGGCGGAGGTGTTGACGGGCCGGTCGGCCATTCATCGGGTGCGCAAGGCGTGCGTGTTTGGGTGGATGGTGGTCCGCGGGTTTGCGGAGAATCGCTGTCCGATGCGGGCCGCCGCGTTGACCTATACGACGTTGCTGGCGTTGGTGCCGTTGCTGGTGGTGGCGTTGAGCGTCTCGAAGAATCTGCTCAAGGAGACCAGCGCGGAAGTGGTGCCCGCGTTGCTCGACCGTGCGGTGGGCATGGTGATCCCGCAACTGGAATATGTGCCGTTGCCCGACAACGTGGACGGCCCGCCCGCGCCCGGCCAAGCCGTCATGTCCGCCCAAGCGCGCCGCGAAGTGGTCGGGAAAATCCAATCGTGGATTGACGGGATTGATGCCGGGAAACTGGGCGCGGTCGGCTCGTTTTTCCTCGTCGTGGTGGCGCTGCGGTTGATGACGACGATCGAGGCGACGTTCAACGACATTTGGGGCGTGCAACGCGGCCGTTCGATCTGGCGGAAGATTGTCTATTACTGGACGACGATCACGCTCGGGCCGTTGTTGTTGATCTCGGCGGTTGCCCTGACCGGGCGGCTCGAGTACCTGCGCAGTTACGGCGAGTGGGCGCTGCATCCGGCGTTCACGCGATTTCTTTTCAACCTCGCGCCCTTCGCCATGCTCTGGCTGGCGTTCTCGTTCATGTACGCACTCATGCCCAACACGCGCGTCCGGCCCTGGGCGGCGTTGGCGGGCGGAATCGTGGCCGGCACGCTCTGGCAACTCAACAGTCTGCTCAGCACGCTCTACGTTTCGCGCGTCGTCACCTACAGCGCGATTTACGGCAGCCTCGGCATCATCCCGGTCTTTTTGCTCGGCGTGTATTTC
>CAZJCX010000055.1:5518-17299 GCA_964544425.1 uncultured Verrucomicrobiota bacterium
AACGCCGCGTCACCGAGAAACTCGACCAACGCCAACGCGAGCTTCACGCCTGCCGGCTCGTCGCACTCGCCAGCCAACGGTTCCTGACCGGCCAGAAACCGCCCACCATCGAAGACGCCTCCCGCCTCCTCAACGTCCCCTCCCAATTGCTCAACCAACTGGTTCATCGCCTCGCCAAAGGCGGCGTCCTCTGCGATCTCGCCGGCGAAGGCAGCGGCTTGCAACCGGCGCGTCCGCCGGAAAGCATGACTGTCGCCGAGGTGCTGCAGGTCATCCGCACCAACGACGGCGAAATCGGCGTCTCCGGCGCGCCCGCGCCGGACGACCCGGTGGCGCGCGCGCTGGCAGAATTGCAGGCCGCCGAGCAGACCGCCCCCGGCAATCTCACCTTCCGCGAGTTGGCGGAACGCGCCGCGGGCTGAACGCGCCCTCGCTGCCGCCGGTGTGGCGGCCGCCGTCCCGGCGGCTTGCCTCTGCTAAAAATCAGGTTGAATCACCGCCGGCAAATCGCCACACTGCGCGCCCTATGAAAAGTTACAACGTGGCGGTGATGGGCGGTGACGGCACGGGGCCCGAAGTCACCCGCGAAGCGCTCAAAGTTCTCGGCGTCGCTCAAACTAAATTTGGATTCAAGCTCCACTACACGAACTACGATTTTGGCGGCGCGCGGTACCTGAAAACAGGGGAAACGCTCCCGGACGCCGCGATTGAAGAATTCCGCAAGCAGCACGCCATTTACCTCGGCGCCATCGGTCATCCCGACGTGAAACCCGGCATCCTCGAAGTCGGCATTCTCCTGAAAGCCCGGTTTGCGCTCGATCAATACATCAACCTGCGGCCGGTCAGACTGTATCGCGCGGAAGATTGTCCGTTGAAGGACAAGACGCCGCAGGACGTGGATTTTGTCGTCGTTCGCGAAAACACCGGTGGCATCTATACCGGCGTTGGCGGCGTGGTCCAAAAAGGCACGCCCATGGAAATCGCCACGCAGGTGATGATCTACGGCCGGCCCGTGGTGGATCGCTGCCTGAAATTCGCCTACGAATACACCCGCCGGCGCAACCGCAAGAAAATGCTCACGCTCGTCCATAAATGCAACGTCCTCACCCATGCCGGTGACCTGTGGGTCCGCGCCCACAAGGAAATGGGCGACCGCGATTACCCGGACATCAAGCAGGACTACAACCACGTGGACGCCGCGACCATGTGGTTCGTCAAACAGCCCGAATGGTACGACGTCATCGTCACCGAAAACCTCTTTGGCGACATCATCACCGACCTCGCCGCCATCATCCAAGGTGGCCTCGGCATCGCGGCGGGCGGCAACATCAATCCCGAAGGCGTCTCAATGTTCGAGCCGATGGGCGGCAGCGCCCCCAAGTACACCGGCCAAAACGTCATCAACCCTCTCGCCGCCATCAACGCCGCCGGCATGATGCTCGACACCCTGGGCGAACGCGCTGCCGCCACCGCCATCGACAAAGCCGTGACCGCCGTCCTCAACAGCGGCCAAATCAAATCCCTCGCCGCCGGCAAAATGGGTCTCGGCACCACCCAGGTCGGCGATTTGGTCGCCACCGCACTCGCCTAGCTCGCCCTACAAAACGAGTTCGGATCTCATTCGTGTCCATTCGTGGCTCTGACTGGCCGCGCCCAGCCGCTAGAAGCCAAGAACGTTAGCCACTGATGGACTCGGATGGGGCACGGATTCAATCAGTGAAAATCCGTGTGAGCCGAGCTTGCGAGACACGGGCACGCAATCTGTGGCTACCTTCGCGCGGTTTCGCGTTCCAGGAACTGCCGGATGGGGGTGTCTTGGATGTAGAGGTCTTCGATCACGCCGCGACCAGCCTTCACGCGCGCCACGACATACGTCTCGTTGGTCTGACCTTGCCGGTTACCGAACCGGCGGTAGGCATCTTCCGCGCGCGGGGCTTTGGTTTCTTCCATGAAGAATTTGTCGAAGGGCAACATGAACCGAGCCGTCAGGTTCGTGGCTTCCCGGTAGGCATATTGCACGCGCAGATAGTCGCCGCTGGCCGGCGGCTCTGCTGACAACTCCATGAACCGCGCGAAGCCCGCCTCGTCTTTCTCCAGCTTCACATAAGCGGGTTGCCGGTATTTCAGATGGTCACCGCTGCGCTCGGGGGCCTGGGTGTCCGCATAGTTCAACGCCACGTACCGGCCGCGAAATGCGTCATACGGATCCACGGGCGCGGTGCGGAATTTGTACGGTGTGCCGGTCCGCAAGATGTCCTCGTGTTTCCAGATCTGGCCCACCGGTGTCGCCAACTGCACCAGCGCCACCGCCACGAACAAGCCAAAAACCAGTTTCGGATTCATTGCGTTGCTCCTTTTCGATTCAGCAACACCAAGTTCGTCGTCAGGAAACCGATGCCGATCAGGATGAACGCCACGCCGCGCACCAAGAATCCCAAATCGCTGTCGAAAAACCGGCACAAAATTACCGCTGCCAACACCACCATGCCGGCGTTGACCGTCCCCAGTCGCCGGCGGCGCAACCCGATCACCAGCGTCCCGATTCCCAAACCGGCCAGATAGAGGTTGAACAACACCGCGCTGATCACTTCCGCGTCGTATATGGCCAGCACCCAGCCAAACACCGCCAGAGCCGGTATGACCCCGATCATCACCTCACCCCACGCCCGTCGTGTCCAACTCCGCACCCCCAACGCAATCGCCGCCACCGGGAACACCGCCGCCGCCGCAAACTGCATCCCGGCCCGCCACGCCGTCACGTCTTCCCAGTAATACCGCCAGCTACCGTGGTCCCAGACATCGCCAAAACTCAACATCACCGCCAACCCCACCGCGCCGATTGCCCCGACATTCTGCAACGGCCGCTGCCACGTCGCAGATGCCCCGCCCCACCACCGCGCCCCGACCAGATACAACAGCGTGAACAATCCGCCAAACACCACCGGCCACGCATCGAGTTTCCCGCACACCCGTTCCACCGCAAGGCCGGTCCCGATGCCGACCGTGATTGCCAACACCCACGCGAACACCACCGGCCGCGGATGATACCGGTTCTCCCGGCTCGTCATCCAAAGGAATGGCAGCGCCGCGCCCAGTAAGGGAAAATACAACACACCGTTACCGGTCTGAAACGTCACCGAACCGGTCCAGACCGTGATACCCACCAAATACAACAACGCCGGCAACGTCGCCCGCAGCAGATACGCCACCGGCAACGCCAGCAGCGACCACGTCAGCATGAACTCATCAAACCGCCCGCCCAAGTTATACGTCTGCGCCACCAACGCGATCGCCGACCCAATCGCCAGCGTCTGCGCCGTGCCGACGCCCTCGCGCCACGCCGTGCTCTCGCGTTGCGTCCACAACAACCACGCGCCCAACGCTGCCGCGATCGCGAGCGGCGTCACCGAAATCATCGCCCGCACCGGTCGTGACAAATCCTCCCAGTTGTGCGCGAGCAGCAAAATGATCCCGCCGCCAATCAACGTCGCGCCGAGAATGCTGAACAGAATGATCGCCCATTTCTTGGCCGCGCTGCCCGGCGCGCCCGGCTCGCCGTAATGCCGCCGCATCCGCTCCGCCACCTCCGCCGGCACGACTCCTTGGCTCACCAACTCCGGCAACTCGCCGTGCAACCACCGGACTGCATTCCGATTCATGACGCTCCTCCCATCGGCGGTCATCATGACACCAACGCCTCCTCCCGCCAACGCCGGAAAAACGACGCGCGCCGTTCGGTGGTGAAGTCCGCGTCGTACAAACGCCGCGTCAACCACCGCATTCCCGCCCGTAATTCCTCCGGCGACATGCCGAGCGGCCGGTAGTTCACGTCGAAGAGCGTACACAAGTCCCACCGGCCGGGTTCGATGATGCGACCTTCCCGGAGGAGTCGCGCGTACAACGGCGTACCGGGGAACGCGGTCAGCACCGTGATCTGTACATCGTAGAGCGCGACTTCCCGGCTGAACTCCCACACCTGCTCGAAGATGCCGGTGTCGTGCCCGTCGAGGCCGAGGATGAAACAGCCGTTCACCGTGATG
The DNA here is from genome assembly GCA_964544425.1 of uncultured Verrucomicrobiota bacterium. GTDB lineage: Bacteria > Verrucomicrobiota > Verrucomicrobiia > Palsa-1439 > Palsa-1439 > OMJI01. Next base: position 9,559 of record CAZJCX010000055.1, read on the forward strand.
CCGCGCGATTGGATGCGGCGGATGGCATCCGCATACCGGACATGCCAGCGGGCTTTGAAGTCAGCGCGTTGTTCGAGACCGGCCAGCGGACCGGCGCTGGGGCTTTCGAGACCGATCAACACCTGCCGGCAACCCGCCGCGCGCATGAGATCGAGCAGTTCGCCGTCGTCGGCAATCGAGATGTCAGTCTCGGTGAACCATTTCAAGCGCAACGGCGCGAGCGCGCGGCAAAGCTCTTTCCCCCAGTGCTTGTCCACAAACGTGTTGTCGTCGGCGAACTCGATGAACGGCCGCTCGCGCAGTTGCCGGATCGCGCCGATGTCGCGGAGCACGTCCCAGACCGGCCGTTTGCGGTACGGCTGACCAAGCATCACATTCGACGCGCAGAACTCGCACCGCCACGGACAGCCGCGCGTGGTTTGGACGGTGAACCGGTTGTACCGGCGCGCGGGACAATCATCTCGCTTGTCCGTCGTGTGGGTTGGATCACCGGGACGGTTGTCCCACTCCGTCTCCAGCAAATCGTAGCGTGGCACCGGCAACTGCCGCACATCCACCGCCGGCCCGGCAAACGTGCCAGGCTCCAGCGAGTTGACGATGATCGGCCAGATGCTTTCGCCCTCTCCGGTAATCACGAAGTCGGCATGTAGCCGCGCCTCCGCCGGCAGCGCCGTGACGTGCAAGCCACCCATTGCGACTTTGACGCCCGCGAAGCGGAGCCGGTCGGCAATCGCATACGCCTCGAACACTTGCGCGGAGAACGTGCTGATCGCGACCAGGTCGCAATCGTACACCCCGACCGGCTCTTTGCCGTCGGCCTCGGCCTCGTAATAGGCGAGTTCGTGGCCGGGCGGTGTGACGGCGGCGAGATAAAGCAGGCCGAGACTCGGCAGCGACGCGATCTGTTTGCTGCGCTCGACAAACCCCGGTAGCGTGAGACCCAATTTCAACAACTCCGGGTCATGCGCCCGAATCCCGCTCATGGCGAGGAATCCGATTTTCATAGTTGAATCTCCCGGATGGCGGCCACCATCAAGCAGGTGACCGGAATGAAGAAGAGATGCCGGTACGGCTTGCGCCACGCGGTGAGGAAACAAACGACCGGCATCGCCACGCTGCCGGCGAGCAGCCAGAGCGAGGCGTGACCGGCCACGCCCACGATGAGGTTCAACATCCCGAGCGCGCAACAGGCGATGTGACCGAGGCGCAGCATGCGCCGGCGGAGCGAATCGTAGCCGCCGAGAAAATCGGGGCGGTGAAATCCCAAGCCGAGGATCGCGCCACTCAAGAAACCCGCCAAGATGATGCCCCATCCGAATTGCCAGTTCATGCCCGCCTGGTATTGCTCGCGACGTGCCACGGTGAAACAGGCGGATTCTCGGGGGAATCGGCGCACGGTAATTACCGGGTTGTGCATTTTCTGATTATCCAGTAGTCATTTTCTGTATGGCCGACTGGAAACCAACTCCGCCACAGCGGGAGTTTTTCTCGCGGGTGACGCGCGCGGCGGCGTGCAATCCGTTCAGTGAAGAATTCGACGAGTTGCAGGCGCACATTGCCGGCGCGGGTGGGGCGGCGGAGCGGTGGCAGCGGGAGTTGGCGGCGTTGCAGGCGGCGGGAATTGCGAATTACCGGCAGGCGAGCGGGGATGACCGGGAGTTGCTCCGGTACGTGTGCCTGTACGAGATCTATCACCGGCACTTGGCGTCGTTCGACGGGCTGATCGAGGCGCAGTTGGCGGCCGGTGACAAATCGGTCCCGGTCGGATTTTACGGGAAGGCGCGGGCGTTGTTTGAGCGGCGCGGGTTTTCGGCGGAGGAGGCGCGCCGGTATTTTGCGATCTTCTATCAGATCCGGCGGGCGTACCATTTCATCGAGACCGGATTGGTCGGCCATTGCGCGTGCATGCGGGAACTGCGCCGGCATCTGTGGAACAATGTGTTCACGCACGATATCCGGTTGTACGAGCGGCAGCTTTGGAATCGGATGGAGGAATTTTCCACGCTGCTGCTCGGCGCGACCGGGAGCGGGAAAGGGACGGCGGCGGCGGCGATTGGCCGGGCGGGATTCATTCCGTTTGATGAGAAGGCCGGGCGGTTTGCGGAGAGTTTCACCAAGACGTTTCTGGCGATCAACCTGTCACAATTTCCGGAGACGTTGATTGAGTCGGAGTTGTTCGGGCACGAGAAGGGCGCGTTCACCGGCGCGATCAGCGACCACGAAGGCGTGCTGACCCGGTGCAGTCCGCACGGCGCGATCTTTCTCGATGAAATCGGTGACCTCAGCATCCCGGTGCAGATCAAACTGTTGCACGTGTTGCAGGAACGCGTGTTCACGCCGGTCGGCAGCCACGAGCGGATGCGCTTTCGCGGCCGGGTAATCGCGGCGACGAATCAATCGCTCGATCAACTCCGCGCGGCCGGCAGGTTCCGCGATGATTTCTATTACCGGCTCTGCTCCGACATCATCGTGGTGCCCACGCTGCAACAGCGCATCGCGGAAGACGCGGCGGAGTTGGACAATCTCATCCGCCACATTGCCGGTCGGCTCGGTGCCCTGGCCAGCGCCGACGCGATTGTCCGGCAGTTGGACCGGCGGTACGCGTGGCCCGGTAATGTGCGCGAGCTGGAGCAGGCGATTCGCCGGATTCTGCTCACAGGCGGGTACGCGGGCGACCACCGCGCGGTCGCGCCAGACCGGCAGTCTCAACTCGTGGCGGGCGTGATCGCCGGCAGTCTCGATGCGGACGCGTTGCTGGCCGGCTATTGTCGGCTGCTCCACGACCGGCACGGCACCATTGAGGAAGTCGCCCGCCGCACGAATCTCGACCGGCGTACTGTCAAAGCCTACTTAGGCAGGACGCAGCCTTGAGTGACAGGAGCTGAGGCTGGTGGCGCGAGCGTCCCCCGCGAGCGGGTGGCGGCCTCGCGGAGACGCTCGGCCCAGCGGGGTGATGGTGTGGAGCGGCGAGGGCATCGGAGATGCCCGGAAAGTGCAGCGCGATCCAGTTTCGGTTTGACTGGGGCGGACGGGCGCGGCATTCTCGCGTGAGTGACGGTTCAACCAAGGAGGAACCGTGGTCACGTTTCAGTGTCAGGCCTGTTCGCAGCGCATTACAGTCATTGACGGGAAGTCCGATGCCGCCGTGGCTTGTCCGCGGTGTCGGCGGACCCTCCTCGTCCCGTCGCGCACGCCGGTGGAACTGGCGGCGCATGCGTTGCCCATCGTCCGCGCCGCCGCCGCGCAGGCTCGTGCGAAGTCGCGCGATTGGGAAGAGTGGTTGTACGCGGATGTGACGCCCGAATTGGCGCGGCGGATGATGAAGCGGTTGGTGGAAGGACTGCTCGGTCAGCGCCGGCAGTTGCTGGCGACGCAGGAGGCCGGCACGGAGACGTTGACGGGGCTCGAAGCGCGGATGGCGCAATTGCAGCAACGGCACCGGGAACGGGTGGCGGAGTTGACGTTGGCGTTGGCGGCGCGGGACGCGGAGATTGCGCGGTTGCGACGGCAGAAAGCGGCGTTGCAGCGGGAACTGGAAGCGCGCGTCGCGTTCGAAGAGCGGCCGCGCGTGAAGCTAGACGACGCCGGACTTCTCCTTCGCGCGTAATGCTTTTTCGTAGCACTCGAGCGCCTCGCTGTAGCGTTCGAGCCGGTTGAACACGCCCCCCTTGCAGAGATACGCCAGCGTCATGTTCTGGTCGGCTTCAATGGCGCGGTCGTAATATCGGATCGCGTCATCGAGCTTGCCGGTTTTCTCCAACGCGGTGCCCTTTTTCACGAGCGCCTCGGCGTACTTGGGATCGAGCGCGAGCACTTCATCGAAACAAACAATGGCGTCGTCGAGTTTGTCCATGTTCAGGAACGTCTGCCCTTTGCCGAGCAGCGCCGTGATCTGCGCGGTTTTCTGGTCGAGCACCGTCGGATCCTCGGTCGGTGTTTCCGGCAGGATCAACGGCGCTGTCAGATCTTTTTCCATCCCGGCCACGCGTTGTTCTAACCGTTCGAGGGCGGAGACGAACCGGGCGCTGGATTGCGCGGCGGGATCGGCCGGGGCCAGTTCGGTCGCGCCGCTGCCGAGTTGACCGGCGGCGGGCGCGGCTTGGGCGATGACTGCCCCGGCAAATGGAGCGAGCACCGCTTCCATCCGCCGGTTCATCGTCCGCAACAACAACAACGCCAGCACCATCATGCAAATCAGGCCGACTGCCGCGACGCCGCCGACGATCATCAGGGTGCTGCGTTGGGATTCTTGGAGGTTTTCGACTTCGCGCTGGCGTTCCAAACTGAGCGCCTGCTCGATCTTCAGGAGCCGGGCTTCGATCTGGGCGGCGTTTTCATCAGCCGATTGCACGGCGCGGGCGGCGTCCTGCCGGGTCTGCTCGAGCACGGAGGCGGTGGCGCGTTGCTGGCGCTGGTAATCTTCGTAGGCTTGGACGACATGGCGCGCCCAGTTGATGTCATCGGCGGTCGGGCCGGTAACGGAATTGGTTTCCGCGGGCGCGGCGTGCCCGCCCGCGGCGAGCAGCAACGAAAATGCACAGACGACGGCTTTCAAGTTCATCAAGGTTCCCCGCAGCAGAGATAGGCAAACCATCCCCCAAACGCAATCCAAAAATCGGCTCGCGCCCGGTTCGCGAATCTTTATACTCGCGCGCCATGATGCGGACTTTTCGGCGGCTATCCATCCTGATCCCGGTATTCAACGAGGCGCAGACCGTGGCGGAGTTGGTCCGCCGCGTGCAGGCGGCGGATGCGGCCGGACTGGAGAAGGAGATCATTGTGGTGGACGATTGTTCGACCGACGGGACGCGGGACATCATCACGACGCTGACCGGCCAGCCCGGTCTGAAGGTGGTGTTGCATCCGCGCAACCGGGGCAAAGGCGCCGCCATCCGCACCGCACTCGAACAGGCGACGGGTGAAATCTGTCTGATTCAGGATGCGGACTTGGAGTACGACCCGAACGATTATCCGAAACTGCTCAAGCCCATCCTCGATGGCCGGGCGGATGTCGTGTACGGCTCGCGATTCACGGGCGGGACGCACCGGGTGCTGTTGTTTTGGCATTACCTGGCCAACCGGTTCCTCACCCTGCTCTCCAACATGCTCTGCAATTTGAACCTCACCGACATGGAGACCTGCTACAAGGTTTTCCGCCGGGAATGCCTGCACGATGTGAAGCTGACCTCCGACCGCTTCGGCATCGAACCCGAACTCACCGCCAAACTCGCCCGCCGCCGCTACCGGTTCTACGAGACCGACATCAACTACTCCGGCCGCGACTACAGCGAAGGCAAAAAAATCGGCTGGAAAGACGGCGTCGCCGCCCTCTGGTTCATCTTCCGCTACCGGTTCTTCAACTGAGCCTCCTCTCTCGACCGCTTGGTCTGCGTCCGGTCTAATCGCCGTGTCGGGAGGCGCGGACTTTCAGGCGATCAAGAATTCGTTGCGGCAACTCTACCTTGAGGATTCTCGCCCGTGGCTCATCGGCTTCAGCGGCGGCAAGGACTCCACAATGGTCGTCTCGTTGATTCTGGAAACCGTCGCCGGCATTCCCGAAACCGAACGCAAGAAGCCTGTCGCCATTCCCTGCACCGACACACGCGTCGAGATACCAGCCGTGGCCGAAACCATCGAAGGCGTCCTCGACCGCATCCGCAAGTTCTCGGACCAAAACAACCTCAACATCGAGGCGATTCTTCTCAAACCACCGCCGGAGCAATCCTTTTGGGTCAACATCATGGGCGCGGCTACCCACCGCCAAACCGAATCTTCCGCTGGTGCACGCAGCGTCTGGAGATTGATCCGGTCACCACATTCGTTCAGCAAGGGATCGGACACTGGGGCGAAGCGATCATCCATCTTGGCGCACGCCGCGCTGAAAGCAGCCGCCGCGCACAGACGAATGCTCCACCGCCGACGTGATGACGTGCCGTTACCCGGTGGCCTTCAGTGCCGCATGAATCGCCGCGTCATTGCTCTCCGTTGCGCACGAGGTGAAGATGACCTCACCGGTATGCGCCCCGATGAGTTCGGCCACCTGTTCCTGCGCCACCTCCGCCGCCACCGGCGTCGTCGCGTTGTGATCGAGATAGATCATGCGTTACGCGGTGGCAAACGAGCGCAGCCGGTTCACCACGTTCGCCACGACGGCGAGGATTTTATCCACATCCTCCTCGGTGTTGCTTTGGCCGAGGCTGAACCGGACGGCGGCGCGGGCGAGTTCGCGGCGCACGCCCATTGCGAGCAGGACGTGGGAGGGTTCCAGCGACCCGACGGCGCAGGCGCTTCCGCTGCTGACGGCTACGCCTTCCAGATCGAGGCCGAGGAGCAGGCCTTCGAACGTGCAACCCTCAAAACTGAAATTGACCGTGTTCGGCACGCGCAGCCGGGGATGTCCGTTGCGATGCGCGCCGGGGATCGTCTGTTGGATACCGGTGGCGAGGCGTTCCGTGAGTTGGAATAGCCGGGCGCCTTCGGCTTCCATTTTCGCCACAGCCAATTCCGCGGCCTTGGTCATGCCAACGATACCGGCCACGTTCTCGGTGCCGGCCCGGCGTTCGTTCTCGTGGCTGCCGCCGTAGAGGAGCGGATTCAGTTTGGTGCCGCGCCGGAGGTAGAGCGCGCCGACGCCTTTCGGTCCGTAAAATTTGTGGGCGGCGATGCTGAGCAAGTCCACGCCCCACTGGTTCACGTCCACCGGCACTTTGCCGAACGATTGGACGGCGTCGGTGTGAAAAAGGACACCACGCTCGCGACAGATACCGGCCAGCTCGCGGATGGGTTGGACGGCGCCGGTTTCGTTGTTGGCGGACATGATGGAAACGAGAACGGTGTCCGGGTGGATCGCGCGGCGCAAATCGTCGGGGTCCACCAATCCGTCTCGGCTGACCGGCAGATACGTCACATCGGGCCGGCGTTGGCAGGCGTGCAACACGGCGTGATGTTCGGTGGAACTGGTGACGATGTGGCCGGGCGGGACGCCAAAGATGGCGGTGTTGTCGGATTCGGTGCCGCCGCCGGTAAAGACGATTTCGCTTTCCTGCGCGCCGAGCAGCCCGGCCAGTTTCACCCGCGCCGCGTCAATCGCCGCTCGCGCTTCGCGGCCTTCGCGGTGGACGCTGCTGGCGTTGCCGTAGTGATTCGCAAAATATGGCAGCATCGCTGCCAACACGTCCGGGTCGAGCGGCGTGGTGGCGTTGTGATCGGCGTAGATGCGTTTCATGGTGGCCGAGACCGCGCTTGGCAAGCGCGGCTACAGACTAAATGCCGGAGCCGTCGGCGTGGCCGATGAGTTTGTCGCGGTCTTTGGCGGTGGTTTTCATCTTCGTCTGGCCGCCTTCCTGATAGACGACGGTGCCGGGCGGGACGCCTTCGAGGAGCCAGACGTTGCCGCCGATGATCGAGCCACGGCCGATGGTGACCGGCCCGAGAATGGTCGCGCCGGCGTAGATGGTGACGTCGTCCTCGATGTTCGGATGGCGTTTGATACCTTTGACGACGCGGCCCTGGTCGTCTTTGACGAAGCTCTTTGCGCCGAGCGTGACGCCTTGGTAAATCTTCACGCGACTGCCGATGTGGGTCGTTTCGCCGATGACGACGCCGGTGCCGTGATCAATGAAGAAGTGCGTGCCGATGACGGCACCGGGATGAATATCAATGCCGGTCTCGCGATGCGCCCACTCCGACATCATCCGCGCCCACAAGGACTCCCCGGATGGCCGATATCCTGCCCCTAGGC
>CAZJCX010000056.1:0-7701 GCA_964544425.1 uncultured Verrucomicrobiota bacterium
AGTTGGCGGGGGTATCCCGGCGGGTGGGCGCACGACTACTCCGGCGTGTGGCGCCCCGCGGACGCGATCTGGCTGTACGCTAACCATCCCGGTCATTGCGAAGCGCAGTTGCAGGTTCCTCCGCCGCTCGGACGTGCCACCGTCCCGATCACCGGCTTCTGCCACCCCGACCCCGCCGCCCGCCGCACCGCCAGCCAGAAGCTGCGCGAGTTGTTTGCGCCCGGCCCATGACGCGCGCTCGTTGGCCGAATTTGTAAAGGCTCTGGCCGGGGGTGGGGTTCGACTTGCCGGCGGGCTGTGGTAGGCTGGCGGGTAATGAAAACGGGATTCGCAGCGGGTTTGGCTTTGGTGGTCGCGGTGCGCGCGTGGGGGGTGCCGGTGGTGAGTGGGGGAGGGGTGATCGCGTTTGAGGCGGAGAACGCGGATGGGCGGGTGGCGGGGGCGGTGTCGCATTCGTGGGAGACGCTCGATTTGATTCCCGGGTTCAGCGGGATTGGGTACACGGATACTTCGATTGATGATGGGACGAACATTTCGAGCAACTGGACGAACACCAGCCCGGAACTCCAATACAGCGTCAACTTTCCCTTCACCGGCACGTGGTACGTGTGGATTCGCGGGTACGGGCCGGGTGCGAACGGGGATTCGATTCATGCCGGGCTTCTCGGCGGGCCGACGAACACGGCGGCGGCGATCACGCTCGCGACCACCGGGCAGTGGCAGTGGACGAATACGCGAATGTTCGGGCAGGGCGCGGGGACGATTACGATTGGCTCGACGGGGGTGAAGACTTTTGGGTTGTGGATGCGCGAGGATGGATTCAAGGCCGACCGGGTGGTTCTGACGACGAATGCGGCGTTTCAAGCGACGCTCGGCAATGCCTGGCACATCCCAAGCGGCGCGGAGCCGGGCATCACCAGTATGCGGTCGGCAGGCGAGCCGGTGACGATTTATTCCGGGAACCAGGACCTCGGACCGGACGGCAATCCCGGTAATCAGACGCAGACGAACAGCGTGGTGTTTTACCGGAACGCCACGAACGAAACGTGGTCGGTTGCGCCGTTGACGTTCTTCAGCGCGGCGGGGAACAACAAGTACTACAGCGCGCCGTTGCCGGCATTCCAGCCCGGTGACGTGGTGCAGTATTATCTGCGGATCTGGTACACGGATCATTTGCCGACATACCTGTTCGGGAACGACAACGCGTCGTTCACGACGGAACTGGAATCGGTGGCGCGGGGCGACGCGTTCGCGTTCACGGTGCCGCCGGCGTTGACGCCGACCGGGGATTATCTCGCGATCACGAATCTGGCGACGGGCGCGGAGGGCAGGATTTATACGAACTCTGGGCATGTGGCGTTGGGCGCGGTGGTGGCGTTTCAACCGCCGGCGGTGAAAGTCGGCGGGGAGACGCATTACATCGGACGGGTACTGTCGGCGACGCCGATTGCCGGGGGACTGGAGTTGGTGCAGCAACTGGCGACGACGAGCGTGGTAGCGCGGCTGACGTTTCTGGTGGACGGGGTGTTGCGGTACGAGGTGGTGGATTGGGACGGGTTGCCGGTGACGGAGACGTCGCTGGCAGCGGCGTCGGATGCGTCGGAACGGTTTTATGGATTCGGGGAGAAATTCAACGAGTTCGACCAGTCTGGCAAGAAGACGCGGATCATCACCGACGACCCGCCCGGCACGAAGGGCGACAAATCGTACAAGGTCGCGCCGTGGTTCATCAGCACGAAGGGGTACGGGTTCCATCTCGATTCGAGCGCGGAGAGTTGGTTCGACCTGCGGGCGTCGTGGTCGGACCGGTACGTGGTGAGCAATCAGTTTCCGTCGCTGAAGTTCAACGTGGTGGCGGGGCCGAAGCTGACGGATGTGTTGACCCGGTACACGAGCTATACCGGGCGGCCCGCGATGTCGCCGCCGTGGGCGTTCGCGCCCTGGATGAGCACGGACATCTGGCGGGACGGCGGGGAAATCCGGTATCTCGTCACGAAGTACCGGGAGCGCGGGCTGCCGGGGTCGGTGATCGTGTTCGATTCGCCGTGGCAGCGCGGGTACAACGATTTCATCTGGAACACGAACCAGTTCGCCGCCGGCGGGACGTATGAAAGCCAGTTCTGGCCGGGGTTTGCGACCATCGGGGAAATGCTCAATTTCATCGGCACGAACGGCTTCAAGGTGGTGTGCTGGATGACGCCGTTCATCAACAACGCCGGCACGACGGGCGAAGTGCCCGGTCAACAGGCGGTGGCGGCGAATTACGCCGAGGCGCTGGCGAGCAATTACTTCGTGCGCGTCGTGAACGCGGGCGTCACGAACGTCCTTTCCGCGTCCTGGTGGAAAGGTACCGGCAGTCCGGTGGACTTCACCAATCCGGCCGCGACGCTGTGGCTGCAAAACCAACTCAGCAATCTCGTCGCGCAGAGCGGCGGCGTCATCGGCGGGTTCAAGACGGACGACGGTGAGTCCGGTAATCCGCCCGGCAGTTACATCCCAAAGAACGCGCTCTATTTCGACGGGCGCACCGGCGCGGAGATGCAGAACGGTTACAGCGCCGAATACCACAAGGCGATCTGGCCGGTGCTCGGCACGAACGGGATATTGTTTGCGCGCAGCGGATTTACCGGGTCGCATGCGTACCCCGGCTATTGGTCGGGCGACAACGAACCGAATTTCGGCGCCGACAACGGCCTGCAAAGCGTGATTGTCGCCAGCCAGTCGGCGGCGATGAGCGGGTACTCAACGTGGTCGAGCGACATCGGCGGCTACCAGAACAGCAACGTCAGCTCGACGCCGGAAAATTTGTTCATGCGGTGGACGCAGTTCGGGGCGTTCTCACCGTTGATGCAGATGCACCGGCAGGTCGGCGCGAACAACCAGTATCCCTGGAGCTACGGCGCCGCGGCGTTAGACAACTACCGGTACTACGCGCGGCTGCACACGGCGTTGTTCCCGTACATCTACACCTACGCGAAGGAAGCGAGCCTGACCGGCTTGCCAATCATGCGGCCTTTGGTGCTCATGCATCCCGAAGACGTGAACACGCACGGCATCAAACACACCTACCTGTTCGGCAACGAACTCCTCGTCGCCGCGATCATCACCAACGTCGCCACCAGCCGGACGGTCTATCTGCCGGCAGGCACTTGGTACGACTACTTCACGCAGCAGAAACATACCGGCGGCCAGAACATCAACTGGGTCAACGCCGACCAATCCCAGATGCCGCTGTTTGTCCGGGAAGGCGCGATCGTCCCGCTGATCTCCTCGAACACGACTTCCCTCGTCAGTGTGCCGAATGAATTGGAGTTCCTTGTTTACCCGGCCACCAATTCCAGCTTCACGGTCTATGACGGCACGAGCCTCCAATGCCAGTCCAACGGCACAGTGACCGCCTTCACAATTTCGGCCACCGCCCGGCCGATGCAAATCCGGTCGTTCGGCGCCGCCCCTGCCGGGGTGGAACGGAATGGCGTTCCGCTTCCGAAATTCACCGACCCCGCCACCTTCGCCGCCGCCAGTCTGGGTTGGTGGCATTCCGCAGGATTCACTCGCATCAAATTCAACCATCCCGGGGGGGTACTCCCGGTCAAGTTTGGTCCCGATTCTGTCGGCGATGGCATCACTGACTCTTGGCGAGACACGTTCTTTGGTTCAGGCCCGACCACCAATGCCCTGTCCTGCGCGTCCTGCGACGGCGATGGCGATGGTCTGACAAATGACCAAGAATATACCGCCGGCACGAATCCGACAGATCCGAACAGCGTCCTTAGAATCACCTCAATTACATCCCAAGTTGTTGAAAGCAAGAGCAATGTGGTTATTTCATGGCCCAGTAGTGAGGGGATAACGTATCGAGTTCAGTGGAAGAATGACATGGCCGATTTGTGGCAGACGGTGGCTGGGAGCTTGTCCGGTACCGGGAGCCAGTTGAACTGGTTTGACGACGGATCCGCCACCGGCAATTTGCCGGAAAACAGCCCGACTGGACGACGGTTTTATCGGGTGATAACCCCCTAAAATAGTTCGACTTCTTCGTTGACAAATAATCCGGGTTTGAGACTATCTTCCATGTTCTGAGGTAAAGGGTTTTTCAGAACTGAACAACGGCGAGTTTTTGAGGAAGAAACTGGATAGTCTCGTGACGGGGTATCGGACAACTCTGCGTCTAGCCGCGCACACGCTTGCGATGTGCATTGCGGCGCTTTCTGCAACCGCCCAGAACAACTTTAACTCCAACAACTCGTTTGGTACCGCGGGACAACCTCCCGTGATCACGAACTGGGGTTTCGGAGGAGTCTGGAGTTCGGGAACACCGCCGGCCAGCGGGCAGGGTGACATCAACATCACCAACGTCTTTTTGCAGGACACGACAATCACCAATGCCAGCAACAGCGGGTCCCTAAATTACCTCCGGATAATTTCCGGGAACGGTATTTCCGGCACGTCAAACATCAACGTCATCACCAGCGGCGGCCTGTTCTCCCGCTACGGTTTGCGGCTTGGCAGCAAAGCCACACTCACCATCGCCAACACGTCTACGTTTGGGAACAACGAGAACCAGTCGTTCGACTTGAGCGGAGGGCGCCTCATCCTGAGCAATGGCGCCAGTGTGTTCCTGAACTTCAATGCTGCGTCCCAGAACGACGGCACGATTCAGTTTGTCGCGGGCAGCGGACAGCAGTCTGATTTGAACTACGCGCAAAACGGCGGGCGATTCTTGAACAACTCGGTTGTCATCAAGGACGGTTCCGGGACGGGTTCGTTTGTGGGTAATTTTGGCGGCAACAACTTTAGCTTCATCAACGCCGGGAGCATCACCGTCAATGGCGGAACCATGGTCGTCAACACCGCGTCAGCCACCACCAGCGCGGGCTTCAGCAACACGGTGAGTGGAACCATCACCGTCAACTCGGGTGCCACGTTCGTGATCGCGCGTGCCAGCGGCGGCGGGGTAGGTTGGAGCGCCAACGACTCCGAGAATGTCGGCACGATCGTGCTGAACGGCGGCACAATCACCACATTTGACAACGGCGCGCAGAGCACGACGCGAACAGTTCGCAACACCGGGACGGTGATCGGCAACGGCAACTTTGCGGCAGGGTTGTTCAACCCGCAATCCAGTTCGCGCGTGATCGCTGACGGCGGCACATTGACTTTCTCGGGCGCCGTTTACGGCTCGGGGGGCGGCGCGACGTGGATCGCGACCAACGTCGGTGCGCAAGCCAACACGCTCAACTTCACCGTCAGCGCCAATTTGGAGGGCGCGACACTCAACAACAGCAACGGCATGGTGCGACTTTCCGGCGGGCCGGTCCTCAACCTGCCCAACACTTTCCGCCAAAACTGGGGCACTCTCAATTTCGCCGGGAACGGCCAGATCATCATCACCAATGCCGGTGGGTCGGTGTTCACAAACCAACTCACCATCGTTCGCACCGGCAGCGGCACCGGCACCCTGACGCTGGGTAGTGGTTCGGGCGGCAACAATTACGGTTTCGTCAATAACGGTACGGTCACAGCCGGAGGCGGCGGCATCACTGCGATCGACACTGCCAATGCTTTCACATTGGGCTTGAGCAATTCGGTGAGCGGGCGGATTGAAGTCGGCACCGGTGGCGGGAGCGCGAACAGTCAGTTTGTGTATAACCGCACGTCGGGCGCGTGGAGCGGCGGCGACACCCCGGTCAACCTTGGCACGGTCACGTTCCTGGCGACGGGCGGAACTTTCTCCTTGTCCGCCGACGGCACGACCGACGCGACCCGGCAGCTTTCCAACTCCGGTTCCATCATCGCCAGCATCACCGGCGGCACTCCGGGGACTTGGACCTTCAACGGCAGCCTGCTCAACACCGCCAACGGGTCGCTGGTCGTATCGAACGGCACCTTCAGCAACGTGCGGTTTACCGGCGGTAACAGCGGCTGGGTGCGGCTGGATTCGGCGAACGCCCAACTCAACCTGGGCAACTCGACTTTCACCAACTCGGGCACCGTCAATCTGCAGGGCGGCACGTTCTCGTACGCCAACGTGGCCAATGGCGCGATGTTGTGGAATCAGTCCAGCGGCGTCATTACCGGCAGCGGGACGTTGTTGCTGGGATTTGGCTCCGGCAACGAGAACTACTCGCTGTACAACGCGGGCACCATCGTGGCCGCGGGCGGCGCTCTCTCGATCAACTCCAGCAACGCCTTCACCGGCAGCGGTCTCAGCAATGTCGTCGGCGGCGTCGTGCGGGTGGACAGTGGCGCGGAGATGCGCGTGGTGCGAACGGATGCCGCTTGGACGGCGTCCGATGTGCGTTCGGCGGTCTTCAACGCCGGCACACTCCAACTCAACGGTGGCAGCTTCACTTTGGTGGACAGCTCCGGCACGGGTTCGGGCCGGTTCATCCGCAACCTCGGCACCATCTCCGGCTTCGGCACGCTATCCGGCAGCGTGACGAACTTTGGCACCATCATGGCGACGAACGGCACGCTCATCGTCAACAGCACCGGACGATTCTCCCAAGGCGGCACGCTCGCGATTGAACAGAGCGGGACACTGCTGCTCACGAACACGACGGCGTTGAGCGGGCAGACGTTCAGCAATGCGGGGGCGATCTTGATGCGGGGCGGCACGCTGCTGGCGGGCACGATTACGAACGCGGGGCAGATTGCCGGCCTCGGCACGATCGAGGGTGGCGGCGTGTTCAATGGCGGCACGCTGCTGGCCAGCAATCTCACCGCCAACGTCGGCACATTCACGGTGCGACTGACCAGTTTCACGAACGCCAACGGCGCGACCATCGGCACGATCGGCACCCAAGCCGTCCTCAACGTCCGCACCCCCGGCAGCGTAAACGTGCTCATCAACGAAGGCACCATCAACATTTCCGGCGGCACCATCACCTTCAACGACGGCGCGGCCGGTACGATCACGAACTACAACACCATCGGCGGCGTTGGCAACCTTGCCAGCTTCCCCGTGGTCAACGTCGGGAACTCCTCGCTGATCGCGCAGAACCCCATCCCCGGCCTGAACACTCTCATCGCCACCGTCGGCATCACCAACAGCGGGTTGCTCGCCGCTCGCCAAAGCGCGACGCTGGACCTGACCGTCAGCAGCGGCACAACCATCGTCAACACGAACCGGCTCTGGCTCGAAGGCAGTACCATCACCCTCCACAATGGCGCCGGCATCATCACCAACGTCAACAACGGTCTCATCGTCGGCTGGGGCACGCTCAACGCCAGCGTGGTCAACCTTAACAGCGGCGTCATCCTCGCCACCAATACGTCTCTGCTCGTCGGCCTCCACCAAAACGCCAACGCCGGTCTGCTCACCAACCTGAACGCAACCTCGGCGTTGCGGCTCACGAATAGCATCCTCGTCAACACCGGCAGGATCGCATTGAACAGCGGCGGCCTCTACCTCACCGGCAGCACCATCACCAATCAAGGCACGATTACCGGCCCCGGTGACAGCCCGTCCTCGCTGGTCAACGACACGACCGGGTTCGTCCTCGCCACGAATGGCACATTGCACATCGCGACCAACGCGGCCGAGTTTGTCGAGAACCGCGGCACCATCCAGATCGTCAGCGGCGGCACACTCAATGTCGGTCCAGCCGTCTGGAACAACGTCGCGGGCGGTTTGATCACCAACGCCAGCGGCGGCGTTGTCACCGGCCGCCGGAGGGCGCGTGTCGCCTGCTCGAA
>CAZJCX010000056.1:7711-14965 GCA_964544425.1 uncultured Verrucomicrobiota bacterium
CGGTCCGCAGGCGTCGGCCTCGTCACGAACGCCGGGGTCATCGCCAACGCCGGCACGTTCGACCTGCAAGTCCACAACCTCGGCAACATCACGAATGCCGGCGGTCGCTTTACCCAGTCGCTCACCAACGCCACCGGCGGACAGATCATCAGCGCGGGCGGCACCTTCAGCGGTGCGACATTCGCCAATCTCGGCGGCACCGTCGTCGCGACAAATTCTCCCGTGACCCTTCTCCATACCAGCGTGCTCAACACCGGCACCATGATCGGCAGCCCCACCGCCCCGCTCATCATCACGAACCTGACCGCCAACATGGCCAATGCCGGCACTCTCATCGCCAACGGTGCCGGCACCGGGGACAGCGCCGCGTCCTTCTACATCCTCCGCGTCAGCGGCGGATCCGGCGACTTTACGAACTCGGTCGGCGGAACGATCGCCGGTGCCGGTTACTTCCGCACGGGTGATTTCGTGGGCGGCGGACGCAACTTTACCATTTGGAACCAAGGCTCGCTGCTCGCGACGAACGGCCAGTTGATTTTGCAGCCCGCGGACGCGTTTGCCAACGGCGGCTTCGTCAACTTGGGCGGGACCGTGACGGTCGCCAACGCCGCCGGCCTCGCCATCCAACGCACGGACAACGCCTGGAGCAGCAGCGGCACCACCCCACGCAACGAAGGTCTCATCCTTCTCAACGGCGGCACACTCGTCTTCTACGGCGACAGCCTCTCCATCGCCAACGACCGCGCCCTCACCAATGCCCCGACTGGCACCATTCGCGGCAGCGGCACGCTGATCACCAGCTTGAACAACCAAGGCACCGTCATCGCCACTAACGGCACGCTGTTCCTCAACAACACCGCGGCGACGACGCAGGGCGGTACGATCACCATTGCCGACGGCGGCACGTTCACCGTCCTCGGCTCGGCCGGAAGCTTCCAGAACAACGGCCGGATACTCTTCACCGGCGGCACCTTCGTCGGCACGAATTTCGCCTCCTTCCGCAACACCGGCACCATCAGCGGCCAAGGCACGCTCCAGACCGGGCGCGCCAGTGGCAGCGGCGGGGCCAACCAGGAAATCATTAACACGGGCACGATCGTCGCCAGCGGAGGCACGCTCTACATCCAACCCGGCGACGCGTTCAGCGCCGGTGGGTTCAGCAACGCCGTGGGCGGAGTCGTTCGAGTGGAGAGCGCGGCGACGTTGATTCTCAATCGCACCGCGAACGCGTGGGGTGGCAGTGCGAATCCCCAGAATCTCGGCACGTTGGACATGGGCGGCGGCACCTTCATCCTGCGCTCAAGCAATAATGGCGGAACAGGCAACGGTTTGGCCAAGTTCATTGATAATCGCGGGCTGATCACCGGCAGCGGAACGATTTCCGGTAATGTCACCAACTTTGGCACCGTAGCCGCCACGAATGGAGTGCTGACCTTGTCCGGTGAGGGGCGGTTCCGCCAAGCGGGGACGCTTGATGTGCAGAGCGGAGGCACGTTGGTGCTCACCAACCCGACGACCGCTGCGGGGGTGACGTTCACCAATGAG
This sequence comes from uncultured Verrucomicrobiota bacterium, assembly GCA_964544425.1. Taxonomy (GTDB): domain Bacteria; phylum Verrucomicrobiota; class Verrucomicrobiia; order Palsa-1439; family Palsa-1439; genus OMJI01. The sequence goes on from CAZJCX010000056.1 coordinate 9,257, forward strand.
GCCGTCATCTTGATGCGCGGCGGCGAACTCCAGTCGGGCACCATCATTAACACCAACTCCATTGCCGGCTGGGGCACGATTACCGGTGAAGTTCGCAATGACGCGCAAGTCTTTGGCAGCAACGGAACACTCTGGGTGGCGTTTGACCGGTTCACCAACGTCAGCACAGCCACGATCGGCACGCGGACAACCAACGCCGTGCTCGACGCTCAAATTCCAAATGGCGGCACGCTCCAGCCATTTATCAATCAAGGCACCATCAGCATGGGCGGCGGCACGCTCCTGTTCAATGGTTTTGGCGGCGGTGTCATCAGCAACCGGTCCAGCGGCGTCATCGTGGGCGTGGGTCATGCCATGCAAACTGTCGTCAACAGCGGCACCATCCTCGCGGCCAACCCCGTCAGCGGTTTGAGCATGTTCTCAGTGGGCCTGAGTGAGATCAACTCCGGCACCATCGGCGCGAGCAACAACGCCATCCTCAACGTTGTGATCAGCGGCGGCGCGGCGACCGCTTGCCGCAACGAAGGTTCCATCTCCATGATCGGCGGGTCGCTCGTCATCTCCAACGGCGCGTTTGGCATCATCACCAATGCCGGCACAGTTTCGGGCGTCGGCACGGTCACTCCCTCGATCCACAATCTCTCGAATATCCTCGCGACCGTGGCGGGTGGCACGCTCGATGTCCGGCTTCTCGGCGGCACCAACACGGCCAGCGGCCAGTTGCGGGCGGGATCGGGCGCGACGTTGCAGGTACAGGATAATCTCATCAACTTCGGCACGATCGGGGCGGTCGGCGCAAATGGCGGCACCATCCAAATGGCGGCCGCGAGCAACGTCATCACCAATCGCGGCGTGATTACCGGTGACGCGGCTGCGGCGAGCACACTGGCCATCAATAATTTCGTGTTCAATGAGTCCGACGGCACCATCATCGCGACCAATGGCACGGTCACGTTTAACGCCACCAACGGCTTGGCCAACGTCGGCAGCATCAACGTTGAAAACTCCGGCACATTCCAGTCCAACTCATCGAACAGTTGGGTCAATGCTGGCAACATCAACATGCGCGGCGGCACGCTGCGCTCCGGTGGTTTTACCAACGCGGCGACCAGCGCGATCTGGACGAACTCCGGCACGATCACCGGCTACGGCACGATCATCGGCGGCGGCGCGTACGGCGGCAGCGGCGCTGGGTTTGACAAGTCGGTCGCCAATCTCGGCACCATTCTCGTCACCAATCCGTTGAGTGGCGCGGCGGCGACGCTGACGATCAGCACAGGTGGCGCCACCGCCGAGGACGGCATCCGCAACTCCGGCAACATGATCATTTCATCAAACAACACCCTTGTGTTGAGCCGGCAGGCCGGTTTGCCGATACTGAATACCGGCACCATCACTATCCACAACGGCAACCTGACAGGCAGCGGCGTGCTCTCCAACACCACGAGCGGCGTCATTCAAGGCTACGGCACACTCACGCATGACATCGTCAACTTGGCTGGTGGCTTGATCCACGCCACGAATGGGTTGATGACCATGACCAGCAGCGTGTTCCCGGTCAACCAAGGCACGTTCATGATCTCGGGTGGCGCGACGATGACGTGGAACACCAGCAACTCATGGTTCAACGCCGGCACCGTGGACATGCGCGGCGGTACACTCCGCACCGGCGGCTTCACGAACCCGGCTGTCACGGCGGTTTTCACCAACAGCGGCGTCATCAAGGGCTGGGGCACCGTGTTCGGTGGTGGCGCGTTCAACACCAATGGCATCGGCATCGACAAGTCCTTCGTCAACCTCAACTACGTCGTCGCCAGCAACGGCGTGCTGACCATTGACACCGGCGTCTCGGTCACCAATCGCGGTCTGGCCAACCTCGGCACGATGGTGGTGCAGGGGGCGACGGATACGCTGGCGTTGTTGCGACAGGCGGAAGTTTCCGGCTCGCCGTTCTTCGTCACCAACCTCAACTATCTCTACAACAGCGGGCGCATCTTCATCAACGGCGGCACGCTGACGGCCAATACGGCCATCACCAACCAATTTGAAAGCGCCAGCCTGCCGGGTCTCATCCAGGGCTACGGTCGCATCGCGTTCACGAACGAAATCGTCAACGTCGGCACCATCCGCTCGACGAACGGCGTGCTTCAATTCATCAACTCGCAGATCGGGGACACGGACATCGTCGAGATTCGCCAGAGCGGCACACTCGTCGTCGAATCGGGCAGCGAGATGATTGTCGGCACCGCGACCAACTCCGTGCTCGTCAACAACGGCACCATCGTCATGAACGGCGGCATCTTCCGGAGCAGCAACCTCACCAACTCGGTCGGCGCCAATTTCCGCGGCTACGGCACCATCACCTCGCCGATCATCAACTTCGGCACCGGCTTGGCCACCTCGGCCTCCGTCCCCTTGCACCTGACCGGTGCGAAGGTCGAGAACCGCGTCGGCGGCGTACTCGGCGCCAGTAACGGTATCTTGATCGTGGACGCCGTCTTCACCAACGCCGGCACCGTCATGTTCCGCAACAGTCTCGGCACATTCAATAGCGCCGTCGTCAACCAAGGCGCGTGGACCATGAATCCGAGCACGAACGTGTACTTTGGCGACTACACCGTCACCTCCAACGGCTACCTCACGATGGCGGCCAGCAGCGTGAACATCTTCAAGAGTAACTTCTTCAACCAAAGCTACATGTCGAACGACTACAACACCCTCAATGGCACCTTTGTCTTCGACGGCGAAGGCGGCCACACGCAGTCGCTCTACGTCGCCGGCATCAACCTCGGCGGCTGGAATAGCTCGCTCCAACCCTCCAACGAAGTCTATTTCACTCACCTTGGCGGTACCTACTCCACCAACTCGTTCACCTTCTTCCGGTCAGATCCCATCTACGGTTTCACCAACAATTTCGCCCTCGGCTCGCTCGAAATCGGCAGCCTCAATACCACCTCCACCCTCGCCCTCATTGACACACGCGGCACCATCGAACCGACCGACAATCGGAAGGCCGGTCTCTACGTTCACAGCTTCAACATTGCTCCGGGCTCCTTGCTCATCGTCAGCAACAATGTCGAGTTCTACTTCATGACCAGCAACGGCGTCAGCGGCGTCTCGCTTGGCGCGCTCAATCCCGGCGACAACGTCCTCATCCTCGACGGCGGCTCGTTCCACCAACTCGTCGTGATTCCCGAACCCAGCGTTCTGTTCCTGCTCACGATCGGTGTCAGCGCCCTGGTCTGGTACCGTCGCCGCCGCAACTGAAGGACTGTCGTGCCACCCGTCGCGCGCCTTCTCGGCTGGCTCCTGATCGCGCCAACGCTCTCCGCCGCGCCGCTCATCCGCGAAGGCGACGCGTGGCGCTACTACAAGGGTCTCTCCAGCCCGCCCGCCGGCTGGACCACCAACGGTTTTCATGACATGACGTGGGGCGGTCCCGCGCCCGCCGGCTTCGGCTACGGCGACGGAGACGACGCAACCACGTTCGGCGACATGCAGAACAACTACCGCTCCGTCTTCATCCGCCGCACTTTCATCATCGCAGACCCGGGCGCCATCACCAACCTCACCCTCGCCGCCGACTACGACGACGGTTTCGTCGCCTACCTCAACGGCGTCGAAGTCGCCCGCCGCAACATGCCCGCCGGTACACCGACGCACACCACACTGGCCACCGGGAATCACGAAGCGTCTCGCGGCCAAGGCGGCTCCAGTCCGCAGGAGAAAGAATTCATCGCCATCAGCCCCGCCCCGCTTGTGGCCGGCACCAACACCCTCGCTGTTTCCGGTCACAACGTTTCGCTCGACAGTTCCGATTTTTCCCTCCTCATCGAGCTTTACAGCAACGTCACGCTCGTCCGCGGCCCGTTCATCCAGATGCCGGACACGAACGGCATCGCCATCGCCTGGCGCACCGACGCGCCATCCGACAGCGCCGTGGATTACGGACTGACCACCGGGTACGAGGCCGGCACGGTTTCGGACGTGGCACTCGTGCGGGATCACCTGCTCCACCTGCCGGGGTTGATCGAGGGCACGAACTATTTCTACCGGGTTCGCAGCGGCGGGGCGACCTTGTGGGAGGAGGATTTCTTCCGCTCGCGCCGGCCGGCAGCTCAGCCGTTTCGCTTTGTTGTCCTCGGCGATTTTGGCCAGGGCACAACCGGCATGAGCAACATCGCTGCCCGCATCAACGCCACTGACCACGATCTTTTTCTCACCGTCGGCGACAACATCTACGGCCAAGCCGGAGCCACCGGCGCAAACTTCGATGGCGCGCCCGGTTATTATGACCCCTTCTGGTTTCAACTCTACGCCCCGACCATGCGCCGCGTTCCCACCTTCGTCTGCCTCGGCAACCACGACGTGGACACTGCCAACGGCCAGTGGTCGCTCGATTACTTTCACATGCCCACCAACGGCCCGGCCGCCTATCTCGAACGCAACTACTCCTTCGACTACGGCAACGCCCACTTTGTCGTGGTGGATTCCAACCCGTTCGCCGAAAACAACACCGCCGCGTTCGACCCCATCAAGACCTGGCTCTCCAACGACCTCGCCGCCACCAGTCAACCGTGGAAGTTCGTCTTCCTCCACCATCCGCCCTACACTAGCGTCGGCAGTCATGGTGACAATGTCTCCGTCAAAACCAATCTCATGCCCATCATCGAAGCCGCCGGCGTCCAAGTGCTCTTCGTCGGCCACAACCATTTCTACGAGCGCATCAACGCCATCCACGGCACCCGCGTCATCGTCACCGGAGCCGGCGGCGCCGGCCTCTACGGCGTCGCCTCACCCAAAGATTTCTCCGCGCGACTGGTGACCGACCGCCACAGCTTTACACTCGTCGCGCTGGATGGCCACCGCCTCACCCTGCGGCAACTGGACGAAACCGGCGCGGCCCTGGACGAGTTTCATCTCGACCTCGCCGCCCCGTTCCGCATGGACGGACTCCTCGACAACCCCGAATGGCTCCGCGCCGACAACGGCCTCAAACTCTACGCCGCCATTCGCCGAAACCACCTCTACCTCGCTACCCAAGACGCCGGCGAAGGCAGCGACCACTTTATCTATCTGAACGACCGCGTCGCCACCAACCGGCCCGCCAACTGGGCCAAAGCCGGTGCTGTCATGCAATGGAACGCCTTCCTCGCCGACGAAAACGACGGCGGCTTCCATGGCTGGTTCAACGACTCCGAACAAATCCTCACCAATTTTCCCGCGCACCAATCGCACACCCCCGGCCTCGACGATACCGGCGTCCTCGAAGGCGCCGTGGATCTCCTCGTCCGCTTCGGCGCATTCCCCACCAACCTCCTCCTCCAAGCCGCCGCCTACCAAACCAGCGACGGCGGCGCGCGTATCGTGGATGTCCCCGCCGGCCAATTCCTCATCGTCAACCCGCGTGACATCGCGCTTGACCTGCCGGTTGCCGACGCCGGCATTGCCCAAACCCGCGAAGCCGGTATGCCCATCACCCTCGACGGCACCGGCTCCACATCACCCAGCGGATTCCCCCTCACCTTCCAATGGAACCAGCTGACCGGCGACCCGGTCACCCTGCTCAACTCCAACACCGCCACCGCCACTGTCACGCCCTTGACCACCGGCGCGCGCACCTTTCAACTCGATGTGAATGACTCTCGGTTTTCCAGCAACGCCACGGTCGTCATCACCGCCACCGCCCCGGCCGACACCGATGGCGAC
>CAZJCX010000056.1:15002-17202 GCA_964544425.1 uncultured Verrucomicrobiota bacterium
AACTAACCGGCCAAGACAACATCCTGACCGGCCCGATCCCCGCCGCCACCACCGACCCGCTCAATCCCGACACCGACAGCGACGGCCAACCCGACGGCGCCGAAGCCATCGCCGGCACCGATCCGAACGATCCCGCCTCCCGCCTCCGCATCACCCGCGTCGCCGCCCAATTCGAGATCGAATGGACAACCGTTGCCGGCAAGACCTACCAAATCCAAACCAACGACAACCTCACCACCGGCTGGCACCCCCTCACCAACATCACCGCCAGCGCCACCGGCTTCACCAACCTCCACGACACCACCGCCCCCTCTGCCACCAACCGCTTCTACCGCGTTGTCCTCCCCTGACCCCGGCTGCGCTTGCGATCCTGTCGCTCAAGGGGGAATAACTCTCGCCGTAACTCAATTGCGGAACTTGACGGGTACAACTCGGTTCCGTGAAGGTGATGGCCACCGAGTTCGGCGCCGCCGGCGGTGGCGGGGTCACGAACTGTCAGCGGCGAGTTACCGCGCCCCGTATTTCTCGCAGGCCGCGAAATAGGCGGCGACGTGTTCGGTGGGCACACCAGGCACCATGAAGGCACCGAGACTGTGGAAAAAGAATCGCGGCAAGTCCTGCCGGGCCAGGTCCGCGAGTCGTTTGACTTCGTCGCGGATGGCGGGGATGGGACCGGTCATCAGCGGCGCGGGTGAAACGCCGGTAAAATAGATTCGGTCTTTACCGGCCACGTTCGCAAGCCGTTCCAAATCCACGCACGGCGGGTCAATGAAGAATCCATCCACGCCGAGTGCGGCCAGATCGGCGGCCACGGCGGAGTAGTTGCCGTCCGTCATGTAGAGGTGGAGGCGACCGCTGGCTTTGATCAGGGGGAACAATTGCGCGTACCGGGGCATGAGATGTTGCCGTAACCAGTCTGGGCTGAAGATCGTACCGGTCGACATCGCAATGTCGTCGTGGGTGAGCATGATGGGAATGTCCGTGCGCAACCACGACGCGATATTTTTCTGACTGCACGCCAGACACCGATCCAGCAACCGTTCGCACTGTTCCTGTTCGGTGATGCACGCGGACATGAATTCCACCCAGTCGAGGTCTTCGGCGGCGTATTGAATCAATGTCGTGAACGTCCGCCCGATGGACAGCGCGAAGTCGCCGTACATCCGCTGGTCATCGGTGAATTCGTTCAACGCCTGTTGATAGGCGGCCTCGGGATCCATCCCGGCAATGTCCGCGCGCTGAAACGGATCGTACTGAAAAATGTCCGCGTTCCCGGTCTCCTCGTTGCGCCAGCCGTCCACCTTGTCCTCCACGCTCGGCGGCACCCAGCCAAACCGATATCCACATCCAGCTTCCGCATCGCCGCGACCACCGCCTCGCGACAGTGCGTCGCCGCATCAAGCCACGTGAAATACCGGACAAACCCGGCGTGCATGGGCATGTCGAAAAGCGGAATCCGGTCGGTTCGCTCGCCGCGCAACGCGTGACGTGCTCGTTCAATGCTCATGCAGCCTGGCCTCCACGCACAAGCGGCCGGGCCAAGTGCGGTGGACGGCCACCCGGTACCGAGATGCTGAATTGGATGATCTGGCGGGCGGCGTTCGACCGGTTCACACCGCTGCCGTGGGGTAACAGCCCGCTGAAGACGAGCAACTGACCGGGCTGGAGCAGCACCGGGATTTTGCCGATGGTGGCGACGCGCGGGTCAAGCGAACAATCGTAGCCACCCTTGCTCGGCAAATGGTTGAGCAGGCCAAAGCGGTGGGCGCCCGGCTGGACGAAGAGCGTGCCGTTTTCGAGCGTGGTTTCACTGAAGGCCATCCAACCTTGAAACGTGCGCGAGTTGTCGAGGTGGATCGCTTCGTCCCAGTTCTCGGGGTCTTGGCCGCGCAGCGCGTAATAGTTGTCCTGATGAAATGCGAACTCGTACGTGTGCGCGCCGGTGGTCTCGGGCTGCTTCATCACAATCTGATCGTAGTTCAGGTCGGCGTCTGCACCGAGCATCCGGCGAACGACATCGAGGAACCTTTCCTGCCGAAAAATGTCCGCAATTACCGGGCTGCGCTGGGCGATCATGATCATGAAACCGGGCGCGTCCTTGCCCCGTTTATCTTTCATCGGCCCGCCGGTGCGCTCAGTTTCTGTGACCCACAACCGGTCAAACTCCGCGCTCACCCGCGCGGTGAACTGCGGGGGAAAT
>CAZJCX010000057.1:0-7278 GCA_964544425.1 uncultured Verrucomicrobiota bacterium
AGCTCCCGATCCGACGCCCGTCATTACTGACGTCAACCGCGAGGAGATCGAACGCCTCGCTCAGGAGGAGTTGGTTCGGCGGGAAGAATCCCATTTGGCGTCGCTGCAGTTGATTAAAGATGCGCAAGCGTTGTATCGCGATAACAAACTCGCCCCGGCAGCCGAAAAATTCCAGGCGGCGTTGAAAGGCCTGCCGAGCGGGAAGATGACAGATTCTGCCCGCGCGGAAGCCCAAGAAGGATTGGCGAGATGCAACTACCGGCTCGCGGAGGAAGCCTTGGCCGCCAACGACGTCGTGAAAGCGCGTGGCTTCGCTCAGAAGACAGCCGAAGCCAGTCCCGGGAGCCGCATGGCGCAATCCATCATGGCGCGGGTTGACCGCGCACAGCGGATTGCTGACCAACCGGAGGCTTTGCCAGACCCCTCCAAGACCACGGAGTTTCTCGGCAAGCGGGAGGACATCAAGAAGCTGTTTCGCGAAGGAAAGATTCTTCTCAACTCCGGCCAGTTTGATCAAGCGGAACGGGCCTTCCAACAAATTCTCGTCATTGACCCATACAATACGGACGCCTACATCCTCCTCGATGAACTGAATCGGCAGCGAGTGGCGATGGCTAAAGTCGGCACAGACCGCTCCCGCAACCAGCGCCTCTGGGAAGTCGGTCGGGGCTGGCTTCCGCCTTTGAGCGTGGACGTGAAGCGTGCTGCGGAAGACCGCCCTGACGCGACGAGCAAAGAGTCACGAGCCAAACTCGAAATGACCAAGCGGGTCAACGATATCATCATTGAAGAGATTAATTTCCGCGATGCCGTCATCACGGACGTGGTCAACTTTCTGAGCAGCGAAAGCCGCAAGAAGGATCCCGCGGGCGTGAACATCGTTCTCCAACTCGGTGAAACAGCGGCGCCAGCCCCGGCCGCGTTCGAAGCGCCGCCGGCGGGACCCGATGGCGTTCCCACCATGCCCGCCCAGCCGGAAGTTGGTTCCAATGTGCCGCGAATCTCCGTCCAGTTGCGGAACATTCCGTTGATCGATGCGCTCCGGCTCATCACGCAAGCGGCCAACTTGAAGTTTCGGGTGGAACCGTATGCGGTTGTCGTGCTCCCGAAGAATGCGCCGGATGAGGATTTGGTTACCCGCTCGTATCCCGTTGAGGCGGGTGTGATCCGGACACTTGTTTCTGCGCCCGAAGGCGCTGCCGACCGAGCTGGTGGCGAAGAGTTTGTCGGCTTGGCTGGCACTACGTCCACGACGGAATTGGCGGACGTCAAGAAACTGTTCACCGATGCTGGCGTGCCGTTCCCGCCCGGCTCGAGCATGATCTTCAATGAACGATCGAGCCGGATCATCTTGCGTAACACACCGGCCAATATTGAAATCTTCGAGGAAGTGTTGGCCGGCTTTAACATCGTGCCTGTCCAAGTAGAAATCGAAGCCAAGTTTGTGGAAATCTCCCAAGCCGACCTCGATGAGCTCGGCTTCGACTGGAAGGTGGGGCAACGCATCTTCGGTTCATTTGACACCCACGGTGGCGGCAACATCCCCTTCGGCGGAGCCCCGGATCTCTCGCTTGGCGAAGGCAATATCAGCTCGGGATTGCGCGATAGCACTGTCATTCGCGGCAATGCGATCGATTCCTTGCTCGGTCTGGGCGGGTCCGCAACCCGCACTGACCTCGCCACGTTGCGCGGCGTGTTGACCAACCCCCAGTTTGAAGTCATCGTCCGTGCCCTGGCGCAAAAGAAGAGCACCGACCTATTGTCGGCGCCCCGCATCACGACCATCAGTGGCAATGCGGCCCAGATTCGGATCGTCCAGGAGTTCATCTACCCGACGGAATTCGAACCACCGCAAGTCAGCGATAACGTCGTCTCTCCGTTCACTCCATCCGGGTTCAAGACCCGTGAAGTCGGTGTACTCCTCAACGTCACCCCCCAAGTGGGCGCGGATGGTTACACCATCAACCTGACCCTTATCCCTGAAGTTTCCGAATTCCTCGGCTTCATTGACTATAGCCCCGGTGACACGTTGTTTCGGCAAGGCGGTGGGACCGGCGATGTGGTGCGTGTCGAGAATCGCATCCAGCAACCGCTCTTTGCCAGCCGCAACCTGACCACCAGCGTGGTGGTTTGGGATGGTCAGACGGTTGTGCTCGGCGGTTTGATGCGCGAGGACATCAACAAAGTCGAGGACAAGATACCGTTTCTTGGCGACATCCCGTTTGTCGGCCGGTTGTTTCGCAGCAAGGTGGACTCTCGCTCCAAGCGTAATCTACTCATTTTCGTGACCGCCAACTTGATTGACCCGGCCGGGAACAAGATCCACAAACAGGAAGCCGTCACTCTCCGATAGACTTAACCAACCACTCACGAAGGGGCGGCCCGGTGGCCGCCCTTTCGTTTTCCTCATGCCCGAGACCCTCCTGTTAGTTGATGCCTATTCTCAAATCTACCGGGCGTTCTATGCCATCCGCTCGCTGACCAGCCCGACCGGCCAACCTGTGAACGCCATTTTTGGGTTCACCAAGATGGTCAACAAACTTCGGACGGTCCACGCGCCCACCCACCTCGGCGTGGTCTTTGATCTTGGCGCGCCCCAGCAGCGGCTCGCGCTGCTCCCGAGCTACAAAGAGCACCGACCGCCTACCCCGCCGGATTTGGATCGGCAGTTGCCGGGCATTCGCGATGTGTTGGGCGCGTTAGGGGTACCGGTGGTCGAACAGGAAGGCGAGGAGGCCGACGACATCATCGCCACACTCGCCCACCGGGCGGCACACGATGGCGCGCAGGTGCTGATTGCGACCAATGACAAGGACTTCATGCAACTGGTACGGCCCGGTGTCCGGATTCTCCGCAACGAAGGCGAGCCCGTTACGGCGGATGATGTGCGTGCGCGCTACGGTGTCGCGCCGGAGCAAATGGTGGACTATCTGAGCCTCACCGGCGATGCCGTAGACAACATCCCCGGCATCCCCGGTGTGGGCGAGAAGACGGCCGCGGACTTGTTGACGCGATACGGCTCCCTCGACAATCTGCTGGCTCAAGCCGCCTCGCTGACGAAGCCAAAATTGCGAACCGCGCTCTCGGAGCGGACCGCGCAACTGGCGCTCAATCGTCAGTTGATCACCCTCCACACAGCAATGCCATTGCCGGTTGCGTGGCGCGCCCTCGCATGTCGTCCGCCGGACACTGCTCGTTTGGCGGCGCTCTACCGGGAGTTTGGATTCAAATCGCTTTTGGCCGAAGTGGAGTCATCGCCACCGGCCCAACGCGATCTGTTTGTGTGAGATGGTCATTTGCCGAGCTGATCGATGATGCTGATGAGCGGCAGGAACAACGCGATGACGATTGTGCCGACCACCACGGCGAGAAAGACGATCATGATCGGTTCGAGCAACGACGTGAGCGCGCCGACCGCATTGTCCACCTCGTCTTCATACACGTCGGCAATCTTCATCAACATATCGGGAAGTGCGCCGGTTTCTTCGCCAACGTCCACCATGCTGACAACCATCGGCGGGAAGATGCCGGATGCTTCCAGCGGCTGGACAATGCGTTCGCCTTCCTTCACGGAATCGTGAATCTGGTTCACCGCTTTGGCGACCACCGCGTTGCCCGCCGTCTCCTTGACGATGTTCAAGGCCTGTAGGATCGGCACGCCACTGGCGATGAGCGTCCCCAATGTGCGGGTGAAGCGGGCAATGCTGACTTTGCGGATGAGACCGCCGACCAATGGCGCATTCAGCTTGAACTTATCGAGGAGGTACCGGCCCTTGTCGGTCTTTGCCATGGTTTTCAGCGCGACGACCAGTACCACCAGTACGATGATGACAAGTATGTAGCGCTCGGTGACCAATCGGCTGATTCCCATCACGAACTGTGTCAGCGGCGGCAACTCCGAGCCGCCCAACAAGTCGGCGAAGATCGCTTCAAATTTCGGCACGATGACCGTCATGAGAAAGAACAAGATGGCCATCGCCACACAGATGACGACCGATGGATAGACCATCGCCGAGATGACTTTACTCTTGATGCGCTGCGCTTTCTCCATGAAGTCCGCAAGGCGGTTCAACGTCACGTCGAGGACGCCGCCCGCTTCGCCGGCGCGGACCATGTTGACGTAAAGCTTGTTGAAGACCTTGGGGTGTTGAGCGAGTGCTTCGCTGAACGTGCTGCCCGCCTCGACGGACTCGGCCAGGTTGCCAAGCGTTTTCTTGAGAACGGGATGCTTTTCCTGATTGCGCAAGACAGCCAGACCTCGCAGCAGCGGCAAGCCCGCGTCAATCAACGTTGCCAACTGCCGCGTGAAAGTGGTGAGAATTTTCGATTTGACGCCACTACCGCCCGGTAGGTTGATGTTGATGGACATCCCCTTCTTGGCGGACTTCTGCGCTGGCTGACCGGGCGCTGTTTTGGTGGCAGTCTTTTTGGCTTCCGCCACATTGGTCGGGAAATAGCCCATCTCGCGGATGCGAGAAATGGCGTTGGTGGAGCTGTCGCTCTCGACTTCGCCGGTGACTTCCTTGCCTTTGACATCCAATGCGACGTAGGTGAATCGTGCCATGGCCTATCCTCCTGCGGGCGAACGTGGCCCGCGTTACGTGTACTTTAATACTTCTTCGACGGTCGTTTCGCCATCCAAAACATTGCGGATACCGTCCTGTCGCAGCGTTCGCAAACCAAGTTCCTGCGCTTTGGCGCGGATCACGCCCGACGGCGCTCGCATGTTGATCAATTCGCGGATTGGCTCCGAAACAATCAGCAGCTCGTACAGACCTTTCCGCCCCCGGTAACCCGTTTCGTTGCAGTCCAGACAACCTTTGCCGTAATAAAAGGGTCGCCCGCCCACATCGTCCCGCGTCAACGCCATTTCCGCCAAAACAGCATCCCCTGGCTCGTAGGCCACGCGACACTTCTTGCAGACCGTCCGAACCAGCCGTTGCGCCAGTACACCCTGAATGGTGGAGGTGATCAGGAACGGTTCCACCCCCATGTCAATCAAACGCGTGACCGCGCCCGGCGCGTCGTTTGTATGCAGCGTGGAAAGCACTAAGTGCCCAGTCAAGGATGCTTGAATTGAAATCTGCGCCGTTTCCAAGTCGCGCATTTCACCCACCATGATGACGTCCGGGTCTTGCCGCAGGAAGGCGCGCAGCGCGCGCGCAAAGGTCAGCCCGACGCCTTCATTAACCGGCACCTGCATGATGCCCTCCAAATCGTACTCCACCGGGTCCTCGGCGGTCAGCAGCTTCATATCAATCGTATTGATCCGCTTAAGACAGGAATACAACGTCGTCGTCTTGCCGGAACCGGTCGGGCCAGTGACGATGAGAATGCCATTCGGCAGCGCGATGAGTTCCTGCAGCTTCTCCCGAATGTCCACCGGCATCCCCAAACTGGTCAGATCGAGGTTGACCACCGTTCGGTCGAGCACCCGCAACACGCAGGACTCGCCAAATTGGGTGGGCAAGGTTGAGACGCGCAAGTCCACTTGCCGGTTGGCGATGTTCATCTGGATCCGACCGTCCTGCGGCAGCCGGCGTTCGGCGATGTTGAGATTGGAAAGAACTTTGATGCGGGAGATCACCGGCAACGCCAGATGTTTGGGCGGTGGCGCCATTTCGTAGAGCGCGCCGTCCACCCGGTAGCGAATCTTGAAATCGTCCTCGAACGGCTCAAAGTGAATGTCGCTCGCCCGATCTTGGATCGCTTGGAAGAGGATCAAATTGACGAACCGGACGATCGGCGCCTTGTTGGCCTCTTCTTCGAGTGCGTGCGTATTCTCCGCGCCACCCGACGCGGCCAGCTCGGCGGCCGTCGCGCCACTGAACTCCTTTTCCATGTCGCCCAGCAGTTCCTGCATGGACTCGCTCTCCTGGCCGTAATAGCGGTTGAGCGTGTCTTCGATCTGCTTCGCGGGTGCCACGGCCAACTGAACGTCCTTGCCCAGCACGAACGACAACTCTTCGACGAGGCGGGGATTGAACGGATCCAGCACGGCGACGGTGATGGCGTTCCCATCGAGGCGGATCGGCACGGCGCCGTACATCCGCGCCACACTACCGGGCATGGCGCGCAGCGCGGTCTGCTGGATGTCAATCTCCGTGAGTTTGACGAACTCGATGTTGAGGTAGTCAGCGACCAACTGGAGCAGTTGATCCTCAGTCAGCAACCCGAAATCCACCAAAACCGCAGAGAGCGACTTGCCAGTCCGCTGATGTTCCTCCATCAACTCGGCCAGTTGCTCCGGACTGACCAGCCCCTTTTGCTGGATCAACTCCGCCAAAATGCCTGATTCACCTTCGAACATGCTACCGCTTCTTGCCTCCGCTTTCCTGCAGTTTGGTGACGATGCCGCCGGCATCCTGCGCCTTGGTGATGAGATCGCCGTACGAGATCAACCCGCGTTCGTACAAACTCATCAAGTTTGTGTCCAGCGTCACCATCCCGTACTTCGCCCCCGTCTGGATGTCCGACGTGATCCGGAACGTCTTGTTGTCGCGAATCAGGGCCTTGATCGACGGCGTTGAAATCATGATCTCGAAGGCCGCGACTCGCCCCTTGCTTTCCACGCGCGCGAGCAATTCCTGCGAAACGACCGCCTCGATCGACGACGCCAATTGCGTGCGGATTTGCTCCTGCTGGTTAGTCGGAAACGCGTCCACGATCCGGTCCACGGTCCGCGCGGCGCCGGTGGTGTGCAGCGTCGCAAACACGAGATGACCAGTTTCCGCCGCTGTAATCGCCGCCTCCATCGTTTCGAGGTCGCGCATTTCGCCGACGAGGATCACATCCGGGTCCTGCCGCAATGCCCGGCGCAATGCCTCGGCAAAATTCGGCACATCGACGCCAATCTCGCGCTGTGTCACCACACTTTTTTTGTGCGGATGATAATACTCAATCGGGTCTTCCACGGTGATGATGTGGCAGTCGCGCTCGGTGTTGATGATGTCTATCATCGAAGCCAGCGTCGTCGTTTTGCCGGAGCCGGTCGGCCCTGTCACCAGGATCAGCCCGCGCGGCTTGTAGAGCAGTTCCTTGATCGAGGGGGGCAAACCGATCTGCTCCAGCGACATTAGTTTGCTCGGAATCTGCCTGAGCACGAGACCATAGTTGCCGCGCTCCTTGAAGCACGAGACGCGAAACCGCGCCAAGTCTCCGAAGGCAAACCCGAAATCCGTCCCGCCTTGCTCCCGAACTTTCTGCAGGTGCGCCTCGGACGTGATGGCTTTCATCAGCCCTTCGGTGTCCTCGTTGTTCAACATCGGCAAGTCCATC
>CAZJCX010000057.1:7293-9342 GCA_964544425.1 uncultured Verrucomicrobiota bacterium
GTCCATCGGCACTAATCCGCCATGCAGCCGCAAAACGGGCGGCACGCCAACGCGGATGTGGAGGTCGGACGCCCCTTCGTCCACGCACACTTGCAGCAACTGATCCATTTGCACAACGGCCATGCGGTTTCTCCTGTGGTTACCGGTCGATTATTCCTCGTCACCCATCGTGATGGAGATGATTTCTTCTGGCGTGGTCATCCCGGTCATGATCTTGCGGACGCCGTCCTCCCGCAATGTCCGCATCCCCAACTCGCGGGCCCGCGTGCGCAGGACATTCGACGGCACCCGCTCGTAGATCAGTTGCCGGACTTCTTCGTCCAAAATAAAAATCTCGTAGATGCCTCGCCGGCCACGATAGCCGGTCCGACCGCATTCCGGACAGCCCTTGCCCTTAAAAATTGTGGCCTTGGCAATTTCGTCAGGATTGAGCTGCAACGTCTGCATCTCGTACTCGGTCGGGATGTACGGCTCTTTGCAGTTTTGGCAGACGCGGCGGATGAGGCGCTGCGCCATGATCGCCCGCACGGAGGAAGCCACCAAGAACGGCTTCACGCCCATGTCAATCAAGCGGGTGACGGCGGAAGGAGCGTCATTCGTGTGGAGCGTAGAGAAAACCAAATGACCGGTCAGCGACGCCTGGACGGCGATATTGGCCGTTTCCAAATCGCGAATTTCACCGATCATGATGATATTCGGTGCTTGCCGGAGAATGGAGCGCAGTGCCGCCGCGAACGTGAGGTTGATCTCGGCGTTGACCTGCACCTGATTGATGCCCGAAAGTTGGTACTCGACCGGGTCCTCGACAGTGATGATCTTGCGGTCAGGCTTGTTGATCGAGTTCAAACAGGCGTACAGAGTCGTCGTTTTACCGGAACCCGTTGGCCCGGTGACCAGGAGGATGCCATCGGGTAACGAGATCAGTTTTTCCATCTTTTCCTGATCGTCGCTGAAGAAACCCAAATCAACCAAACCCAGCAGCAAACTTGATTTGTCGAGTATCCGCATCACGATGCTCTCGCCGTGATTCGTGGGGAGCGACGACACGCGCAAGTCGAGCGTCTTGCCCATGACCGGGATCTGAATGCGGCCGTCCTGCGGCACCCGCTTTTCCGCGATGCTCATGTTAGCCATGATTTTCAAGCGGCTGATAATCGCGGGCTGCAATCGTTTGGGCGGATTGTCCACCTCGTGCATCACGCCGTCAATCCGGTAGCGCACCCGCAAGCGCTTTTCCAATGGCTCAATATGAATATCGCTCGCCCGGTTCCGGTACGCCTCCATGATCAGCAAACCAACGAGCTTGATGATCGGCGCGTCTGCTTCCGTGGAGGACGTGTCCTCGATCTTCGATTCCTGCGCCTTGCTCGGGACGGCAATCTCGATGTCGCCCTCGGTGATTTCCTGCAGCATGCTCTCGACGGTGTCATCCGCCGTGCCGTAGTACCGTCCCAGCGCCACATCAATGTCCGCCTTTGACGCCACGACGGGTTCCACGTTCATCTTGAGGATGTACCGCAAGCTGTCCACCGTATCCACGTCGAGCGGGTCACTGATCGCCACGGTCAACGTGCTGTCATGCTTGTAGACCGGCATGACTTTGTACCGGCGCGCAATATGACGCGGCATACACGCGACCACCTCATCCGGCACCCGGTAATCCGCCAGACTGATCATCTCCAGCCCGAACTGGTTCGCGAGCGCCTTGGTTACATCGCGTTCGGTGACGAAACCCAACTTAACCAGGGCTTCAACGGCACCGATCTTATTTGCTTCAGCGTGCTCCTTGGCCTGCTGGATCTGGTCGTGGGAAACGAGCCCGACATCCCGAAGGATTTCGATGACAAATTCGTCTTGGGCTGGCATATCCGTACGTGAGATTGCGGGCAATCCCGACACCGCGACTCTACTTTTTGCCCACCCCAAGGTCAAGACGGCAGGCGCCGCTCAGCCCAATTTTCGACCGAGAATCTCCGCGACAAGTTTCGGGTTGGCCTTGCCCTTACTGAGCTTCATCACCTGGCCGACGAGCGCATTCAACGCTGCTTT
>CAZJCX010000057.1:9363-12641 GCA_964544425.1 uncultured Verrucomicrobiota bacterium
ACTTCGGATTCCCGGCAATCGCCTGGTCAGCAAACGCCTCAATCGCCGCACTATCGCTGACTTGTGACAAACCCTTCTCCGTGACGATCACCAACGGTGACTTCCCAGTCGTGAGCATTTCCGCGAACACCTCTTTGCCGATCTTGCCGCTGATCTGACCGCCCTCAATCAGCCCCACCAACTCCGCCAACTGCCCGGGCGTGATCGGACTCTCTGCAAACTTTGGCAGCAACTCCGTCATCACCCAGTTCGACACAGCTTTGGGGTTCTTTGATTGCCCCGCGGCTTGCTCATAAAACTTAGCCACTGCCGCATCCGCCACCAAAACCCCCGCATCGTACTCCGGCAACCCGTACTGATCCACAAACCGACGCCGCTTCGCCTCCGGCAACTCCGGTATCAGCTTCCGAATCTCTGCGATCATCGCGTCGTCCACCGTGACCGGCATCAAATCCGGCTCAGGAAAGTACCGGTAATCGTGCGCGTACTCCTTGGTCCGCATCACGCTGGTTTTACCGGCTTCGTCATCCCAGCGACGTGTTTCCTGTTGGAGCTTCTCGCCGCGCTGCAACGCGGCTGTCTGGCGTTCGATTTCATACGCCAGCGCGCGGCGGACGCCGGAGATCGTGTTCATGTTCTTGATCTCGATCTTCTCGCCGAACTTCTCCTGCCCCACCGGCCGCACGGAAACGTTGCAATCGCACCGCAATTGCCCCTTCTCCATGTCGCACTCACTGACCCCAGCGCTGACGAGCATCTCCTTCAGCGCGGTCAAATACGCAGACGCCTCGTCAGGCGTCCGCAAGTCCGGCTCGCTCACGATCTCCATCAACGGCGTCCCGGCCCGATTGAAATCCACGCCGCTGTTGCTGTCGAAATGGGTGTTCTTCGCCACGTCTTCTTCGAGATGGATGCGCGTCACACCGATCTTCTTGCCCGACACTCCCACCGCGCCGCCGACGCACAACGGGAGGTCATACTGCGAAATCTGGTAGTTCTTCGGCATGTCCGGATAGTAGTAATTCTTCCGGTCCCATTTAGAGAACCGCGCAATCTCGCACCCGATCAACAACCCCGTCAGGATCGTCTTCCGCACTGCCTCCGCATTCATCGCCGGCATCACGCCCGGATAACCGAGACAGATCGGGCAGACATTCGTATTCGGCTCCGCCCCAAACTCCGTCGCGCATCCGCAGAAAATCTTCGAGTTCGTCTTGAGTTGGACGTGAACTTCCAATCCGATGACCGCTTCGTAGTTCATCAGAGTGTTGGCCTCGCTTTCGACCAACTCGTGGCCTGCTCATACGCATAGGCGACTTGTAACACCTTGTCCTCCGCAAACGCAGCGCCAAGAATCTGCAGGCCAACCGGCAACCCGCGCACGAAACCGCACGGGACGCTGATGCCGCAATTTCCAGCCAAGTTGCAGGAGATGGTGAAAATGTCGCTGAGATACATCTTCAGCGGATCACCGGATTTCTCACCGCGCTTGAACGCCACTTCTGGTGACGTCGGCGTGGCAATCACATCACACTTCTCGAATGCAGCCTCTAAATCCCGCCGAATCAACGTCCGCACCTTCTGCGCCCGGACATAGTAGGCATCATAATACCCAGCACTCAGCGCGTACGTGCCGAGCATGATGCGGCGTTTTACTTCTGGACCAAATCCCTGACCGCGCGTCTTGCCGTAGGTGTCGATCACATCTTCGCCGCGCACCCGCAGTCCGTACCGGACACCATCGAACCGGGCGAGGTTGGCGCTGGCTTCGGCGGTCGCGATTAAATAGTAAACCGCCACGGCGTATTCCGTGTGCGGCAACGACACCTCGACGATTTCTGCGCCCTGCTTCGCTAGCACTGCGACCGCGGTGCGAACTGCAGCCTCAACCTGGCGGTCCATACCGTCGATAAAATATTCCTTGGGCAACCCGATCCGCAGTCCCTTCACGCCCTTGCCGAGCGTTGCCGTGTAATCCGGCACGGCGCGCGGAACGCTGGTCGAATCATGGCTATCATGGCCGGCAATGACGTTCATGATGAGTGCGGCGTCGGTGACATCCTTCGTGAAGGGGCCGATCTGATCAAGCGATGACGCGAACGCGACCAAACCGAATCGCGAAACCAAACCATACGTCGGCTTCAAACCCACACAACCGCACAAACTTGCCGGCTGGCGAATCGAACCACCGGTATCGCTGCCAAGCGCCACGATCGCTTCGTCCGCCGCAACGACAGCAGCACTGCCACCGCTCGAACCACCGGGGATTCGCTCCAAGTCCCACGGATTCCGGGTCGTCCCCCACGACGAATTTTCAGTGGAGCTACCCATCGCAAACTCGTCCATGTTGGTCCGCCCGACGAACACCGCCCCGGCGTCGCGCAACCGCTGAACGACCGTCGCGTCGTACGGCGAGACATAACCCTGCAACATCTTTGAAGCGCAGGTGCAAGGCTGCCCGGTAACGTTGAGCACGTCCTTGATGGCGACAGGGATACCAGCCAATGTCTTGCCGTTCTTGGCCGCGCCCAAGCGATCAATCGCGTCCGCCTGCACCAGCGCGTCGTCCGCATTCATCCAGAGGTACCCTTTGATCTTGGGGTCCACCGCCGCAATCCGGTCGAGCACCGACTGCGTCACCTGCCGGGCCGATACCTCACCGGCCCGGAGTTTTACCCGCAGTTCGTGAATGGTGAGAGTATGCAGGCTCATTCCACAATCTTCGGAACGATGAACAAGTCGCGGGCGTGTTCGGGGGCGTTCTTCAAAAACTGTTCGCGATCAATGCCGCACGACTTCGCTTCGTCGGGACGCAGCACATTGTGCAACGGCGTCGCGTGCGCCGTCGGCTCCACGTGGGAAACGTCGAGCTGATTCAACTTCTCGACGTAGGCGAGGATGTCCTTGAGTTGCGAGGCGATCTTTTCCTTCTCCGCATTCGTCAACTCAATGCGCGCCAAGTGAGCGACGTGGTCAATGTTCATCTCCGGCATAGGCCGCGCATTTTAGCGGCGACCGGGGTCTGCTCAAGGCAAAAACAGGCGCCGCTGATGTTGTAATGCCGCGCAGACAGCGGTCCGCGCCACGAAGAACCCCGGCAGGCCGGGCTTGATTTGGCGGCGGAGGGTGTTACCGGTTGCAAAGCTGGGCACATGAAACTACCCTCCGCCATGATGAACGCCGACCAGTCGTTGCCATCACCCGATGAGATCCAGCGCAAGCTCGCGGAGTTCATGAAACGCGAGTTTGGCGACCGGGTCCAACTGGCCGGCACGCCG
>CAZJCX010000057.1:12694-13437 GCA_964544425.1 uncultured Verrucomicrobiota bacterium
AAAAAAGGGCGCGGCGCGGGGCGTTTGATTTTGATTTCAAGCCGAAGGACATCAAGGCGCACCTCGACCGGTTCATCATCCAGCAAGCCGACGCCAAGAAGGTGCTCAGCATCGCGGTCTGCGACCATTACAACCATGTCAAAGCCTGCGCGGCGGGCGATGAGTTGCCGGATTATGTGAAACAAAACGTGCTGCTCATCGGCCCCACCGGCGTGGGCAAAACCTACCTCATCAAAACCGTCGCGGAGTTGATCGGCGTCCCGTTTGTGAAAGCCGACGCGACGAAGTTCAGTGAGACCGGCTACGTCGGCGGCGACGTGGAGGACTTGGTGCGTGAATTGTTCCACCGCGCCGACGGCGATCTGCAAGTCGCGCAGTATGGCATCATTTATCTCGATGAGATTGACAAAATCGCCTCGCCCAGCAACATCATCGGGCGCGATGTCAGCGGACGCGGTGTGCAGACTAATCTCCTGAAGTTGATGGAAGAAACCGAGGTGCCGCTCCGGTCGCCGACCGATATTCAGGCGCAGTTGCAGGCGGCGGTTGAGTTTCAGCGGCGGGGCAAAGCCAATCGTGAAACGATCAATACCCGGCACATCCTGTTCATCGTCAGCGGCGCGTTCGACGGGATGCAGGACATCATTCGCCGGCGCGTCCGGCAATCCGCCATCGGGTTTACCGGTGTCGCCGTCGCCGACGCGGGGGACGCGGAACTCTACCGCCACGCCGGGACGCAGGAG
>CAZJCX010000057.1:13481-14119 GCA_964544425.1 uncultured Verrucomicrobiota bacterium
TACACTCTTTCCCTACACGACGCTCACCGTGGACGACCTGTACCGGATCCTCACCGAGAGCGCCGGGTCCGTGGTCAAACAGTACACGGCGAGTTTTCGGGCATTCGGAATTGACGTGATCTTCGAGCCGGACGGCCTACGGGCGGTCGCCGAGCAGGCGGCCAAAGAAAATACCGGCGCGCGCGGTCTCTTGACGGTCTGCGAACGCGTGTTGCGCGAGTTCAAGTATGAACTGCCCAACAGCCATGTCCGCCATTTCACTGTCACGCGCGCCCTGGTCGAACAACCCGACGTCGCACTGGCTGAATTGCTCCGCGTGGCCCCCACCGAGTATCACCGATTCGTCCGGGAATATGAGCGCCGCTTCGCCGAGCGGCACGGCCTGCGGATCCAATTCGCGCCCGAGGCCACCGAGGAATTGATTCGCCGCGCTGCCACCGGGCGGCAGTCCGTCAGCGAAGTCTGCGACAAGCTTTTCAAGGACTACCAGTTCGGACTCCATCTCATCCACAAAAATACCGGCCAACCGACGTTTGAAATCCCCGCCGCCGCGCTGGCGGATCCCGACAAGTTTTTAAGCGATTGGGTCGTAACGAGCTACCGGAAGGAATGATCGAACCGTGGATGAACTGAACGAG
>CAZJCX010000057.1:14145-15009 GCA_964544425.1 uncultured Verrucomicrobiota bacterium
AGAACGCATCGCCGCCACCGGTCGGCTCAAACCGCAGCGTCCGGCGACCGACCCGCGATTACTTCCCGGTCAGCACGAAGTCAAAGATTGGCCGATCCTCGACCTCGGCATCCAACCGACCGTTCCGTGCGACCAATGGACGTTAAATATCGAAGGCTGGGTTGAGCAGCCGGTCAAACTGACATGGGCTGACTACGAGCGGCTGCCAAAGGTGGAACAGACTTCCGATTTTCACTGCGTCACCGTGGAGTCGGTTCGACAACCATTGGCGCGGCGTCTCGTTCCAAACGATCTGCGACCTCGTCCGCCCCAAAGGCAACGCCACGCACGTCTATTTCACCGCCCACGACGGCTATTCGACCAATCTGCCCCTGCCGCTCGCCCGCGCCGATGCCCTGCTCGTCCACGAATGGGAAGGCCAGCCGCTCGCCCGTGAACACGGCGGCCCCGTGCGGATCGTCGTCTCCAAAGTCTATGCGTGGAAAGGTGCGAAATGGGTCAAAGACATCATCTTTCTCCCGCGTGACCGGCTTGGATTCTGGGAACTCCGCGGCTACTCCAACACCGCCGACCCGTGGACTGACGACCGGTACGCATGACCGTCGCCCGATTGCTTCTGCTGCTTGCACTGGCGACACCCTTGTGCGCCGAGCCGCTATTCGACGACACCGACGCGCACTACCTCACGCTCGCGTTGCGCGCGCTAAAAATGTCCCCGCCCGATCTCGCCTTCAAAAAGGACCACGTCGAATCCCCATTCGTCCTCCCCGAAACCTGCCAATATCTCCACAACCCCACCGCCCTGCCGGCCGACGCCGCCGCGCTGCTCGACAACCTCCGCCGCGCCACCAACCTCACCACTGT
>CAZJCX010000057.1:15114-17054 GCA_964544425.1 uncultured Verrucomicrobiota bacterium
TACACTCTTTCCCTACACGACGCCCTCGCCGCCTACGCGGTCCACATGCTCCGCGTCACCGCCGACTCGCCCGAACTGGTCGGCCTTCCGCCCGCCACGCGCGACTTCCTCGCCCGCCAAGACTCGTTGACGCTGGCGGATGATGAACTTCCGCTGACGTGGATCCCTCGCGCTGGATCGGCTCCGCATCTGCTCGAACAACCGGCGGTGTTGGAACTCCTGCGTGTCATCGAGCGTGTCGTGGAGGACTTACGGGACCTCCAGGAACCAAACTCGTTTCAGCGCGAAACCGATTCGCCGCTCGGCAAAATTGTCATCGGAGGCAGTGGACCAAACATCTATCGGGATGACGTGTTCCTCATCATTGATCTCGGCGGCGACGATGTGTACGAGAACTCAGCCGGTGGTGCGAACGGGCTGACCGGCCTCCCGCTGGCCATCGTGATCGATCTGAACGGAAATGACCGATACGTGACGACTCGCCTCGGCGCGCAAGGCGCCGGTATCTTTGGACTGGGAGTCCTTGTAGATGCGGGCGGCAACGACGTGTACGAGGCTGCTCACCTTGCGCAGGGGAGCGGATTTTACGGCATCGGCATTCTCGCGGATGCTGGCGGGCGCGACACGTTTCAAGCCGACAGTCACGCGCAAGGCGCCGCCACGTTTGGCACCGGTGTGCTTTGGTGCCGGACGGGACCGACCACTTATCTGGCCCGGTCTTTCGCGCAAGGCTTCGGTGGAGTGGCGGGCACGGGCTTGTTGTTGGACGGTGCCGGTGACGATTCGTACACCGCAACCGGGGCCGAACCGTGCGCGTGGTTACCGGGACACAAGTTCACATTGTCGCAAGGTTTCGGTTACGGCATGCGTCCCCATGCAGGCGGTGGGCGCGGCATACTCGCTGACCTTGCCGGCGATGACCGATATGTTGCGGACGTGTACGGACAGGGCGCAAGCTACTGGTACGCGATCGGGATGTTGCTCGATGCTACCGGCCATGATTCGTATCAGGCACACCAATACTGTCAGGGAGCGGGCATCCATCTAAGCGTCGGGTTTCTGACCGATTTGGCTGGGAATGATGAGTACCGGGCTCACGCGATCTGTCAGGGCAGCGCCCACGATTACAGCGTCGGCATCCTGGTTGATCGCGCGGGTCATGATCGCTACACCGGCAACTCCACCGCGCAAGGCTCGGCCATCAACAATTCCTTCGCACTGCTGCTTGACCGGGCTGGGGATGATTCCTACACCGGCACCGATCCAAAACAATCACAAGCCGCCGGTCACGATGGCGGGCGTCGGCAGTACGGTTCGGTGGCCGTGCTCCTCGATCTCGGTGGCGCGGACAACTATTCACAACATCACCGCAACAACGCCGCGTGGCTGAAACCATTCTACGGCTGCGGCCTCGACACGGAAGTTGCGAAAGGAACTTTCCGCGCGCAACCGGCCCACTCGCGCCCGACAAGCCAGTCCCACAAGCCCCTGGTGGCTTACCGGGCGATTGACCCCAGCCACCCCACCGAACGTCTCCTCCGTCTGGCGTTCTCCGACAAACCCGAAGCCGGCGCGTCATGGGAGGAACTTAAGCGGCGAGGCGCTCAAGATCTGCCCTACTTGTTGACCCGGCTCGACAGCCCGAACGTCTCGGTTCGCGTCAAAATCGAAGAACTGATTGATCACCTCGGCGCAAACTCCATCCCCGCTTTGATCGCGGGCATCGAGACGGCGCAAAATGATGATCAGGCTCGCCTGTGCGCGTTTTTCCTCGCGCGCTTCGAGACCGCGACCAACGCCATCCCGGCCCTGCTTCCCCTGCTCCGCCGCGAGAACACGCAGGCCACCGCGCTCTACACCCTCGGCCACTTGCGCGCCCAGTCCGCCGTAGCCCCCGCCTTGCGCTTGCTCGGTGACAATCGCGAAGTCGTCCGCCTCCG
>CAZJCX010000058.1:0-297 GCA_964544425.1 uncultured Verrucomicrobiota bacterium
GGTAATACCACGCGTCAACGCCGGGGTCGTCTCCGCAGCGCGATCTCTGATCCAAAGCAGCGTCCACACAAACGCCGTGTGTGTTCATGAGATGAATAGCGGCGATGATGTTCTCATCTGAAGCTTCCGCGGCATGCTTCGCCCGGAAACTTCTGATCGCCTCAAGGCATGTGGATTTCGGCGTCATCGCGGGGCTTTCACCTTGCTTGCCGGCACGAGCACGACTTTGCCGTTGCGCCACAATGCGAGCGGCAGTTTGCGTCGGCGATTTTCCGCGATAACCTTTGTGACAGCATC
>CAZJCX010000058.1:341-4754 GCA_964544425.1 uncultured Verrucomicrobiota bacterium
ATTGCGCTTAGGCATACAACTCCCTCACTTCGGCAAAAAGTTCTGCGTCGAAAATCTCCCACTTACCGGCTTCGCGTCTGGCAATGCCGTGCAGCGCTTCCCTTGAATTGTCGTAGATGCGAACCGTGTCGAATGCCGGTAAGTAAACACCGAAAAGATTGGCCAATCCTTTGCGGAAGCGCCGACGAACCACATCCGCCGGCACGTTGTGCCCGCCCTTCTGAACGCGGTCGGCAATCCGTTTCAGCGCCAACTCCGCTGTCCGCAACCATAGAAAGAACACATGGATTTCATAGCCGCGCCGTTTGAGTTCACGGAACAGACGAACGTAGCCGCGTCCGGCAAGAGTTGTCTCGAAACCAAAGTCCTTGTGTTGCCGGGCTAACGCATGAATGCGCTCCAGCATGACTCTGCCCGCTGTAATCGCCCCGGCTTCGGGGTCGAGCGGAGAAATACCGGCGGCGATGAGGTCGGCGTTCACGAAATCCACCACCTTGACGTAGTCCGGCAAGAAGCCGCGCGCAAACGTCGTCTTTCCGGCTCCGTTTGGGCCGGTGATGACGTACAACTGTGGTTTGCGTGTGCCATTGGGCATTTCACTGTTTGCCTAGAAATAGTTTTGTCGTGGTCACGAAACTTTCGGCGTCGGCTAGCAACTCGCCGAGGCGGTGGGCATCGGGCGGCGTTTTTGAGCCGAGGTCGGCGTCGTGATGTAGTTGTGTGGCGCGCTTGAAACGGACGCCGACTTCCTCCGGTACGAGCCCGGTCTTGACGAACTCGCGCTGGAACTTGCCGGCAACGTTGCCGTCGCGCGACGGGCCGAATTCCTTCGTCGCGAGCATCGCGCAGGCGCAATAGAACATCGTGAAATAGATGCGATCCATCGCGCCGAGACGCATGTCGCGTTCGACGAGCAGACGCGCCTCGGCAAGGCTTTCGTCGGCTTGCGAAAGGCGCAGGTTGATCAAGTCTTGAGCCTCCGGCGTCACGACTTGTTACACGTCCAAATTGCGGACGTAGAGGGCATGTTCTTCGATGAATTGCCGGCGCGGTTCGACTTCGTCGCCCATCAGGATCGAAAAGATCCGGTCGGCGTCGGCGGCGTCCATCAACTCCACCTTGAGCATCTTGCGGCGTTCCGGGTCCATCGTGGTTTCCCACAACTGTTCGGGATTCATTTCGCCCAAGCCTTTGTAACGCTGGATGAGGAGACCGCGTTTGCCGTTCTCTTTGATTTGTTCAAGGATGTCGGGAATCGAATGGATCGGGATGCGGCGCTCTTCGATTTTGGCTTTGGGCTTCTTGTCTGCTTTCTCGCCCTTCTTTGGCTCCGCGGGAGCCTCGCTCTCACCGGCTTCGGCCGCGGGGGCTGC
This sequence comes from uncultured Verrucomicrobiota bacterium, assembly GCA_964544425.1. Lineage (GTDB taxonomy): Bacteria > Verrucomicrobiota > Verrucomicrobiia > Palsa-1439 > Palsa-1439 > OMJI01. The sequence continues at coordinate 1,715 of CAZJCX010000058.1, forward strand.
GCCTTCGACCAACTCGAAGAGCGGATTCTCCTGCGTGGCGTAGTGCTCGATGCTGAAGCCCTTCTTTTCCAATGTCGTGATCGCGGCTTGGATGCTGTTCGACTCGTTCAATTCGTACGGCTTCACCTGCGGACCTTTGTCCTTGTCCTTGTCGCCGTTCTTCGCTTCGGGCGCGACTTCCTCGTCGAGGTTGATGTCGTACTTGTCGCAGAGCTTCGACCATTCTTTGTCGTTGCACGCGAACTCGAACCGGGTCGCACCGGCTTCCTTGATGCGCATCGCATACACCGGCAACTCGTCGGCCTTGTTGCGCGCGCTGAGGAAATCCTCGAACTTGATGCCGCGCCGCTCGATGGTGTCCACGAGCTTCGCCAGTTCCTGGAGCGATTCGAGCACGGAGAGTAGCGGCTGACCGGCAAACTCTTTTTTGTCCTTCATGCGGAACAACCGGGCGTCTTCGGTGCCGAGTTCGATGAGGATCTTGCTCATCTGGTCATCGTTCTCGACGTATTCCTCGCGCTTCTTGCGTTTGACCTTATAGAGCGGCGGCTGGGCGATGTACACGTAACCGTTTTTGATCAACTCCGGCATCTTGCGATAGAAGAACGTCAGCAACAACGTGCGGATGTGCGAGCCGTCCACGTCGGCATCGGTCATGATGACGATCCGGTGATACCGGAGTTTGTCGAGGTTGAATCCGCCCTCGTCGGCGCCTGTGCCGAAACCGGTGCCGATGGCGGTGATCATCGTGCGGATTTCGTTGTTGTTGAGAATCTGGTCGAGGCGCGCTTTTTCGACATTGAGCAGCTTACCGCGAATCGGCAGCACGGCTTGGAATTGCCGGTTGCGGCCTTGCTTGGCCGAGCCACCGGCCGAATCACCTTCGACGATGTACAACTCGCACATCTCGGGATTTTTCTCGGAACAATCCGCCAGCTTGCCGGGCAATCCACCGCCTGTCAGCGCGCCTTTGCGGACGGCTTCGCGGGCTTTCCGCGCGGCTTCGCGGGCGCGGGCGGCGGTCAGGGATTTGTCCACGATGCGCCGGCCGACCGGCGGATTCTGTTCGAGGAACGTCGAAATTCCCTCGTACACGATGGAATTGACGATGCCTTCGACCTCGCCGTTGCCGAGTTTGGTCTTTGTCTGGCCTTCAAACTGCGGGTTCGGCACTTTGACGCTGATGACGGCAGTCAACCCTTCCCGGAGATCATCGCCGGTCAGGTTCGGGTCTTTTTCTTTGAGCAGATTGTTGGTCTTCGCGTACTGGTTGATCGCCTTGGTCAACGCCGACCGGAATCCGCTGAGATGCGTGCCGCCCTCGTGCGTGTTGATATTGTTGGCGTAGGCGTAGAGCGATTCGTTGTAACCTTCGTTGTATTGAATCGCGACCTCGGCGGTGATGCCGTCTTTCTCTTTCGAGACATAAATGACTTTGGGATGGAGCGGTTCTTTGGCCTTGTTGATGTGTTTGATGAACTCTTCGATGCCGCCATTGAACTTGAAGATCTCGTCCTTGTTGTGCCGCTCGTCCTTGAGCGAGATTTCGATGCCCCGGTTCAGGAACGCCAGCTCGCGCAGCCGGTTGGCGAGGATGTCGTACTTGAATTCGAGGATCGTGAAAATCTCCGCGTCGGGCTTGAAGGTGATTTTCGTGCCGGTCCCCTTGGCTTTGCCGATGACTTCGAGCTTCGACGCGGTCTTGCCGCGCTTGAAACGCATGTGATGGACTTTGCCGTCGCGTTTCACTTCCGCTTCGAGCCATTCGCTGAGCGCGTTGACGCAGGTCACACCGACGCCGTGCAGACCGCCGGAGACCTTGTAGGAACCTTTGTCGAACTTGCCGCCTGCGTGAAGAATCGTCAGCACCACCTCGATGGCCGGCTTCTTCTCCGTCTTGTGCATGTCCACCGGGATGCCGCGGCCGTCGTCCACGACGGTGATCGAGTTGTCCACATGGATCGCGACTTCGATGTGTTTACAAAAACCCGCCAACGCCTCGTCAATCGAGTTGTCCACCACCTCGTACACGAGATGGTGCAACCCGCGCTCGCCGGTATCGCCGATGTACATGGCCGGGCGCTTGCGAACGGCCTCGACGCCCTCGAGTTTTTGGATCTTATCGGCGGTGTAATCGGCCGCATCGGCGGCGGTGGCGATAGTTTTCTTGATATCTTTTTCTTCGCTCATAGCGACACTGGTAGCTGCCATCGTGCTGTTTCCCCCTCCTTGGAACGACCCCCGGATTATGCGGGAAAAATGGGTTCCAAGCAAGGTTTTATGCGGGGAAGGAAGCGCTTACTTCACTGGCACCACGCCGGTGTGATAGAGTTCGCGACATGAATGGTTACCGGAGTTGGGGGCGATGATTCGCGGGAAGAATCTGTATGATTCGCTACCGCTGTGGGCGCAGGCGGCGGCGGTGAATTGGCAGAGCTGGCGCGGGTTCCGGGCGAAGTATGGCGGGGTGTTTCGCGAGCAGTTGGCGCGGTTGGAGGCGAACGAGAAGAAGTCGCGCGATCAGCTTCTCGCGGAGCAGCAGACGGCGGTGCGGGCGATGCTCGCCTATGCGCGGGAGCATGTCCCGTATTACCGGAAGTTGGACGCGCCCCCGGATGATTTGGCGGCTTGGCCGGTATTGGAGAAGAAAACGGTGGCAGCCAGTCCCGTTGAGTTTTTGTCGGATGAATTCGCGCCCGGTGAGCTGATGGAGTTGCACACGAGCGGGACGACCGGCACGCCGTTGACGGTGCGGTTCACGAAGGAATATCACCAGACGGAGATGGCGTTTCGGTGGCGGCACAAGGCGTGGGCGGGTGTGCCGTTTTTGAGTTCGAGCGCGTATGTGTCGGGGCATCCGGTGGTGCCGCCGGGGCAGACGGAGCCGCCGTTCTGGCGGTGGGATGGGGTGGAGCGACGGTTGTTGATGTCGTCGTATCATCTCGCGCCGCAGAACTTGCCGGCGTACGCGGCGGCGTTGGAGAAGTACCGGCCGGATTTCGTGCATGGGTATCCGTCGTCGTTGTACGTATTGGCGCAG
>CAZJCX010000058.1:4764-5383 GCA_964544425.1 uncultured Verrucomicrobiota bacterium
CATCCCGACGGTCGTCCAGGCGCGGGTGAGCTACCGGCCGAAGGCGGTGTTCACGGCGAGCGAAACGTTGCTGGATTTTCAGCGGACGGCGATTGAGCGGGCGTTTGGGGCGCCGGTGTTCAATTGGTACGGCAACACGGAGTTCACCTGCAACATCGTGCAGGACGCGGCCGGCAATCTCCGGCAGCGAACGGATTACGGGGTGTTGGAGTTGGAGGCGGATGGGACGATGATTTGCACGGGGCTGAACAACTGGGCGATGCCGTTGATTCGGTACCGGGTTGGTGACCGGGCGGTGGCGAAGGCGGGCGGGGATGGGTTTCCGTTGATCGAGCGGATCGAGGGGCGCGTGGAGGATTATGTGCGTACGCCCGATGGCCGGCAGGTGGGACGGCTGGATCATTTGTTCAAAGATGTCCGGCACGTGCGCGAGGCACAAATCGTGCAACGGCGGTTGGATGAGATCGTGTGCCGGGTGGTGCGAGCGGATGGGTTTTCCGAGGGAGACGAGCGGATCGTTCGCAACGAGGCCCGGCAACGGCTTGGCGACGGCGTGACGGTGCGCTTTGAGTTTGTGGAGCAGATCGAGCGGACGAAGAACGGGAAGTTCCGGTTTATC
>CAZJCX010000058.1:5431-8403 GCA_964544425.1 uncultured Verrucomicrobiota bacterium
ATCCTCGTTGAGGTGCCGGAGCCGGTCGCGGCGCCGGGGATGGTGGTGGTGCGAAATGCGTTCTCGCTCGTCAGCGCGGGCACCGAGAAATCCACGGTCGAGATGGGGCAGGCGTCGTTGGTGCAGAAAGCGCGGCTGCGGCCCGACTTGGTGAAACAGGTGATCGGGGCGGTGAAGAAGGAAGGCATTGCGGCGACGCTGCGCAAGGTGCAGTCGCGGTTGGATACGTGGAAGCAACTGGGCTATTCCTCCGCCGGGACGGTGATGGCGGTGGGGGATGGCGTGACCGAGTTTGCGGTGGGCGACCGGGTGGCGTGCGCGGGGCAGGATTATGCGAGTCATGCGGAGGTGGTGGCGGTGCCGAAGAACTTGTGCGCCAAAATCCCGGAGGGGATGAGTTTCGAGCACGCGGCGTTCACGACATTGGGGGTAATTGCGTTGCAGGGCGTGCGGCAGGCGGACGCGCGGCTCGGGGACCGGGTGGCGGTGATCGGGCTGGGGTTGGTGGGGCGGTTGACGGTGTTGCTGTTGCAGGCAGCGGGCTGCCGGGTGTTTGGGTACGACCCAGCGGTGAAACTGCCGGGCGTGGAACCGCCGGAGCCGGATTCGATGGACGCGGTGATCATCACGGCGGCGACTTCGAGCAATGAACCGGTCGAGATGGCCGGGAAATTGTGCCGCGACCGGGGCCGGGTGGTGATGGTGGGTGTGACGGGGATGAACATCCCGCGCGATTTGTATTTCAAGAAGGAGTTGGAGTTTCGGCTGAGCCGCAGTTACGGGCCGGGCCGGTACGATCCGTTGTACGAGGAACACGGCGTGGATTATCCGATCGGGTACGTGCGGTGGACGGAGCAGCGGAACATGGAGGCGTTTTTGCAGTTGCGGCTCGATCTGGCACCGTTGATTACGCATCGGTTCCCGGCGGCGGAGGCAGCCAAGGCGTACGAGTTGATCACCGGCAAAACGGGCGAGCGGTTTGTGGGGGTGTTGATTGAGTATCAGCCGTCAGCGTTCAGCGTTAAGCGGTCAGTGAAACCAAAGCCGGCACCGGTGGTCTTGGGCGTGATCGGGGCCGGGAACTACGCGCAGGGCGTGTTGCTGCCGCAGTTCAAGGCAAACAACGACGTGACACTGGCGACCGTCTGCACCGCTACCGGGGTGAAGGCGGAGAAGGCGCGCGAGAAATTTGGATTTGCGAACGCGACGACCGATTGGCGGTCGGTCGTGGCCGACGGGGCGATCAATACCGTGCTCGTCGCCACCCGGCATGATTTGCATGCCCAGATTGTCGTCGCCGCGCTCCAGGCCGGTAAGACCGTGTTTTGCGAAAAGCCGCTCTGTCTGAGCGAGGTGGAGTTGGAGGAAATTCTGCAGGCCGGTAGCGATCGGTTGATGGTTGGATTCAATCGCCGGTTCGCGCCGTTCTCGAAAGCGGTGCGGCAAATCCCGGGACCGCGCGTGATGCGCTACCGGGTCAATGCCGGCCCGCTCCCGAAAGGTCATTGGGCCCATGACCCGGTCACCGGCGGCGGACGCATCCTCGGCGAGGTATGTCATTTTGTGGACTACCTCCATTTCGTCGCGCAGGCGCGCCCGGTGACGGTCTTCGCGCAAGGGTTTGGCGCGGACAACGTGCAGGTGGCGCTGCGCTTTGCGGATGGCTCGGTTGGCAGCGTAGATTATTTTTCGGTGGCGGATAGCAGCTTGGACAAGGAACACTTCGAGATTTTCGGCGGGGGCCGGCATCTCGTGGTGGACGACTTCCGCGACAAAGGCCAGCCCGAAGAGGTCCGTCAATTTGTCGCCGCCGTAAAGGCCGGCAGCCCCATGCCAATTCCCTTCCCCGAAATCATTGCCAGCACCCGCGCGACCTTCGCCATCCTCCAGGCAATGCAGACCGGCGCGGCGACCGGGGTGACAGCCGATGACTTGCCAACCCCGTAGCCGCTGCGTAGAGTGAGCGCACGATGGATGCCCTGACAACCATTCGAGAGCACGGAAAGGAGCTGCGCGCGTGTGGGGTGCGGCGGGTGGGGGTGTTCGGGTCGTGTGCGCGCGGCGAAGAGCGGCCGGGCAGCGACGTGGATGTGTATGTGGAGTTCGAGGACACGGAGCGCACATATGACAATTTTTTTGCGTTGCACGAACTGCTCGAACACGCGCTGGGCCGGCGCGTGGATTTGGTGACGGACAAGTCGCTGACCGAGTCGAAGGCGCGGTTGATCCTGCCCACAGTACGCTATGCCTCCCTCGACCATTGAGTTGCTCCGCGACATGTTGCGGGAAGCGGAGTTTTTGGCGACGGAAGCCGACCGGATCAGTGAACTGGAATTTCTGGAAGACGAAGTCCGCAAGCGCGCCTTTGTGCGCAGCCTCGAAATCATCGGCGAAGCCGCCAAGAAGGTAGCTGACGAGACACGCGCTCAGTACCCACACGTGGAGTGGCGCAAAATGGCCGGGATGCGCGACCGGCTCATTCACGACTACGGCGGCGTGGATCACGAGATTGTTTGGGACGTTGCAAAGACCAAGGCACACACGCTGGCTGAGCAGTTGCGTGGCATCATCGAAGGCTCCCGGTAGCTTGATTGCGTGAAAACGGAGCCAGCATTACTCGCGGCGTGGCAGCAACTCCATACGTTTTGTGCGGCGCGGGACTGGCGCGGGATTGATCCGTACGACGGGTTGAGTTCGCCGCTGGCGCGGGTGTTGCCCGGCAAGCTGGCGCGCCAAGTGTGGACGCAGTTGCATCGGCGCAGTCCGGTGAATCTGCGGCCGGTGTGTGCGATCAAGCCGGCGTGGAACCCCAAGGGTTTGGCGTTGTTTGCGCTGGCGAACCGGGATCCCCGTCTGTTGGAGATTTTGCGGTCGTTGCGGAATGCGGATGGTGGGTGGGGGTATCCGTTCCCGTGGCAGTCGCGGGCGTTTTATGCGCCGGCGGGGGTGTCGGCCCAGGCGGGCACCGAGTA
>CAZJCX010000058.1:8413-13553 GCA_964544425.1 uncultured Verrucomicrobiota bacterium
CCGGGGCCGGGGGCGAAGGCGTTGGGCTGCGATGTGCGGGAGTTTGTGGAGAAGAATCTGTTGCGGGACGGTTGGATTACGTACATCCCCGGGTCAAGCACGCAGGTGCATAATATCAACATGATGGGCGCGGCGTTGTTGCGGCGGCGCGATTGCATGGAATGGTCGGTGCGCCGGCAGCGGCCGGACGGGTCGTGGTGGTACGGGGAGGCGGCGAACCAGCATTGGATTGATAATTTCCATACCGGCTATTCGTTGTTGGCGTTGCAGGAGATCGGCGGGTTTGAGGAGTCGGCGCGGCGCGGGTTTGAGTTTTGGGAGCGGACGTTTTGGCGGGCCGACGGAGAGCCGTTGTACTATCACGACCGGCGATGGCCGGTGGATGTGCATTGTTCGGCGGTGGGGATTTTGACGTTTTTGGCCTTCGGGAAGCGGGCGGAGGCCAACCGGGTGGCGCGGTGGGCGGTGGAGAATATGTGGGATGCGCGCGGGTTTTTCTGGTATCAGCGCACCGGGTCGCGTGTGAACAGGATTTGCTACCTGCGGTGGACGCAGGCGTGGATGTACTACGCGTTGAAAAAATTGATCGAGGCCAATGAAAAAGAAAATTCTTAATATCGTCGGGGCGCGGCCCAATTTCATGAAGATGGCGCCGCTGATGGTGGAGTACCGCAAGCACCCGGCGGAGTTCGCCCCGGTGTTGGTGCATACCGGGCAGCATTACGACTCGAACATGTCGAAACTGTTCTTCGACCAATTGGGGTTGCCGCAGCCGGACGTGTATCTCGGCGTGGGCTCGGGCGCGCACTCCGAGCAGACGGCAAAGGTGATGATCGAGTTGGAGAAGTTGATGCAGCGCGACCGGCCTGATTTGGTCGTCGTGGTGGGCGATGTGAATTCCACGATGGCCGGGGCGCTCGTGGCGGCGAAGCTGTGCGTGCCGGTGGCGCACGTGGAGGCGGGGTTGCGCAGTGGTGACCGGACGATGCCGGAAGAGATCAACCGTCTCGTGACGGATGTGCTCAGTGATTTTCTGTTCATCACCAGCGAGGACGCGCGGGAGAATCTGATCCGGGAAGGCATCCCCAACGAGAAGATCCATTTTGTGGGCAACGTGATGATTGATACGTTGCTGAAATTGAAAGAGGAGAGCCTCAAGTCCGATATCCGCCAGCGCCTGGGCGTGGCCGGCGACTACGGCTTCGTGACACTGCACCGGCCCGGTAATGTGGATGTGCGGGCGGTATTCGCGGATATCCTGTCGGCTCTGGACGTGGTGCAGAAGGAGTTGAAGCTGGTGTTCCCGGTGCATCCGCGGACGCAGGCCCGGCTGAAGGAATTTGGGTTCTGGGACGAGCTCAGCCGGTGGCCCAACCTCAAGCTCACCGAGCCGGTCGGCTACATGGATTCCCTCTACTTGATGGCCAATGCCAAGGTCGTGCTGACCGATTCCGGCGGAGTGCAGGAGGAAACAACGGTGCTCGGCACCCCCTGTCTCACCATCCGCCCCAACACGGAGCGGCCCGTCACGGTCACCGAGGGAACGAACACGATGGTCGGCGCCGATCACCACCGGATCGTCGCGGAAGCCCGCAAAGCCATCCGCGGCGAGGGCAAACGCGGTCGGGTGCCGAAGTATTGGGACGGTCGGGCGGCGGAACGGATTGTCGAAGTGTTGCGGCGAAAGTGATTGCCTTTTACCGGCAAATCACAAGAATGCCCGAACTTTATGGCCACGGAGACGACCAATCCCGACCCGCGCGTGGTGCAGGATTTCGACCCGGAGTTGTTGTGGGCGCAGCATGGGAAGAAAATCACGACCGTGGCGGCGATCATCATCGCGGCCGGGCTGGTGTTCTACATTTGGCAGCGCAACGCCGCGCAGCAGGCCGAAGCGGCGGCGGCGCGTTTGGCGGCAGCGCGCGACATTTCGGCGCTGGAACAGATCGTCCAAGACTACCCCCGGCAGGAAGTCGTCGCGCAGGCGTTACTACGGCTGGGCGACGCCCTTTACAATGAGGGCAAGCATGCCGAGGCAGGACAGAAATACCGGCTGTTTCTCGAACAATTTCCCGCGCATAGCCTTGCGCCGGGAGCGCTGATGGGGGAGGCGTTTATTCAGGAGACGCAGGGGAATTATCAGGCTGCCCTCGATCAGTTCCAGCGATTGCTGACCGGTAATCCACAGAGCTACGTGACCCTCCCCGCCACGATGGGCGTGGCGCGGTGCTTGGAAGCTTTGGGGCGGAAACCGGAGGCGCGGCAGAAGTATGAGGAGTTGATGGCGCTGGGCCAGGGCACGCGGATCCAGATGGAAGCGTATGTGCGGTGGGCCGCGTTGGGGCGGGAATTGCCTCCAGAGCAGCCGCCGCTGAGCCTGCCGGCCGGAGTGCAGCCGCCGCCGAATCAGTGAAAAGGGTTAATTGGCAGCGAGAAGCCGCTTTTTTTCATGCTTGACGGTTTTTTGGAAAACGGCCTATAGTGCGCGCCGTTCGCAGGAGGAGTAAACGAACCCGACGGTTCGAGGCGTATTCGGAAGGGAGGTGGCGCATTCGTCCGTGTCATGGGCTGACGGGCGCTATCTTTCCAGAAGGTTTTCGGGGATTTTGGAGGCTTGAGGGAATGCTTGCCGGGATAACGGCAGGCCGGCCTCGAAACGAGGATGCGTGGGCATCCTTAGAGCAGCGAACGCAAACAAACAGGAGGACAAAGTGAAGAAAGTAAAGCAAATGGTTGTGCTGGCTGCTTTCATGGGGCTGGCCATCAACACATTCGCTGACGTGCAGAACATCCGCATCAGCGGGGATGTCCGCATCCGCGGCTATTACCTCGCCAATGTGGCCGGTGACGATGATGAAGATCAGGCGCAAATCAATGACAACTTCATCAGCCAGCGGACGCGCGTCACCGTCGAAGCTGATCTCGAAGACCACATCTTGATCGTCGTGACGCTCAAGGCGGAAGGTCTCTGGGGGCAGGACAATGACGCGGACGAAGGTTCAGGCGCCGGTACCGGCAGCACGGAAGTAGACGACCGCGAAGGCGACTACGCGATCAACCGGCGCTGGGAGATTGGCGTTACCGAAGCCTATGTTCAGTTCAGCGAGATGTTCTATGCGCCGATGACACTCAAAGTCGGGCGGCAGTACCTGCACTACGGTCATGGCTTGATCATCAGCAGCATCGAGCAGGAGTACAACTACGATGCGGCGCGGTTGGTCTTGGACTACTACCCGCTGACGGTGGATCTCGTGTATGCCCGGTTAGCTGAAAACAGCCCGTTCGGCAGCGGCACGTCGCTGAATGACGTGAACCTGCTGTTCGTGAACGCCCGCTACGAGTTCACGGATTCGTTGCTGAAGAATGTCGAAGCCTATTTTGGCTACATCATTAACAACGAAGGTTCGGGCGCAGCGGCGTCGCATCCGACGCGCATTCCACCGATCGGCTCAATCGCGTCAGGCAGTGGCGATTCGCCTCTCATCATCGGTCTCCGCAGCGATATGAACATCACGGAGAACTTCCAGTTGTGGATTGAAGGCGCGTACGAGTTCGGCAGCGCCTCCGCAGGCACGACCGAAAACATCAGCGCCTGGCTCGGCAACGTCGGCGGTAAGTTCTCGCTGAAGGATGTCCAGATGACGCCGGTGTTTAACTTCAACTACATCTACGCGTCGGGCGGCGGTAGCGAAGGCGAACACGCCTTCCGGCCGTGGTTCGACTACGTGGATGGCTACAACGGCTATCTGTTCATGCCTTTGCTCTCGAACATCCACATCTTCAACCTCGGCGCCTCGATCATGCCGAGCGAGAACACCTCGTTCTCCTTGCAGGCCTACTACTACCTGCAGGCTGACAAGGGTGCGGGCGGCGGCGCGGGTCTCCGCAGCAACCGCAACGTGGACTTCGGCGGTCTGGGGTACTCCCCGCGCACGAGCAGCCGCGACCTCGGCTGGGAATTCGACGCGATCTTTGGCTACGACTACAGCAAAGATGTTCGGTTCCAGTTGGTCTATGCGGTGTTCATCCCCGAGAACGGTTTCACGACCTACTCGTCGGATGCTCTCGCGCACTTGCTCCGTGGCGAAATCAACGCCCGGTTCTAAGCTGACCACAGCGTAACTAACTCACAGAAAAGCCCCTCGGTTCACCGAGGGGCTTTTTCTTTAGGTAGGGACGGCTCTCCGAGCCGTCCCTACCGGTTAGCGGGCGTCACGTCATCCCTCGCGCTTGAAGTACAACACGCTCAAAGGCGGCAGGGTGAGGTTTAGGGAGTGCGACCGGTTATGCAGGGGGATTGGGTCGGCCTCGAACCCGCCGAGATTGCCAAGTCCGCTGCCGCCGTACATCGTGGCGTCGCTGTTGAGCAACTCCGCCCAGTAGCCGCCGCAGGGAACGCCGATCCGGTAGTCGAAGCGGGCGATCGGGGTGAAGTTGCAAACGATCAGGATGATGTCCTTCGTGCTCTTGCCGAAGCGGAGCAGGCTCATGGTGCTGTTCTGCCAGTCGTTGCAATCCAGCCATTCGAAGCCGGCGGGGTTGAAATCCAGCTCATGCAAGGCCGGCTCGCGTTGGTACACCCGGTTGAGGTCGGCAATCCAGTTGTGGAGGCCGCCGTGGGTGGGGTACTGGAGCAGATGCCAGTCGAGACTGCTGTCGTGGCTCCATTCGTTCCATTGGCCAAACTCGCCGCCCATGAACAGCAGTTTCTTGCCGGGTTGGGCGTACATGTAGCCGTACAGCGCGCGGAGACTGCCGAACTTGTCCCAGTCGTTGCCGGGCATCTTGTTGATCAGCGAGCCTTTTTCGTGGACGACCTCGTCGTGCGAAAGCGAGAGGACGAAATTCTCATGGAAGGCGTACAACATCCGAAACGTGAGCTGATTGTGGTGGTGTTTCCGGTACACTGGATCTTTGGACATATACTTCAACGTGTCGTGCATCCAGCCCATGTCCCATTTCATGCCAAAACCAAGCCCGCCGATGTACGTGGGCCGGGAGACCATCGCCCAAGAAGTGGATTCCTCGGCCATGGTCTGCACGTCCGGATAGGCCTTGTAAACTTCTTCGTTGAACTTCCGCAGGAACGAAATCGCCTCGAGATTCTCGTGGCCGCCGTGTTCGTTCGGGAAAGAGTGTA
>CAZJCX010000058.1:13566-13834 GCA_964544425.1 uncultured Verrucomicrobiota bacterium
GTCTTTGCGCGAGTAATCGAGGTAGAGCATCGAAGCCACCGCGTCCACCCGCAGCCCGTCAATGTGATACTTCCGCAGCCAAAACAGCGCGCTGCTCAGCAGAAAACACCGCACCTCGTTGCGGCCATAGTTAAATATGAAACTCTTCCAGTCTGGGTGGAAACCCTTCCGGGGATCGGCGTGCTCATACAAGTGCGTCCCGTCGAAATAGCCCAGCCCATGCGAATCGGTCGCAAAATGCGACGGCACCCAGTCGAGGATCACGCCG
>CAZJCX010000058.1:13844-16961 GCA_964544425.1 uncultured Verrucomicrobiota bacterium
CCACCCTGACACCTGCGTAATCCTCGACTGCGTGCCGTCGAGGATCACGCCGATGTTATGTTGATGCAGGTAATCCACCAAGTACATGAAATCCTGCGGTGTTCCGTACCGGCTCGTCGGCGCAAAATAGCCGGTCGTCTGATAGCCCCACGAACCGCCGTACGGATGTTCCATCACCGGCATCAATTCCACATGGGTGTATCCCATGTCGGTGAGGTACTCCGCCAACTGCGGCGCCATTTCCCGGTACGTCAACGACCGCCCGCTTTCCTCCGGTACCCGCCGCCATGATCCGACGTGCATTTCGTAGATCGCGATCGGCGCGTCCAGCCCGTTGCGTTTCGCCCGTTGCTGCAACCACGCCGCATCCTGCCACTCATAATCCAAATCCCACACGATGGACGCCGTGCGGCGCGGCACTTCATGATAGAAACCATACGGATCCGCCTTGTCCACCCGGTGACCGTGCTGCCGCGAGATGAGGTAGTACTTGTAGTGCGTCCCCTTGCCGGCCCCGGGAATGAACCCCTCCCAGATGCCGCTGGCCGCCCGCGCCCGCAATGGATGGCTCGCCTTATCCCACCCGTTGAAATCGCCCATCACACACACCTGCGCCGCATTCGGCGCCCAGACCGCGAAGTACGCGCCGCTCACCCCGTTGACCGTGACTGGGTGCGCGCCCATTTTGTCGTAGATCTGGTAGTGCGTCCCCTCGTTGAACAGGTACAGATCCATGTCGGTCAGCAACGAAAAATCCGTGCGCGTGGGGCCGACCGGGATTGCGGAAGACGTCTTTTTGGCCATAATTGCGCCGCAGCGTAACACAAACTGCTGGCATGAGCGCGACAGAAATGTTCGATGTGGTGGATGACCACGACCGCGTCATCGGTCGCGCGCCGCGCGCCGAAGTCCATGCCCGGCGCCTCCGCCACCGCGCGGTCCACATCCTCCTCTTCAATCCGCGCGGCGAACTCTACCTCCAGAAACGCGCCGCCCTGAAAGACTCGTTCCCGGGCTGCTACGATTCCAGCGCGTCCGGTCACCTCGAGAGCGGTGAAGAGTACGACGCCTGTGCCCTCCGCGAACTGCGTGAAGAACTCAACCTCACCGGCGCCCCGCTCGAGCGGCTCTTCAAAATCGAAGCCTGCGCCGAGACCGGCCAGGAATTCGTCTGGGTTTACCGCGCCGCCGGCGACTATCAGCCCGTGCCCAACCCGGTGGAGATCGAGTCCGGGCGGTTCTGGCCGCTCGCGGAAATCCGGGCGCAGCTCGCCGCCAGCCCGCGGCAGTTCGCCCGAAGTTTCATCAAAGTTTTTGACCTCTACGGGCGTTTCCGATAGAAGAAGCCCGTCATGCCGACGGTCGAATTCCTCAACGCTGCCAAAAAAGCCGATTGCGGCCAGTTCGCCAACCTGCGCAAGGTGGCGTTGCTCAACGACGTGGCGGTTTACAAACCGCTTGATGAAAAGATCAACTGCCGGGGCAACGGCCTGTGCGGCACCTGTGTCGTCGAGATTGTCGAAGGCGCGGACAACGTTTCGCCAAAGAACAAGCGCGAACTGCTCAAACTCGGCGGCCGCCCCGAAAACCACCGGCTCAGTTGCCAGTGCCAGGTCATGGGCGACATCGTCTGCGTCACCGCCGCCGCGTTGGACTAGTGGCGCCTCATGAAGCCCGCCACGCGCCTGACGCAACTCTCCTCGGCTGTCCACCGCTGGTCGAGTTTCCATCCGCAATGGAAAGTGGATTTCAGCAGCTACGCCGTCATGACGGGTGACGGCGTGTACTTCGTGGACCCGCTGCGACCGGGACCGGCGGTTCAGAAGCAACTCGCCACCCTCGGCGCGCCCCGCGGCGTGTTCCTCACCAACGCCAACCACGAGGCGTCGCGCGCGTGGTTGGCGTTGGCGAGGAACACGCCGCGCAAGGAGTTCGACATCCACGTCTTCGCCCACGAAAAGGCCAAACCGGAATGCGAGATCAAACTCGACATCCTCGTGCTCGACGGCGAGAAGTTGCCGGGCGGCCCGCGTGTCCTCCACTTGCCGGGCGCGGGCGCGGGGGAAAGCGCGCTGATTGTGGGCGACGTCGTCCTGCTGGGCGATACGCTCGTCCATCCCAAAGACGGGGCGCTGACGTTCCTGCCGGAGCAGTACTGTGATGACGCCAAGCAACTCGCGAAATCTGTTCGGAAACTGCTCGACCTCCATTTTCAGACGCTGACGTTCGCGCACGGCGAGCCAATCATTGGCGGTGCGAAGGAACAACTGACCGCCTTACTCAAACCCACGCGAAAGAAGAAAACATGAGCCAGCAATACAACAAAGGCATCAAGAAGAAACGCCGTCTCGCCCGCATCCGCCGCAAACGCGTGGCGAGCGCCGGCAAAAAGAAGAAGGCCTAGTCCGGCAGCCGGTCGCGGCGGTCACGGACCGCCGCGACAAGTGAAATGACGGGTCTCACGCCGCGCGCGGGCCAGCGGCCCGGATCTCGGCGCTGGCGGCGGTGTACTGCGCGAAGTTGTTCGTAAACTTACCGGCTAACTCGCGGGCGCGCCGCTTGTAATCCGGCGCGTCTGTCGCGCCGTAGGGCGGACGCAACAGTTCGGGCGGGATACCTGGCAGCGCTTTCGGCACTTCAAAACCGAAGACCGGGTCGGGCGCGAACTCAGCGCGGTCGAGCGTGCCGTCCAAAATCTGGGTGATGTTGTCGCGGTTGATCGTCAATGGGATGCGCGGCCCGCGGCCAAACGGATTGCCGACCCAGCCGGAGTTGATCAGGTAGCAGTGCGCCCGGTGGTCGCGCATCTTTTGCGCGAGCAGCTCCGCATACACCGTCGGATACAACGGCAGGAACGGCGCGCCGAAACAGGCCGAAAACGTCGGCACCGGATCTTTACCGAGGTTGGTTTCCGTGCCGGCCAACGCGGCTGTGTAGCCGCTCATGAAATGATACATCGCTTGCGCGGGCGTCAGGCGCGCCACCGGCGGGAGCACGCCGAATGCATCGGCGGCGAGGAATACGACGGCTTTGGGATGGCCACCCATGCCGGACGGCACGGCATTGGCGATGAACTCCAGCGGGTAGGCGACGCGGGTGTTCTCCGTGATCGAATCG
>CAZJCX010000059.1:0-1005 GCA_964544425.1 uncultured Verrucomicrobiota bacterium
GCAAAGTCAGGTCGCGGGCCGGCGTGATGGTGGCGGACATGAGGGCCACGAAAAAGAGGAGCTGTTTCATGCTCCCGTTGTAACGAAGTCGCCGGAGTTTCGCCAGTCGCGAATCAAGCGGCTTGGAGTTTGTGGATCGCCTGATCGAGATCGGCGAGCGCGAACGGTTTTTCGACAAAGGCGCGGGCACCGGCCACGAGCGCTTCCTGTTGGACGGTGCGACCGGCGGTTACAATGACAATCTTGGTGGCTGGTCCGTATTGCTTGAGCAATGCTTGGGCGCAGGTCAGTCCATCCATCCGAGGCATCCGCACGTCCATGACCACCACATCGGGCCGCACCGCCTCGTACTTCTGCAACGCGTCCACCCCGTCCGTCGCGATGGCGACCACCTCGTGGCCGAGATGCTCCATCGCCAACCGCATGGCGAACCGCACCGAATCCGTATCCTCAACAATCAAGACTCTCATGACACTTCCCATTTTAGCACTGGCTATGCCATGCGCATTCGTCAGCAAGAATGCCGCGCGTTTGCGGGGATAATTGCGATTTTCCGCCCGAAAACGTCCACCCACCGGCTTTCAACCGCCTTGGACAACTCCGCCCGCCGCCAGCCGCTTTTGTTTGCGCATCACCAGGTACATCGAGAATCCGCCGAGCAACCCAAACCCGGTCATGATGACGTACCAGAACAGCCAGCCGTGCTCCACTTTGGTGGCGTCGAGAACCCGGCCCGTCACAAACAACGACATCGCGCCGCCGTAGTATTGAAATGAGTCAATCACCCCCGCCGCAAACCCGGCCATCTTTTTACCGCCGATATCCATCGGCGCGGCCGCGCCAACTATCGAGTGGGTGGAGTTCGCCGTCAGCGCGATCACGATCAAGATTCCGCAGCCGGTGACGACCCCGCCCGGCGTGGGACCGACGAGTCCTTTCAGCAACAACACCGCCGAGGTGCCGATAACCGTCGCTTCCAAGAGATACAAAACCATCGCGACGGGC
>CAZJCX010000059.1:1015-3441 GCA_964544425.1 uncultured Verrucomicrobiota bacterium
CGTTGGAAAAGCGCTTGAATGTGGAATCGAAAACCATCGCGACGGGCGAGCGATGGCCTTTGAAGAACCGGTCGGACACCCACCCGGACAGGAACGATCCCACGACCGCCGCCACCGGCATCAATGCCAGCGTCCCGATCACGACGCCGGGGATGTTGGTCTTCATGTTCATACCGAGCTGTTCCTGGAAATACAGAATCGCGAGTTGGTCGGATGTCGAGCGCACCGCGCCAGTGCACGCGTAAGCGGCGGCGTAAAACCACACGAGCGGATGCGTAAAGATCGTGCGAAATGATTCACGCAAACTCACTGTCACGCCCGCCGAGTTATCAATCTCATCCTCGATCACGCCGGGATACCCCGCGTCGTCGGGCGTCGGCCTGGCCGCGGCCGACATGAAAATGGCCGCCGCCAGCGTGACCAGCGGCGGCAGGATGAACAACCACCGCCACTGACCGGGCGCGATCACCAGTATCCCCAGCGAGATTCCGTTCAGGATCAGCGGCGACAGTTTGGAACTCGCCACCTGCCCCAGTTGGATCATGAAGCCAAAGATACCGGCAAACGTGCCGCGTTCCGTCCGCCGAAACCACGCCGCGTTGATCTTCACCATGCCGGGTGCGCCAAACGATTGAAACCACCCGTTGATGAGCCAGACGAAGGCGATCGCGAGGAATGACGGATCGATCGTCGGCAACCCCAACACGCGCGTCGTCGCCGCCAACGCTGCGCCGATCAGGGCCAGCGGCGCGAGACCCAGCGCGAGGTTCACGAGAATGGTGCCGAACGCGCCGATCTGCATGCAGCGTTTGCCACCAATCTTGTCGCAGAGCAGTCCGTTGACGAGTTGGCCTGTCCCGTACGTCAGCGACCAAATCGCAATCATGTCCGCAATCTGGGTCGTCGTGAATCCAAACTCCGTCTGCATCCCGGGCGTGGCGAACCGGAAATTGTACCGGCACATGTAATACGTCGCATACATCAAGCCGAGCGACGACCAATTCAGTCCGCGGCGGGCGCGAAAACCGGGCGGGTACGGTGCAGTAGTGGTCGTCGCCATGCGCTAGTTGAAATTCCCCGGCAAGGATTCCAGTCGCCGGCCTCGCGCCGGGACGTAACCGTGCTCTTCCACCACCTGCTGCCCCCGGCGGGTCTGCACAAACCGCAGAAACTGCCGGGTGGCAGGGGAAAGTTTGGCCGGATTCGCGTACAACAGAATGAGCCGCGCATACGGGTACAATCCCTCATGCACCGCCATCGAGTTGGGCGCGAGACCGTTCACCGCGACGGCCCGCACGCCGGGCGCCTGCACCAAGTGCATCCCCACGTAACCGACGCCGTGCCGGTCCGCCGCGACGGCTGCCGCAATCTCCGCGTCACTCCGCAACGGCTGGGCGGCCGCGGCGTAGGGTTGACCGGCCATCGCCAATTCTTGAAATCCGACGTGTGTCCCGGAAATCTTGTCGCGGATGTATAAGGTCACCGGCCCGCCGGCGCTCGCCGCGCCGGTAAACAACTCCCGAATCTGCGCATCCGTCAGCGACTTGACCGGGCTTGCCGCGTTCACTATCACCGCGACGCCGTAATACCCGACCGCGTGCGCTTCGAGTCGCAGCCCGCGCGACCGCGCCAGCCGCCACTCGTCCGGTGAGATCGGCCGCGACGCCGCGCCCAAATCGCACTCGCCCGCGATCAATGCCGCGATCCCGGTCGCGGTGCCTTTGGTTTCGAGATCGAATTCAATGCCCGGCCGGTCTCGTTGAAACGCCGCGATGAGTTGCGGCCCCAGAAATTCGCCGAACGTGTTGGAGCCTTTGATGACCACCCGCTCCGCACCCCCCGCGACGCTTGCGCCGATCAACATCAGCAACCCGGTGACCATCCGCCAAAGCATGGTGGCATTGTGACAATCCGGTGACGGATTGACGAGGGAAAAACTTCAGCGACGGTCATAAACCGCCGCTATACCGCCTACTCCGCCATGCGCCCGCCCCAACTGGTGGTCGGCGGTTGCGGGCCGCGTGAGCTGGAACTACCGGACTTTCGTTCCCACGGTCGCCGGGCCGATGCGGTGGAGTTGTTCAACTTTTCGCCGTCTACTTTCAGATAAACTGTGTCTTCACCGAGAACCGCCTCGACATCGGCAACGAATTGCTCGGTGGGCGTGACGGAGAAATGTTCGTTCGTTTCCATGAACACCAACTCGCCCTCGTCGCGGCGGAAACAAAACAGCACCGGACAACTGCCCTTGTGCGCGCGCAACACGTCCGCGACGCGCGGGAGCACATCGGCGTGGAGATTGCCGGTCGAGACGCGCAGATGAACGGCTTTGGTGAAGCGGCGTTGCACCTCCGGCAACGGAATGACTTCGTCGGCGTAGATCTTGGGTTTCTCCTCCTTCAGCGTGACGGTGCCGCGCACAAAAA
>CAZJCX010000059.1:3452-7640 GCA_964544425.1 uncultured Verrucomicrobiota bacterium
GGTGGAGACTGCATTTCTGGTACGCCTCGGAAAAGATGAGCAACTCGACGGAGCCATCGAGGTCTTCGAGCGTCGCCACCGCCATCGGCTTGCCGGCTTTGGTGGTCTTGAGTTGTACCTTGTTGAGGATCCCGCCGATCCGGGTGGCCTGCCCCTCCTGCAACTGCGCCAACTGGCCGGTGGAGGCGAGTTCGTACCGGCGCAGCAACTCGGCATACTGCGCGAGCGGATGGCCGGTGACGTAGAAGCCAAGCAGCTCCTTCTCGAACGCCAGCATCTCGCTTTGCGACCACGCCACCGCGGCCGGCTTGCCGGGCATCGCGCGGCGGACGTTGACAGGCTCGACGTCGAACAACGCCGCTTGCCCGCGTTCCTTGTCGCGCTGGAGCGTGGCGGCGCGGTTCATCTGGTATTCGACCTCGGCGAACAACGCCGCCCGGTCTCTGCTGAGCGAATCGCATGCGCCGCATTTGACGAGACATTCGATGACCTTGCGATTGACTGCGCGCAGGTCAATCCGCGAACTGAAATCCTCAAAGTCCTTGAACGGCCCGGCGGCGTGGCGGACGGCGATGATGTTTTCAACCGCGACCTCGCCGACATTCTTGATCGCCGCCAGCCCAAAGCGGATGCGCCCGTTGTCCACGGTGAACTTCACGCCGCTGAAGTTCACATCGGGCGGGAGCACCTCGATCTTCATCTGTTTGCATTCGTGGATGAACGACTGGATTTTGTCGGTGTTCGCCAGTTCGTTCGAGAGCAGGGCGGCCATGAACTCGACCGGGTAGTTGGCCTTGAGCCACGCGGTCTGGTAGGCGACGACGGCGTAGGCGGCGCTGTGGGATTTGTTGAAGCCGTACCCGGCAAACTTCGCCAGCGTGTCGAAAATCTTCTCCGCTTTCGCTTTGGGAATCTTGTGAGTCTCGGCGCAGCCTTTGACAAAAATGGCGCGCTGTTTTTCCATCTCTTCGGGTTTCTTTTTGCCCATTGCGCGCCGCAACACGTCGGCGCCGCCGAGCGTATAGCCCGCCAATACGTTCGCGGCCTGCATGACCTGCTCCTGATAGACGAAGATGCCAAACGTTTCTTTCAGGATCGGCTCCAACGCCGGGTGGTCGTACTCGATGGGTACCTTGCCGTGTTTGCGCGCGATGTAGTCGTCAATAAACTGCATCGGCCCGGGCCGGTAGAGGGCGATGAGGGCGTTGATGACCTCGATGGAATCCACGCCGATGCGCCGGCACAGGTCGCGCATCCCACGGATTCCAACTGGAAGATGCCGATCGTGTTGGCCTTGTTGAGCAGATCGAACGACTTCGCGTCGTCGAGCGGGATGGCGCTGATGTCCACTTTTTGTCCGGTGGTTTGGACGATGAGATCGAGCGTGTCCTGAATGACGGTGAGCGTTTTCAGCCCGAGAAAATCCATTTTCAGCAGGCCCAGATCGCCGAGCGGGTTCATCGAGTACTGCGTGATGATGTCGTTCTCGTTGGTGCCGCGCGTCAGCGGCACGATGTTGTCGAGCGGCTCCGCGCCGATGACGACGCCGGCGGCGTGCGTGCTGGAATTGCGGGCGATGCCTTCGAGCGTGAAACCGTAATCGAATATCCGGCGGGTGGCGTCCTCCGTGTCGTACGCGGTCTTGAGTTCGGGGCTGAGTTCGAGCGCCTTTTTCAGCGTCATCCCCAAGTCCGGGGGGATCAACTTCGCAATCCGGTCGCACTCGCCGTAGCTCAACCCCATCACCCGCCCCACGTCGCGCACGACCATTTTCGCGCCGAGCGTGCCGAACGTGATGATCTGCGCCACGCGATCCGCGCCGTACTTTTGGCGGACGTACTCGATGACTTCGGGCCGGCGGTTGTAACAGAAGTCCATGTCAATGTCCGGCGGCGACACCCGCTCGGGATTGAGAAACCGCTCGAAGAACAAGCCGTACTTCAGCGGGTCAATGTCGGTGATCTTCAACACGTAGGCCACCAGACTGCCGGCCGCGCTGCCGCGGCCGGGGCCGACGGGGATGCCGTGGCTCTTCGCGAAGTGAACGAAATCCCAGACGATGAGGAAGTAACTGGTAAATCCCTGTTTTTCGATCACGCGCAGTTCGTGCTCGACGCGCGCGACCAGCCCTTTTTCCCGGTCGTCTTTCGGTTGCTTCAGTTCCACGCTGTATCGGTCCCGCAACCCTTGCTCGACCAAGTGCCGCAGATATCCCTCCCGGGTGAATGGCTCCGGCGGCTTGTACACGGGAAACCGCAGCTTGCCGAACTCCAGCATCAGGCTGCATTTCTCGGCGATCGCGAGCGTGTTCTGGAGCGCGTCCGGGTAATCGGCGAACAACGCGCGCATCTCCTCCGCCGTCTTGAAATAAAACTGATCCGCGTCGTACCGCATCCGCTTCGGATCGGCGAGATTCGATTGCGTCTGCAAACAGATCAACACATCGTGCGCTTCCCAGTGATCGTGCTCGGTGTAATGCACGTCGTTGGTCGCCACCAGCGGCAGCTTGAACTCCTTCGCCCACGCCAGCAACGACCGGTTCACCTTCTTTTGCGCTTCGAGGCCGTGATCCTGCAGCTCGACATAGAAATCCCCGGGCTCAAAGATCTGCCGGTAATCATCCAACGCCGCCCGCGCTTCTTTCACCTGATCGTCGAGCAGTTTGTTTGGCACTTCGCCCTTCAAACAGGACGTGAACCCGATCAACCCCTTGGAATGTTTCGCGAGGATTTCTTTGTCAATCCGCGGCTTGTAATAGAACCCGTGCAGGTGCGCTTCCGAGACGAGTTTGACGAGGTTTTGATACCCGGTCTCGTCCTTCGCCAGCAGAATCAAGTGGTACGCCGCGTCGCGCGCGCTCGACGCCTTCTTCTCCAACCGCGAGGCCGGTGCGATGTACGTCTCGCACCCGATGATCGGTTTCAACCCGGCATCCTTCGCCTCCTTGAAGAACTCCACCGCCCCGTACATGCTCCCGTGATCGGTCAGCGCCATCGCCGGCATCCGGTTCCGCTGCGCCTTCGCCACCACATCCGAAACCCGGCACGCCCCGTCCAGCAGGCTGTACTCGGTATGCAAATGCAGGTGAACGAAATCCGAATGTTTCATCAACGCGCCACGCGCACTTTAGGAGCGCCCTCCCGGCCAAGCAAGCCCGAATGCCGCCACGGGCGCGGACCGGACGCCGCGGTGGCGCGAGCGTCGGGCTGACCTCGCGGGGACGCCCGGCCCACCGGTGCGACAGCGGTCGCGTCCGTCCTAATCGAGGAGGTAGCCTTCTTCGCCGTGTTCGCTGATGTCGAGGCCCTGGCGCTCGACTTCGGGCGTCGGGCGGAGACCGATCAGGGCCTTGACGATGTAGGCGATGATAACCGTGCCGACGATCGCCATCACGACGGTCAACGCCATCGCGGCGAGTTGGTGGAGCCAGAGCGTGTTGCCGACGACGTCTTTCAGATTGAGAGCGAGATTCGGATTGGCGTCATGGGTGGCGAGGAAGCCGGTCAACAACGCGCCGAGCGTGCCGCCAACGGCGTGGACGCCGAACGTGTCGAGCGCGTCGTCGTAACCGAGTTTGGCCTTCAACTTCACGCAGGCGAAGAACGGAATCACCCCGGCGCTGATGCCGATAATCACCGCGCCGGTCGGGGTGATGAACCCGCACGCGGGTGTGACCACGACCAAGCCGGCCACAATCCCCGAGCAGTAACCGAGGATGCTGGCTTTGCCGCGGGTGATGGCTTCGCAGACCGCCCACGCGACCGACGCCACCGCGGCGGCGAGCGTGGTGGTCAGGAACGCATTGCTGGCGACGCCGTCCGCCGCGACCGCGCTGCCGGCGTTGAACCCGTACCAGCCGACCCACAACATGCCAGTGCCGACCATGCAGAGCACCATGCTGTGCGGGGCCATGATTTCTTTGCCGAACCCGAGGCGTTTGCCGACGATCAGGCAGAGGATCAAGGCCGACCAACCGGATGACATGTGAACCACGGTGCCGCCGGCGAAATCAATCGCCTTGATTTTGGCGTTGGCGTTCCAGACGCCGTTCATCAGGCCGTCAATCCCCCAGACCATGTGCGCGAGCGGGAAATAGATCACCAACATCCAGAGCGCGACGAAGAGGAGGACGGCGGCGAATTTCATGCGCTCGGCAATCGCGCCGATGATCAGTGCGGGCGTGATGAT